>JAJDND010000067.1 GCA_022340885.1 Desulfobacterales bacterium | reverse complement strand
AGCAAAATTTTTTTCCCATTGATTTTCGATGGGTCATGGACGCTGAACGCATTTTTGATATTTTTTAAGCGCGCCTTTCGCCCAAGACCTGTTTGCGATTTTGTCAATTTTGTTCTTAATAAAATATCTCCGGATACCGGTATCACCGGAAACCCATCATCCAAAGCCCGAGGAATAGCAGCCCACTCTTTGACCAAAAGAAAAGAAGGGTTGAACCCCCGGTGTCTGAGCGTTTTGTTATGCAGCGGAACCGGAATGATCAGATCAGGACGGTTCTCATTCCAATAACGGCAAAAAATTAAATATAATAGTACGCTCAGCGGTCTCGCCAATTGAATTTTCCCATTGTATTTCAAACAATGAATCGCACCCATCACGACTTTGTCATATACCCCTGCCGATCGGGCCATTCCGTAGCTTTTAGGGGCATTGAGGCACTTACCGCAAAGATGATCCTCTCCTGCCCTGCTATGAAAAACAATGCCACAGGTTGAGCATATGGGAGATTCAATTGCCAAAAATGTACCTGCGCATTTAGCGCATAAATGCGGCGCCGTCAACATGGCAAAAATCCTTGCGCCTGCGTTTGAATCCTTTTCAAAGGTATTGCTGTAATGTTTGCCTGACTTTAAAAAAGAACCTGAAATGAAGTCCTTCAGGTCCCCACGATTCAATGTTTGCAGGATCGATTTCAAATTAGTGGGGGCCAATTTATCCACCCGGTAAAAAGATCCGCATGTCAGACAGCGTGTCGGGAAAAACGCTTCCTTCACGGCATCGACGGCGCGCATCCAAAGACCATCCGGTTTAAAAAATTCCGGTTCAAATGACCTATCTTTGGCTGGACTTGCCTTCATGTAACTTTTTTAGAATTTGATAACCGCAAATGAACGCAAATGGACACAAATACAAATAGAAGATGAGAAGAACAGAAAATCAGAAGGTTGGAGGTTCTGAGAATTGCCGACTTTCTTACCTTCCCACCTTCCTACCTTCTTGTCCTTCTCCTTCTGACTTTCTTTTTTTCAATCTATCCGCGTTCCGCGTTTATCCGCGGTTTTCCTTACCCTCTTTCCTCTTTTCTCTTCCCTTTTTCCCTTTAGGCAATAGCAATCTCTGCCGAAAGGCCTCATACATCACCACTGCTCCGGCCACAGATGCATTTAGAGAATCTATAAGGCCGGTTTGGGGAATGGAAAGTAATTTATCGCAATGCTTTTTTACAAGGGGTCGTATGCCTTTGCCTTCTCCGCCGATGACAACACCATTGAATATATTCATATCGCAGGTAAATATCGATTCATCCGCGGTGCGGTCGATTCCCGCTATCCATAATCCATCTTTTTTTAATCGTTTTATCGTGTTGGCCATGTTTGTCACACGCGAAAGGCGAACATGCTCCAAAGCACCGGCCGATGACTTGGATACCGTCGGCGTGGGGGAAACCGATCTATCCTTTGGAATGATAACACCGCTCATCCCCACGCAGACCGCTGTCCTGACCAGAGCACCCAGATTATTCGGATCCACAATACTGTCAAGCAGCAGCAAAAACGGTTTTGATTCACTGCCGCTACCGCCGACAAGCATTTCCGAAAAATCGACAAAAGGATACGGACC
The DNA here is from genome assembly GCA_022340885.1 of Desulfobacterales bacterium. Lineage (GTDB taxonomy): Bacteria > Desulfobacterota > Desulfobacteria > Desulfobacterales > UBA11574 > UBA11574. The sequence goes on along the minus strand of JAJDND010000067.1, from coordinate 6,780 downwards.
TGTTTCGGCGCAGACGCCCTGGTGATAATCGGTGCCGGATATCATTTTCAGGTCGGATCCTTTAACTCTTTCTACAGGTATGTTCGAAGCGCCGGCAAGAGCTAGGATCTGTTCGAGCCGCTTTGAAATTTTCCCGTGCGTGATGAATATTTTAAAAACATTTCTCCGGCCGGCCATTAAGGTTTCATAAACCGGATTGATGCCGTAAAGGATTTCCTTGCTCATTGGTCATTGATCATTTTTTAATTGGAGCTTTGAGCTTTCAGCTTAGCGATATTTTTTAATAATGTCGTTTAGGTCTTCAATGGCTTTTGAAAGATTATCATTTACGATGACATGGCGATACAAATTTTTCTGCGCCATTTCATGTCTTGCATATTCAAGACGTCTGTCGATCACTTGGGGGCTGTCGGTTCCTCGCATCTCCAATCGTTTCCTAAGGATCTTTATTGACGGCGGCAAAATGAAAATGGTGATGCTGTCAGGGTATTTTTTGAGGATCTGAATCGTTCCTTGAACATCGATATCGAGCAGGATGTCCCGTCCGGACGACAAACCATGAACAATGAAACGATCCGATGTTCCGTAATAATTTCCATAGACTTCGGCCCATTCCGCCCACTGCCCTGTTTCAATGCCCGCTTCGAAATTCTGTTTTGAAATGAAATGGTAATCCGCACCGTCCTGTTCCGAAGCACGGGGTTTTCTTGTTGTATATGAAACCGAATAGAGCATGTCCCCATGTCGTTCGAGTACGGCTTTGGCAAGGGTTGTCTTTCCGGCTCCGGAAGGCGCTGAAATGATAAAAAGATGTCCACCGCTTCGTGTCATCCCCTTTGAAATCATCATGGACTATGCTGATCCTTTAAGCGCCGTATAACGCTGGGATATGGTTTCCGCCTGTATGGCGGAGAGCACAATATGATTGCTGTCCATGATAATAATAGACCGGGTTCTGCGACCGTGCGTGGCATCGACCAGCCGTTTTTCGTCTTTTGCCTCGTCTTTAAGACGCTTCATGGGGGCTGAATTCGGGGAGACAATGGCAACCACACGCTCCGCCACAACCGTATTCCCAAAACCGATGTTCAAGAGATTCTGATCCATATGTGTTCCCTTTTCCTTAGTTCCAGGCTGCTAATCCGACCTGTTGTAAACAATTCGATGTGATAATATCATACCAACTTATTGAAGTTCCAAATACCAAATCCAAAATATCAAATAAATCCCAATCTCCAAAATTTGAAAATCCAAACAATGTTTCGTTTTTAGAAAGTAGACAACCGATTATATTATTCCACATTCTGCAGTTGCTCTCTTATTTTTTCAAGTTCGGATTTCACCTCGACGATGATATGAGATGCTTGGGTACTTTCAGTTTTAGATCCCATGGTATTGAATTCCCGGTGAAGCTCCTGCATTAAAAAATTGAGTTTTCTGCCGGCGGGTTCATCCGACTTCATAATGGCGCGAAACTGTTTAATGTGACTTTTCACCCTCAAGATTTCTTCCGAAATGTCGCTTTTGTCGGCCAGAAAAGCTGCTTCCTGCGCAACCCTGTCAGGATCGATCTCCACCATCCCCCCGCTTAAAGCCGCAATTCTTTCCTTAAGCCGCTGCTGATAATGTAATAAAAGGTCACTGGATTTGTTTTTGATCAGATGGACACTTTCTTCGATCCGATTGATCCGGTCGGCAATATCGGAAGCAAGCATCTCTCCTTCCTTTTCTCTCATGGCGACAAGATTTTTCAACGCCTCGTCCAGGCAGTCCTTCACCACTGACCAGACCGTCTCCATATCCCGATCAATCTCTGCAAACCGAATAATACCGCCTTCTCTGATCAACAGGTCGATGGACACGTCAGTCTGAAGATCCAGATGTTCCTTTAACTGAACGATGCTGTCATAATATGCTCTGGCTTTGGGGATATTGACTTCAAATTTATAGCCCTCATCAGTATCGTCATTGATCTGCAAGCTCATCTCGATACGGCCTCTCGAGACAGCGCCATTAATCACCGCTTTGACTTTTTCTTCCAAGCTGCCGTAACCATGTGGCAACCGTAACGCGATATCAAGATGTCTGCTGTTGTATGAACGGATTTCCGCCAAGACATGTAATTTGGGTTCTGCCTTCTCGGCCAGGGCATAGGCGGTCATGCTTTTTATCATTATTTTTTCACCTCATTTCTTATAAAAGGTTCGGGATTTCGGTTTGCTTGAGATCGAAGCTGTATTTTTTCCGCACATTTTCAAGAAAATCGATTACATTTTTAGAAGCATAATCGGGGTAAGTCCACGGCAAAGGCTCAAACCGGCCATGGGAATAGATCAGGGTCAGATCGGCATAAATCTCATTGCCGATATAAATCCGATGGCTGTAATTTTTTCCCGTTGCCAAAACGAAACGTTCATGGAGCAAATATCCCGGGTCGATATTCACCGGTCGTTTGCCGCCGGATGCATACTGCTGTTCAAGCGAATTGGTTGTCAGCTTTATCTGTGCCAAGTCTTGCTGTTGAATGAGTTTTTTGAAACCGAAAAGTCGCCTGAACAGGGGGATGCCCGTTTCATCATAATAATAGGTGGTAAAATCAAATGGGAACCATGAGCTCGCGATGTCTATTGGACCAAACTTTTCAACAAGCGCTCTTAGGACATCCCCCCCGAAACTTTTTTCCTTCATGAAAAATCCAATTACAAGTTTGGCAGGTCTTGGGGGTTGAGGTCGGCTCATGATATATGAAATTTACGCGTCGGAAATCCGACAACCTCTTGAGAATAAAGATTTCTTATTGGCACACGTTTATCATCAGAATGGAAGGATGGAATGCTGGAATATTGGGGATAAAGGCGGATAAAACATTATAATTGTAAAAACTCCTTCAAGCCCATTCTTCCATTACTCCATTATTCCACTTTTCCCTCCGGGGCATATGTCCCACCCTCCGTCCTGTAAGCCCGGGATGGAAGCGGGGCCGGAGGCTAATTGAGTTAACCGCTTACTTGATTAATCGTCTATGGGCTTTGCTTCATCGATCAGCATAATCGGGATATCATCCCTGATTTCATATAATAGCCTGCAATTTTCACATATCAGGCCGTCTTTCGTATCGTTTAAATATATGTCGCCTTTACACTTGGGGCAGGCCAGGATATCAAGGAGCTCTTTACTTACAGCCATCTTTTTCTCCTTCACTTTTTTAATACCTTATGAAAATAAGCAATCGTTTTTTTCAATCCTTCATCAAGTTCAACCTCAGGTTCCCAATTAAGAATGTCACGCGCCAGTGTAATATCCGGTTTTCGTTGCCTTGGGTCATCCGCCGGCAGCTCTTTAAAAATGATTTCGGAACTTGAGCCGCTCAATTCAAGTATCTTTTCCGCCAAGGCCAGAATCGTGAATTCACCGGGTCTTCCCAGATTGATGGGACCGGTCACATCATCATTGCTGTCCATTAATCGAACCAACCCTTCAATAAGGTCATTCACAAAGCAAAAAGACCGTGTCTGAGTTCCGTCACCGAAAATGGTTATGGGTTTTCCGCGAAGCGCCTGAACGATAAAATTGGAGACCACCCGTCCATCATTGAGATGCATCTTTGGGCCGTATGTGTTGAAAATACGGGCCACTTTAATTTTAAGTTTATGCTGACGATAATAATCGAAAAAAAGGGTTTCAGCGCACCGTTTACCTTCATCATAACAAGAACGAGGACCGATGCAGTTCACATTCCCATGGTAGGTTTCCGGCTGAGGATGAATGACGGGATCGCCATATACCTCTGAAGTCGATGCCTGAAGAATTTTCGCCTTGACCCGCTTGGCCAGTCCCAACATGTTGATGGATCCGTGAACATTGACTTTCGTAGTCTGAACCGGATCGTTTTGATAGTGAACGGGAGACGCCGGACAGGCTAAATTATAGATCTCGTCTACTTCCACATACAACGGGAAGGTAATATCATGGCGACTGAGTTCAAAATAAGGATTGCCGATAAGCTGTTCGATGTTTCTTTTGGTTCCGGTGTAAAAGTTGTCGACACACAACACATCACACCCCCCTTTGAGCAAACGCTCGCATAAATGCGAGCCGAGGAATCCCGCCCCGCCGGTCACCAGAACCCGTTTACGTAAATGCATATCCGCCTCTTTCTTGGTCACTTGTCATTTTTTAATTGAAGCTTTGAGCTTTCAATCTGATGTATTTCCTCAAGTTCCTCGTCTTAATAATACTGAATCGGATATTCGCTTATTATGATTCGGTTGTCAACCGTTGCGGCATTTCATAGGGAAATCAGCGCTTACGGTTTTTTGTATATTCGAATAATGTCATTTCGAACATCGAATTTATAATAAGAAAATCTGGTTTCTACACAAGTTCTCAGGAATTCAAGGGTCGGGGAATCGTTTTTTCCTGCAAATAGATGGGCATCATCAATCAAGGTCGCATGATTTTTAATGGGATGATTAAAAATTAGCTTTAATTCCTCCAATACCGCTGCTTCTCTTTTTTGTTTTTCGGTATTCCCACTCGAATAATGACCACCCAACCAAAACAGACAGGGCGCATCGATATGTCTTAATATTTCCGGCAGAACCTGAAAGCTGTCACCGTGCAGGATGGTAACATGATTGTATCCGGCAAATTTTTTTACGGCCCGGTCAAACAGGTCCTCGCTGAGTTCTATGGAATAGATTCTGTCAAAATAACTGGTTACTGATGCAACCATATCGCCCAAGAACGTTCCGGTTTCTATAAAAACGCGAATCCCGTATTTTTGGGCAAGGGTTTTAACCGCTAATTGCTTTATGGCATGGGGATCGGTCGCTGCTTTGTGCTTGCCGATCCAGCCCGTATAATCCTGTTTGATTCGGTAACCCTCCACCACATTGCCGATAAGCGAGCGATGAAGCCGGTGTTTCAGTTTCTGTTTGAACATTATAACCTTTAACCATTTAGGGAATTGAAATAAAATCACGTCAGAATTTTATGTGATTCGCGGGTCTTTTAGATACCATGTAATCCGTACAGAAAACAAGATATTTTAAGTCGAAGAGTTCCGGGTTCCAAGTCAACGTTCCGGGCTAAAAGACATAAGGAAATTTTAGTTGAATTTGAAACTATAATGGGATATCCAAACAAACAATTCGAAACCAATTATAAGTGCTAATGATTTAATAATTTTTCCCGTCAAAAGCAGATGGGATATGAATAAAGCATGATAAGAAATTACAATAAATGGGCAATAATACAGTTATTAATACAGCAATAAAATCCAACGAACTCGACTCAAAAGAAAAAGTTTTAAATATATTAAATTTGAGTGTATCCGTATTAATGGGGATTTTTTTGTTTTTTACTCCTTTTCCACACACAACGGCGATCAAAGAAATATGCTTTTACCTGTCCGTATTCATAGTCATTCTTTTAATTAGTTTCAAAAAAATTGATTTTTCCTTCAGATCTCCGTTTACTCTTCCTTTTGCGTTATTCGTCGGCTGGGCCTTTGTCGGTCTCTTCTTCGCATTGGATAAAGTCAACAGCCTTCACGATTTCTATGCACATTTACTCAAATATTTGGCCATTTACTACATTCTGATCAATTTCATCAATTGTCGAAAACGACTCATAATTTTTTCATGGATCATCATTGTTTCAGCGGCTATCTTCTCCATCGGAGGATTGATTTACTTCTATATCATATTAAATTTTCCCATATACAAAAGGTTTGGATTCTCCCACATGATGAATATTGACCTTATTGGTTTTGTGACTATCTTTGCCATGCTTTTATCAATGCACCAATTCAAGCTGGAAACAAGATTGTATCGTAAAATCATACTCCTGGTCTGCATTTTAGGAACACTTATGGCGACCTGTTTCACTGTGTCAAGAGGTTCGTTGTTTGCGCTCGTTATTGCGCTTATTGTATTTTTTAAAAGACACAAACTCATAGTTGTTTTCATTATAATCTTCTCCTTAGCATCCGTAATAACTGTTCCGGTATTGAAAGCTCGTTTCTCGAAAGTCGGTATTTTGCTTGGGTCCAGAAGAATCAGCATAAATCTTAGAACGTTGGAAATTATTAAAGATTATCCTGTAACCGGGATAGGATTCGGGATGCAAACGTATGGAAATAAAAATTATATCGACCTGAAAAAATATGACTCCAGAATACCTCCTCGATTTCAGCAAGCCGAGCCTGTCAATTTGACACATAATTCTCTGGCGGATGTCGCTGTTAGAACGGGTCTGATTGGATTTTCGTTATTTTGTTGGGTGTATTTTGTTTTTATTCGTCTCGGCTGGAATATAATACGTTTCGGGAAAGAGGATTTTATCAGGGACTGGGGACTTTGTGTTATGGCGGCATTTGTCAGCGTTGTCATACAAGGCCTGTTTGCAGATGGAATGTTCGGTCCGCAGGCCGTCGTTCTGTACACCCTGTTTGCATTTATGGATATATTATGGCAACTTAACACTCAAACGGATCACAACATGAATAAAATCGTGTAACGATTTTATGAAACACGGCTATACCGCTTGGTCTGGAGAAAGGCTAAAATTCATACCTCCGCAGCAACTTGCGGATTCAAATTTAAAAATCAAACGATCTATTTTATCGAAAAAGAGGTTTGATTCCCTGGAAAATGAACCGAATAACTGTTGATATCATCATCGCGACTTATAACCGAAAAGATTTTCTATCAGACGCTTTAAACAGCGTGAAGAATCAGAGCTTTTCAAACTGGCAATGCTGGATTGCAGAAGACG
>JAJDND010000063.1 GCA_022340885.1 Desulfobacterales bacterium | reverse complement strand
AAGCATCATTAGAAATAATATCCCACTCACGAACCCGTTTGAACGCTCGATTTTATAAAAATTTCTTGACAGTATCCGCAGATACGTTTAAATTCATAGCCTTTAAAATTCCAGTTGACGCTTAATAATCTGATATTGAATTTATCGCTTATATGTTTTATAATATTATATTAATTCTCAGGAATGTAAAAAGCACCGTTTGAACATCAAGGAGGGTCTAATAAGATGAACGAATTGCTGGCTCCCGGCGGCAGCCTTGAAATGGTGGAAGCCGTGTTGGAAAGCGGCGCCAATGCCGTCTATGTCGGGGCAAAAGGTTTCAGCAGAAGAAAGTGCGCCTGGGAACTGGAAGACAGTCAAATCAAAGAGGCGGTTCAAATCGCCGATAACCTCGGCGGCAAGATTCGTGTGGCGGTGAATGCGGAAGTTCAGGAAGATCAGTTTATCCGCGTGCTGAACAAAGTGGCCAAATGGTCGCAATTTGGTATCGAAGGGGTTATTGTCAAGACACCGGATCTTATGAGACTCATTCATAGCAATTATCCTGAATTGGTGATTCATGCCAGTGTCGGCTGTAATATCCAGACCAGAAAAGAGATGGAATATTACCGTGATGCCGGCGCCACGCAGATTGTGGCCAGCACCGAAATCGATACGGTAAAAAAACTCGCCGCATATAAAAAAGAAGCGGATGACGTCGGCGTTCTTACTGAAATACTGATCCACGGTAATCGATGTATCGGTGGCGTTGGAAACTGTTTGTTCCATGAAATGACCAGGGACTCCTATGTTAAAAAAATATATCACGATGAAGACGGCAACGAAATCACAGAATACGAGGGATGGCCGGATAGAAGCGGCAGCTGTTTTCGTTTCTGTCTGCTTACCGAAGCACAGCGGGAAAAATTTATGCGTCGCAAAGGAAAAAGCGCTGCGGAAATTACCCGCATCAATGAAAGAATCCAGGTTCGACCGAACATCGCCTTTGCCATTCGGGGTGAAGAACTCAAACAATATGTCGATCTGGGATTGCAAACCTTAAAAATTCAGGGACGCGAATATCCGGTGGCGTTGATCGCCAATATGATTCAGGCCTACCGAATGCTCATCGACGGATTCATCCAGGGTAAAGATCTGTCGTATCCCGAAATGGCGGCCGCCGATAAAGACGTCCAACGCCTGGCGGAAGACCGAGACCGGGCCCGAAGGGAAAAAACCCGGGAATTGCACCGGCAAATAAAAGGGATCGAAGTCAGGTAGCACCCATCCGTTTCAAAACCGATACATATACACCGGCGTTGAGCCCAAAGAAGGTCCTGTGAACACGAATGGAGACCTTTGCAAAACCCTCCTTTTTGCTTAGATCTCGGATATTATCGGAGGTTCAGAAAATGACCAAAGTCTATGTTGTTCGTCATGGTCAAACCGCCTGGAATCTGGAAGAGGTATTTCGGGGTCGCATGGATATTCCTTTGGATGAAACCGGAAAAAAAGAAGTGCATCTTGCCGGTGAAGCCCTCAAAAACGAAACACTTCACGCCGTTTACAGCAGCCCTTTGTCCCGATCTATGGAAACAGCTGAAAATATAGCCAAATTTCAAAATATCCCCGTCACTCCCCTTGAGGCCATTATCGACATCAGCTATGGTGAATGGGAAGGCGTCAGCCTGGTTGAAGTTCAAAAAAAATATCCGGACCTTTACGATCTGTGGATGAAAAAACCCCATGAGGTTACGTTTCCCAATGGAGAAAGCCTGGAAGGGGTTCGGGTGCGCGTCATGGACGCCATTGACCATCTTAGAGAAAAACATCAAAACGAGAACATCGCCCTGGTCGCTCACCGGGTGCCGAACAAGGTCGTCTGTTGCAGCCTTATAGGGATAGACAACAGTAATTTCTGGCGAATTCAACAAGATACAGCCAGCACCAATTGTTTTGTTTATACCGGCGGGCAATGGATCGTTTCATATTTGAATGACACTTCCTACCTCAAAGTGTTGGGGAAACCCGCTCTGTCAGACTTTTAGCGGAATAATAATGAAAAAAACCGGCGTATTTTACCATCCCAGTTTCAGTCGCAGAAGCTATTTAACCCGCGGCGCCCGGCTGGAAGATTTTCCCGGCGCCATCGAACACTTATTGGCACTCGATAATGTCTCCCTCTATGAATCGCCCCCCATCGAAGAGAAATGGATACTCAAGGTCCACACTCCGGAACTCATCCGGGGCGTGGAGGCAGACCGTCTTTGTTCAACAGCGTGGCATTCGGTAGGGGGTGTGGTTCTGGCCGGAGAAAAGATTTGCACCGGCGAGATCGACAATGCATTTGCCCTCATCGGCGCAGGCGGCCATCATTCCGGTAAAGATTATTTCGGCGGCTATTGCTGTTTCAACGATGTGGTCATTACCATCACCTATCTTCGCGAGGTCCACAACATCCGGCGTTTCGCCATCATGGATACGGATGCCCATCATGGAGACGGCACCCGGGATCTCATCAAAAACGATCCGGAAGTGCTCCATGTATGTTGCTGCGGCATGGCGTCCGAATCACCCGACGGCACCAAAGTGGACATCCGGGCGCCGGGCAGCTATTGGGGATTTTCCTATCGCGCTGAAAAAGACTCAAATGTCGACCGGCAATACGCGGATAACGTAAAAAATGAATTCTATCCGCGAGTCAAGGCGTTTAAGCCGGACCTGATTTTCTGGTATTTTGGTTTTGACACCCATCAGGGCGACTATGGCAGTCTAGGCTTGAGCAGCCGATGTTATGAAGACATCGCCCGCTTTATGAAACAAACCGCCGAAGAGGTGTCCGGCGGCCGCCTGGAAGTGGTTTTGGGCGGCGGCTCCCGAACGGACATCGCCACGGCCGTGATCCCGCCCATCATTGAAATATTAACCGAGTAAATTAAAGAATCCCCCAAAGGGAATCTCCTTTGTTGAATGTTCATTTTTGTTCGAGTTCAAGGAGAATGAAGATTTTAACCGCAGGAATGCTCAAAGTATTTCGAGGATTGAAATCCGAGTTTGACCCCGGAGGAATAGGTTACGCATTCCACGGGGCAAGCGCAGAAACTTGTCCGCCTCCGGCGGATCGGGCAAAAAGGGACGTTTCTCAAAGGCTTCAGAGTTTGCCTACCGTAATGAGGTACAACACCGTCTCATCCTCACCGTCGATCTCCAGCAGCCGATTGATGTCATCATCAAAAAAAGCGCCGATGGGGCATGAGCCGAGACCCATTGCCGTTGAGGCCAGTTGCACATTCTGGCAGACATGTCCCAGATCCATGGGAATGTAGCGCACGGCACGGTTCCGGTATTTAACCATGCATCGCAGCATCATGGCGGTCCAAATGAACACCACCGCAGCACGACGCACGGCGGGCTGACTCAAACAGGCGGCGGTCATCTCTTTGCTGAATTCACCTTCTTTCAACCGTTCCAGGGCAAAGGCTTCAACATCGAAATGATAAAATCCTTTTGATATATCTTCAACATGGTCAACATATATATAGGTTTCAAAGGGATAGAGCGCTCCGGCTGAAGGCGCGGTTCGAAGCAGATGAATGCCGGCCCGGGCCGAAACGCCCTGGGCCGCCCAGAGCAGTGTCGCCAGTTCATTCAGGCTCAACAAGTCGGATGTGGTGCTCCGTTCGGAACGGCGATTGGCCAGACATTGCCATAAATTCGCAGGACGGTTCAAGTCGGGTTTCGGCAAGGGAAGCCGCTCAGACTCCGGATATCTTTTAAACGCCCCGACAACGGGAATCGATCCCAGATCGTCTTTTAATGGTTGATCCCTGTGGTATTTTGTGCCCTGGATATATCGAAAAGCCAGTCCATGTTTGTAGTTTGACATGTATTGCTCCTTTTATATGATGCGGTATTTTTAAAGTTTAAAAGGATTTGCAATTTTGTGTCAATGCTTTTAATTAAAAGAAAATGAAACATATTAAAGACAATGTCTTAAAGCGGACTTTGAGTGAGCTCCGGCGAATGGATGCCGCGATCCAGAAATTCCTGTCTCTCGAAACGTTGCCTGAACCGATCGCGTGCAAACCGGGATGCCATTACTGCTGTTTCAACCTTCCCATGGTAACACCTCCGGAGGCAATGTTGATCGGTCATTATCTGGATCGAGCCTTCACACGTCGTCAAAAACAGACACTACATCAAAGAAGCCGAGAAATTAATGAAAAGATTGCCGATAAACAGGCTGATGAAATTTTCATGATGCGGCATGAACTGCCCTGTCTTTTTTTAAAAGAATCCATGTGCCTGATTTACACGGTCAGACCCGCCGTATGTCGCGCCTGCAGTTCAACCCGCGCAGCCCACTGCCAATTGATTTTTGAGACGAAAAATCACCGGGCAAGACTTCCTTCTTATTTCCAACTGCGGGAGATTCTTGAAACCGTTCATCAGCGATTCATAGAATTCTGCCGTGAAACGGGGTGCCAATCCGACATATTAAAATTGACGGATGCTGTTGAAGATTATTTCAGACATCCAAACCCCATCTCTGCATGGTGTCACGGTGAGATCGTTTTTCGTTTTTCATATCACTAATAAGTCGGTGTGTATTCCGAGCAGGCCCAGCGTGGATAATCTTTTTTATAAATCGTTTCTTGACAAAATATTTTTAAAAGGTCATGGTGGATGCCGTCAACACCTGCCTTTATAACAATATCTCTTTTAAAATCAAATGAATGTGGGGCAATATGACTGAAGCAAAAACTGGCGATAGGGTAAAAGTTCATTTTACAGGTTACTTGGAAGACGGTACGGTGTTCGGATCCACCATGGGTGAAGCGCCGTTTGAGTTTATCATCGGAGAAAAAAATATGCTGCCGGGATTTGAACAAGCGGTCATCGGCATGAAAAAAGGAGATACCAAAACCATAACGCTTTCTCCGGAAGAGGCATATGGTCTTCATAAAAAAGAACTCGTAACGGTTATGCAAAGATCAGGTTTTCCCAAGGAAATAAAATTAGAAATCGGGAAGCGGTTGAGAGTTCGCACTCAAGCTGGAATATACACAATGGTAACTATTAAAGACTTCACTGAAGACAGCATTGTACTGGATGAAAATGATCCCCTCGCAGGAAAAACCCTGACCTTTAAAATCGAGCTGGTTGAGATTTTGTAAAGAACACTTTTAGTCAATATCATATTTTATGTGAAGCCAGTTTCAAAATGTTCACTTTTGCCCAAGGTCAAGAAAGGCGAAAATTTTAACCACAGACATACATTGAGTATTTCGAGGATTAAAATTTGAGCCTGACGCAGAGGTTGGGCAAAAGGGGGCATTTTGATGCTGGCGATAGGGGTTTTTTATGGAATGCATGTTCTGTCAGTCAGAAATTACTAAAAATGATATCTTAAAAGATGGAATAGATACGAGAATCGCCGGACAAAAAACATGCCCTTTGGAATATAAATGTGTAAAATGTATTCATGTTTGGCTGACTGAATCCTGTGCGGTAAAATTTCCGTTAGACCCTTTTTTTCATGCTCCGGAAAGACGAATGGTGCTGAGTAGATGTATTCGAAAACTATGTGAACAAAACACTGATAACCGTTTACAAAAACCGTTGGGCATGAAGGATTTAAACATGCTTTGGGTTAAAAAATAGATTCATCACATGATACCTTTGAAAAAATTCAACGGTATCACTGCTTCTGAACTACAATATTCTGAAAGAATTCTGGTTTAGATCCATCCGGAACCTCAAATTGTTCGTAGAAAACCCGATAGGTGCCGTTTGGAATCTTTATCTGAACGCCTGTTCCGTTTTTAAAAGCCTCACCCATCAGGGCGCCCAAGGGCATTGGAATATCTTCGCGAACCGGCAGCAACAGAAATGACCCCGATGGGCAGGAAACCTTTCCGACAACCTTGCCAATATCTGCATAAACCACTAAACTTTCTTTTAAGTGATACGACAGTGGAAGCAGCAAAAAAGGGGGATTCCACAGCACAGGGCTTGCCGCATCACGACGATAGCTGCCGACGATGACACCATGTGTTCTCACATAAGATGCTGATAGACTGTTGAATGGATTCAGCGTATCTCCTATATGAAACAAATCAACAATCTGTAACCGTTCATTATCTATTATGATGATGTCATCAATCGATGCGCCGCAGTCCGGGCGCATCTGAGTCAGATCCTGAATGGTTCTAAATCGTTTAGGATTCGCCAAAGCCAGCGATTTCGTCGTTTTCGGCAAAACTTATTCCTCCAACCACACCGATTAGGTAAAGAAAATATACAGAAATGATCTATTATATGGAAAAAACGATTTGTCAATAAAATGAGGATGCTTGACCACTTGAACGCTTCTTTGGTAAGATCGTTTAATGGGAATCTTGGATCGATATTTTTAGCAACATGTCAATTTGATTTTCGACGGATATGCACTATATTATTTCAATGATCAATTTTTGATTGAGAAGAGGTGCAGCATGGGTATGTGGCTTTATGATGATATGCCGGAGATGAAAGATTTTCAGGCCTTGCGCCGGGAAATGAAACGTTTGGAGAAAGAATATCTCGATCTTAGAACATTGTTGCGAGATGCCGAGGCAGGTCTAAGATTCGATTCGGATAATGAATACCTTCGGGCAAAGGTCAAATATCTGAATAAACGGATAAAGGATATAGAAAAAAAGAGCCCTCGGCTTGCCGACGACCACCCGTTGGAAATATCCCTTTTCGGGCCGCCTCACGGATGATTTGAAAATACCATGGAAAAAAGCATGATGCGTTCAAGTCGGTTGGACAGACAGCTACGTATCGAAGGATGGAATCAACCGGCATTGGAAAATGCAAAAATAGGGGTTGTCGGTGATAACGACTCGTTGGCATCTTATTATGTCATGTCCGCATCCGCCCTGGGAATCAACCAGGTGCTTGTCCTTGCGCCGGTATTAGACCCCACTCTCATTGAAATCGCCCAAAAGTTAAACCATCGATTCACGCTCACCCACATAGAAGGCTTCTTTACGCATCCGGTCATGGCGCATCTGTTCGAAGATTGTGATTTTATCGTTGATCTAAGCCAGTACGGCCTGGTGAACAAATTGTTGATCGAAAAAGGTTTTAGGGAAAACATACCGATTATCCGGGGGTTCTGCCATCAAACAAACGGAGATCAGGGGTTCAAAGTGTTTACCTATTTAAAAGGCCGAGAATGGCAGGAACTTGAGCAGGTAATTTCTGAACATAACCTGCCGAACCATCATTTTGATGATGCCGTGCTGGCGAGCATTGTTTCCGGAATCGTATTGGAAGAGTCTAAAAATCTTTTAATGAATCAGCAGCCGTCTGAGGATCTCATCTCCTATAAAAGAAAAACCATCAGCTCACCGCATGGTCAGCCCAGAATTTTGATCGTGGGTTCCGGCGCGCTGGGGGTATTTGTTGGTTTGGGGCTTATATACTCAGGCTTTCGAAACCTTACATTTATGGATCCGGATGTCGTCGAAATAACCAATTTAAACCGGCAGGTTTTATTTTATGATGCCGTCGGAACCCATAAGGCCCAAACACTTTCCAATAAACTCAACGCCCTGTTTGGAACCGGCAGCAACGCCTTGGTTGCCTGCTTCGATAGAAACAGTGACATTGCATCCTATGACGTTGTTTTCGATTGCGTCGATAATTTCGAGTCGAGAATCATCCTCAGTGAAAAAAGCAAACGCCACGGCAAAGTGCTGATCAGCGGCGGAACGAGCTCCGATGCCGGTCAGATCATAATCTATAATCCTGTGGATAACGACGTTACGCCCGCGGAATTGTTAGGCTTGTATGATATTGTTGAAAAACGAACCCCCGAAACCTATCATCGGGAAAGGGCCGCTTGCATTTATCAGCCGGACCCTTCCGTTATCATGACGAATCAGATCACCGCCGGAATTATGGTGGATTCCTGTAGAATGCTCATTGACGGCCAAAAACCTGCAAATGTTTTTTACGATTCTACCAGTTCTGTACGATTTTAAACTAAATAGAGCGTTTCAAATTTTAAAATTGTAACTTTCTATCCGGATCAGGGAGGGATGATAACATGACGGAAATTGATCTTAAAAAAGAACTTCAAACAGATGAATCCGAAAAATTGCTGCCACTCGTGCTTGAAATCATTCCGGGACATGCTGCCGAAGGATTAATCGATATTTACGAGCCGGGAAGTTATGCAGCCAAGTCCCTTAAAAAGCTGTGCGATAAGACCTTAAATAAAAAAAATTTGAGCATCGAGGAACAGCTTATCGTCGAAGATATCAAAAGACAGTTGGACGGTGGCAAGCTATTGTCTCGAGGACAAGAGATCGAAGGCACTGCACTGGAATATGCTGTTTCAGAAGAAACAGAGGCCGGTGAAAAATATCTTTTCGTACCCATTCGCGCCATAAAACCCCA
Organism: Desulfobacterales bacterium; assembly: GCA_022340885.1. Lineage (GTDB taxonomy): Bacteria > Desulfobacterota > Desulfobacteria > Desulfobacterales > UBA11574 > UBA11574. The sequence continues at coordinate 2,131 of JAJDND010000063.1, read as the reverse complement.
GGAAGGGGGAAGGCGGCATTGGATTGATGACTGATGATTGGTGACTGGCGAATGAGGTGGCAGCATAAGACAGGAGCTTTATAATGAAACCGTTGTTTGATTCCGGCCTTGAACTGGTGGTGGAATCAGATTTTATTTATTTTCCGCTTTTGTTTGATCCGGACATAGAAAAAGAAATTCAAACTGTTTTTCATTCCGGCGAAAACACAGGGCAATCCAATGAACCTGAGTCGAAAACCGTAATTAAACTCGAAGAAAAATATTTCATAAAAGGATTTCGTCTCGATGCTTTGGTTAAAAACTATGACGTCATCGACCCGTATTCATATCAAACCATGAAAAATGAATGCTTCCGGCGATATCAGCTTATGCGCGAGGTCGATGGAATGATTGTGGATGGAACGCTCAGAACCATACTCTTTCAAGTAATGCCTCATTTCATAAAGAAAAATAAAGGATTGAAACGCAAGAAATTGAGCGATGAAGAAATTTTGGATCTTGTCGGGCAAAAGATCGACATCCCGGAAAGCTATTTCCAAGAAGCGAAAACATTTACGGATATTGCACCGTTAAAAGAAATTCTGAAGAATATCGGAAATCAAACGGGTACCCTGGAATTGCCCGAAAACGGCCTGACCTCAGGGCGGAAACTGCAGGACTGGTTCCGCAGCGCCGTCCATGCGAAAGTATTGGCCGACGAGGTTGAGCGTATAACAAAATCACTTCAAGTGCGGCAGCAATTCAGCCGGATAAAACCCGAACACATTGCCACGCTGCTTTACATTGCGGACGCCGGTGCTTTGGAAATCGACGGCTTCGGCTTTATCAGAAAAAATGCCGACCGGAAGGAATATCATGTTTATAAGCACTCGGGAGATTACGTGCTTAAGGATTATTACGGGCGAAACTATTTATTTCCGGACTGCAGGGTTGCGGTTTCCACCTACATGCCCTCCAAACCGTTTGTAATGGAAAAATACAAGCATCCGTTTTTGCTCGAATATAAATCAGGGCAGGAAATCTGCCTCAAGCATTTCAATCCGACGGATGAAATGACAACCCAGCGCATTATCGATACTTTGGAAGAGGGACTAACCGCCTTGCGATACGGCTACGATCACCGTCGACGAAACGGTTATCACAGCCTGGATAAATTATGGGTCCATATACCCACAATTGATTTTGATGACTATCTTATATAATTAAAATACAACAAATCTGTTCCGGCATCCGTCCGGTAACCCGGCCATAAAATCAGGTGCTACCGGATATTCGGAATATGGGTCGTACACATGGATTTAATTGGGCATATAAAACACAATCGCGCGAAGCAGCGGCAAAAAAAGCCCATAAAGACCGATGTATTTAACCAAATCAGCGCTATCGTCCGGCAATACGGTCTCAAAGAGAGTTTCCTTGACATTTTCGACACTGTTGGAGATCAATTCAGCGCGGAAAACCTTAACCTTTTACGGATCAGGGTGAAGACACCTGTGGTCAGGTCTATATTTTCTCTGGTTGCGAAAGAGGAGTATGATTTTATCATGTCGATTATCCATCAAGCCGACACCCCATATCTCGAATTCGCACATTCACCGGAAGAAATTCTGTTGTGCAAATCTTTGTATCGCCTTAATCCGGCAATAAGCAGAGAAAAATTGAGGCGCTATCACTTTGAGACACTTTTCTTACATGAACGCGTCAAACGAAACCGTATGGAAACGAACAGGAAATAACACCAATGGATGAACGTATATCAAAGCAAAAACAAGATCGCATAAAAGAAAAGATAGAGCGATTGAAAGAAGATCAGGAAAGCAAAGCTGTTCAGGATATTATAGAGTTTAACAAAACGCCATCCGAATTAAAAGCAGATATGGACCGTTTTGTCGTGGGTCAGGAGCAAGGAAAGAAAATCATGTGCACCGCCATTTCCTTTCATTATCGAAGACTGGGACAGGCGCTTAAAAAAGGGCTGGCGGACAGCAGGGGAGACATCGATATTGCCCTGCAACACACACAGGCGCCGAAAGCCAACATCATGATCATCGGCCCCACCGGATGCGGCAAGACATATACCAGTGAAACCGCCTCAAACCTGGTGGGTGTGCCATTCGTACACGAAGACATG
>JAJDND010000018.1 GCA_022340885.1 Desulfobacterales bacterium | reverse complement strand
CGGCGGAAAATTCTCGAAGCCCTTTCCGAGTACTATCATTGCCGGTGGGCCGAATATGACGAGAGACTTCCCGTGCCGCCGGAATTGCTGACAGGGCTGGATGCCGATATGCTATGCGCCAGCCAGTGGTTTCCCATCATCAAGGATCACGAGACGGTTGTGGTTGCAGCGAGCGACCCGCAGGATTCCCGGGTGGTTTACGAAGTCAAAAGATGCATCCCGGCAAAAGACTATGAATTCAGAGTTGCGCTGGGAGAGGACATCAGAGCCTTTATCCAGGACTTTTTGAATTCCATTCCCGAACAGATCATCGGCAATGAACGAACCGGTCTCGCTTTCTGGCGCAATACCATGGCCCGCTGGAGAACGAAACTGGCCTGCTATCGAACCGATTTTGCCAGGGCCAGAACTTACCTCAGTCTGCTCCGCTGGGGACTGGGATTGATCATGCTGGGGAGAGCGCTGCTGCGTATCCGGCCGATCGCCTCCTTGGTTCCCCTTTACTGGGTAATGATCGCGTCGGGTTTTTGCATCGTCATTGTCGGGATCTCCACCTACTTTAGGATCAAAAGATCCATATTGCGTCCGCCGAAGCATCAGACCCTTGTGGAAGTATCCGCAGCAACCCTGTATTTTCTCGAAAACTATCAGTATGTCGAGAGAAAGCCGGAAAAGCCGTCCGAAAAATGGACCATGCTGGCACGGCTGGCCGACATGCTGCCCAACAGTTGTGTTTTCATCGAGCCCTCCCTGGATAACAAAGCGCGATCCTCATTGGCCCATGAAAGAAATTCCCTCGCGGCACAGCGTACTGTGGAAGGTTGTTATCGGACCATCTATGCCCGTGCCCGGACGGGCCTTTCCTTTATTCGCACCGGCGTTGCGTTCATGAGTATCGGGCTGGGCCTTATCGAGTACTTCGGCCTGAGCATGTTGACCATCTTTGATTCATTTCTCATCATCGCAGGTTTTTTAATGGCTGCCGACGGCGCCGTCTGGTACTGGCCGGTTAGAAAAGAGCAATACGAAGCCGCAAAAGATGCGCCGATCATCGTGTAGCCATCGATGAAGATCGTCTGAGAAGATCTTCCCGCCACGTGCGACATCATTTCATTCCGGCCGGTTTTTTCTCTTTATTTCCTGCCATGGACTGCAGTATCCGATGAATTTGATCCAATTCCTCGCCGTATTTACCCCAGTTGGCCTGTTTGAGATAGTCCAGCGCCTTGTTGTAATGGGTAAGCGCCTGCTGGGCCATGTCGGAAAGGGGGCCGGTGGGCAGGCCCATGATCGCTTTTTGTTGCTGCTTTTCCGGAACGCCCGCAACGGAAAACACCGCGCGCAGCGCAGCATCGAGGTTCCTTTCCATTGCCAACTGCCCGTTCTGAACGGCGATCACCCGTTTTAACTGCGGGATCTCGCCCTGTTCAGACTGGAGGTATACCGGTTCTACATAGATAAAGGAATGGGCGATTGGGATGATGAGCAGATTTCCTCGAATCACGCTGGAGCCCTGCTGGCCCCACAACGTCAGCTCCGAAGATATGCTCGGCTGCTGGTTGATGCGCGCCTCTATCTGCATAGGACCGTAAATCAGCTTCTCTTTGGATAGTGTATAAAACAGGAGCTGGCCGTAGTTGTCGCCATCGGTGCGAGCGCACATCCAGGCGACCATATTGTCTTTTTTCGACGGCGTCAGCGGAAGCATCAGGATAAATTCTTCTGATTCGGCGCCAGGCAATTTCATGATGATATAATAGGGGAGTAGGGATTGCTGTGTATTTTTGTAAATTTCCTGGGGGATGCTCCACAAATCCTCCCGGTTGTAAAACACCTGCGGGTCGGTCATATGATACGTGGCATACATCTGTGCCTGGATGAGAAACAGGTCCATGGGATAACGGATATGCCTTCTCAGAAACGCGGGCATGTCTTTTTCCGGCTTGAACAAGGTGGGGAATATTTTGCTGTAGGTCTGAACCAGGGGATCCGAAGGATCGATAACGTAATAAGAAACGTCCCCATCGTAGGCGTCGATCACGACCTTGACCGAGTTTCGAATGTAATTGATGCCGCTTCTATCACGGCTCTGCTGCGTAGGTTCCGAATACGGGTACATGTTGGTGGTCGTATAGGCATCATGGATCCAGTATAAATGGCCGTTATCACCCACCACAAAATAGGGATCCGAATCATACGCAAGAAAAGGCGCTATTGTCCGGTCCCGGTCGGTAATGATCCGGTGGAACATGACGCGGCTCTGGTTTGTTATGTAGCTGGACAGGATAATATTGATGTCGGACAAGTCCAGGCTATAGACCAGTCTTCGGAAATAGCTGGAAAGCCGCACGCCGCCTTTTCCATGATACGATGTATACACGTTCTGATCGCCCTTGGGGTAATCGAATTCTTTGGTGGTGGTATGGACGATGGTAAATTCATCGGTTTCTTCGCCATAGTAGATTTGGGGCCGTGTGATTTCGAGGGAAGTGCTGGATCGGGGCGGGATGTCCTGGACGATGAATTTGGGAAGACCGTCCGAAGTAACCTCATTGACGGGGCTCATCACCACCCCGTAGCCATGGGTGTAAACAAGGTGCATATTGACCCAGGTTCTTGCCCGCTCGGGAAGTTGCGACGCGGGCAGTTCCCTTGCGGCAAGCGCGACTTCCGTATATTTGCTTTTCAAGTGGTAACGGTCCACATCCACGCTGTCGAAATCGTAGTAAAGTCTGATTTCCTGAAGCTGCTTGTAGGTTTGAATCAACGGCCGGCGATCCCACAGTCGGATATTGTGGATGGTGGATTCGTTTTTCTGAATGTCGCTGTAGGTCATGGTGTCCTTGACCGGAAACGGCTTCTCTATGGCCTTGTCAAAACCATACGCGAGGCGGGTGAGCTTGATGTTGTTCTTTATGTAGGGCGTTTCCTTTGTGAGTTCGTTGGGCTTGACCACATATTGCTCGATGATGCCCGGATAAATCCAGGAAAAGCCGACCAGAACCGCTAAATAAACGCCGATGGCATAGATCACCCATTTCCATCTTTTCAGAACGGGCATGGCAAACAATAATACAGCTACAAGCACGCTTAAAACCAGCAGTATCCGATAGGCCGGCAATTGGGCATGAACATCTGCATAACTGGCCCCGTAAGCGACGCCGCTGTTGGAATACATCAGACCGTAAATCTTCAGCCAGTAAGACCAGGCGAATTTCAGCGCAAAAAGTCCGCCCAGAACCACCAGATGGACCTTGGGCTTTGTATCGAGGTAGAACCGGTTTTGCTGAACTCCTACGGCCTGATCCATATAGTAGGAGAGGCCGACGGCGACGATCACGAAAAACAGGGCAAATAAGTACCATTGCTCCAAAAAATTATAAAGCGGCAGCTTGAACACATAAAACCCGACATCTTTGGAAAAGATCGGATCCGAAACACCGAATTTGGAGCTATGGATGAACTGCAAAAAGGTCATCCACGAGTTGGTTGCGCTCACCCCCATGATGCCGGACAAGAACAGTACGATAAGGGCCCATGCATAAGGCGCGTATTTCTCCTGAAAAAGAATATCCAGGGATGTGACCGGTGATTGAGGCGTAATCGTCCTGAGAGATCGAGACGGCGCCCCCCATTTTCTGGCGATATAAATGTTCACCCCTGCAAAAACGGCAAAGATGATGAAAAACGCTGCAAAAGCCAGGAATTTTGCCCACAAAACCGTGGTAAACACTTGGGCAAAGCCTAAATTTTGGAACCAGAGCCAAGCGCCGTAGTAATGCATAAACACGCCCAGCCCAGCCAAAACGATAATTACCAGTCCTCCAACAATCCATAGCCGTTTCTTCTGTATCATGAGGTGGCCTCCAGAATACTAAATTGATAAATTTGTCGCGCCCCGCCAAGTCAACCACCACCCGTGAAGCGGATGGCTTGAATTTGTCCGCAGCTTTATGGCGGAGATCCGTCCTCTCTAAAGCTACGCCCGGCAAGAAGGCAAAAGCACGCCTGCCCGCAATGCTCTCGCTTGCGAAGCGGGCGGGCCGGTGCTTTTGACGTTGAACTTACATCCGGATGCAAAGCACCCGACTTGTTTTGCAAAAATCAGCAATAAGACTTGCCGAAAAGTCTTCAAGGCGTTTCAGCGAACCGATGCCCGACATCGGTTCAAACCGAAATGTCGCGTTTGAAAGGCATCATATGATCGGCGACGAACGATACAAAGGCAAGAAGGTTCACGTCGCAGTTAAAATTGTACTATATCATAAATCAAAATGGAAAAACACCCGGCAAGAATAAATATTGCGGCCTCTTTGCAGGCGGCTGGGTTCCGGTAGTCGATGCCCCGGTGCGTTTTGCAGACGGGGCATAGTTAAGCGTCATAAGCTATTGGGCCGAAGCCCGGAATATTAGCTGCTGCTCTTGATCCATGGCTTGCCAACGGGCAAATTGATGCCGGCCTCTGCAAAGACCACATGGGCCATGAGATACCAGGCTAAAAGAGCGCAGACGATGAGGTCCCAGGCAGCGAGCGTGCCCAGAAGTTTGTTGCCGGCGAGCTCTTTGAAATCAAGCCCGATAAACCCTAAGAGCAAGGTGAGAAAT
>JAJDND010000014.1 GCA_022340885.1 Desulfobacterales bacterium | reverse complement strand
GCTTCACGTTCTCCATAGGTACGGATGTCGCGATAAAGCACATAGACCGCCATATCCGGATTGCGTCGTTTGAGTTCAAGGGCACTCTCTATGGAGTGAGCGCAACATACCCGGCTGCAATATGGATGCTGTGCGTTTCGTGAACCGACGCATTGGATAAAAACAGCCGATTTGAGATTTTTCAACACGGGGTCATTTTTAATCAAGTATGCATCCAGTTCCAGATGGGTGAGCACTCTCGGATCCTGTCCGTATAAGTATTCTTGAGGCTTATATTCATGAGCACCAGTGGCGATGATGGCAATGCCGTGATTTACTTGTATCTCTGCGCCTTCTGATAGGGTTAATGTTGATTTGAAGTTGCCCACAAATCCTTCAACCTCGGTAAGTTTGGTAGAAAGGTGGACACGGATCTTCGAATTGGATTTTACTTCATCGGACAATCGGTTAACATAGCCCTGGATTTCTTCACCTTTCCATGTTTTGTAAAGGAAATTGGCCTGTCCTCCCAGACGACCGTTCCGTTCGATAAGATGGACGTCACAGCCCTGTTCTGCAAGGGTTTTGGCGGCGACCATCCCGGCAACTCCCCCTCCCACCACCAATGTCACAGGGTTCAGGCCGAGTTCGGTCTCAACAAGCGGCTCTAATAGGGCGGCTTTGGCTACCGCCATACGTACCAAATCTTTTGACTTTTCCGTGGCTGCACGGGGGTCGTTGCTATGGACCCAGGACGCCTGGTTGCGGATGTTGGCCATTTCAAACAAGTACTTGTTCAATCCGGCACTTTGTAATGTTTCCTGGAAAAGGGGTTCATGGGTTTTCGGCGTGCAGGATGCCACGACAACCCGGTTAATCCCTTGCTCCCGAATAACCTGGGCCATTTTTACTTGAGTATCCTGGGAGCACGTATATAAATTATCTTCCACATGCACCACATACGGAAGCGTTTTGGCATACTCCCGAACTTCGTATACATCGACCGTGCCCGCAATATTGATTCCACAATGGCAAACAAATACCCCGACACGCGGCATTTCTTCTGATACATCGATTTCCGGGATACTTTGGACTTTTTTGGTTTCGGTCCACCGGATATCTTTGAGTAGTGCACCGGACACTGCCGCAGCAGCGGACGCTTCCATCACCGACTGAGGAATATCCTTGGGACTTTGGAAGGAGCCACATACATAAATTCCCGGCCGGGTCGTTGCCACCGGCATAAAACTGTCTGTTTTTGCAAAATTGTATGGATCCAGTTCTACCCCGAGGCGGTGGGCGAGCTCAACGGTTTCCCGTCCCACTTGAAAACCCACGGACAGCACCACCAGATCAAAAATTTCCGTTGTCATTTTTCCCTTTTGATCGACATAGTTGATTTTCAGATCGCCGTCTCCGTCAGGTTCCACCGTGTGAATACGTGACGGGATAAATCGAACCCCATGTTCTTCTTTTGCACGAACATAATATTCCTCGAAATCTTTACCGTATGTGCGCATGTCCATGTAAAAGATGGCGGTGTCCAGCTCTCCGTGGGCGTGTTCTTTGGCGATAACTGCTTCCTTTATCGCATACATACAACACACCGCGGAACAATACGGGTTTTTTCCTTCACGATGCTCACGGGATCCCACACATTGCAGCCAGGCGATCTTTTTGGGCACTTCCCGATCATAGGGACGCATCAAATTGCCCCCATAGGGCCCGCCGGCGCTTAAAATACGCTCAAATTCCATGCTGGTGATGACATTGGGAGATCGTGTGTAGTTGTAAGGCATTATCCCCGAAGGATCAAAAAGTTCGCTGCCGGTTGCCAGAATTACAGCACCCACATCCAGAGTGGTTCGACGAGGTTCGTCATCATAGCAAACAGCACCGGCCATACAGATTTTCTCACACAAGCCGCATCCGATGCATCCATCCCGGTCGATAATGTATGCCAATGGCACGGCCTGGGCATATTTAATATATGCAGCCCCCCTGAGACCCAGGGCGCAGTCGAATTCATTAATGGCAGTTACCGGACATTCAAGGCTGCATTGCCCGCAACCGGTACATTTAAGAAGATCGATATAACGGGGTCGATTGATCAACCGGGCGACAAAATGTCCGGCTTGACCCTCTAAAGCTTCCAGTTCCGTATTGGTAATGACGTTGATATTGCGATGCCGGCCGACCTCGACCAGTTTTGGCGAAATTGTTCACATGGCACACTCGTTGGTTGGAAAGGTCTTGTCGATCTGCGCCATCATACCGCCAACGGTGGATGACCGGTCTACCAAATAGACATAGTAGCCCGAAGATGCCAGGTCGAGTGACGCCTGCATTCCGGCGATACCGGCGCCGATCACCATTACTGCCCCCACTTTTTTATCTTTTGGTGTGTCTTTCATGGCTATTCCTCCAACACCTCCCCCGACTGTTTTTAAGATAAGAAAGATTGGACCAAGAAAAATATTCCTGCAAAATACACAAAAATTACAATTAGGGGGCTATGCCGCTTCAGTCCCCATAGATGAAAATAAGCTGATATTTCCGTCATATCCTCTAAACTTCGCCTTATGGCGCCTTTCCAGTTCACCCAGACGAAGCGATACCGAGTAAACAGGCAAACCGGTCTTCAGTGCAATCTCCCTCACAGACTGGGCGCCCTCTTTGAGAACTTCCAAAACCAATGCGTTATGGTATTCATCTTCTGCAGCTTTTTGGAGCAGATGCCAGTAATCTTTTTCTTGTATTTTTTCTTTGAAGACGTTTCCTTTTTCAATGATCTGAAGTTCAATTCCCATGAGCCAGCGCAACCGCGAAGTGGTTAAAGCATCCCAGACTGCCGCAAGAGGAAGTTCGAACTTTCTTGGATCAAACGGGCTTAGCTGCCGAGTTGTTTCGGAAAATTCTTTCACATACTCGGCAAAGCGCCGGCCTTCGGCAGCACTCAACCATCTGACCGCCATCCGGTCACGTCCGATCCCCGCTAGGTCCAGTAGATATTCGACCACCTGCATGTGTTTGGACAGATGAACATTACCATCCTGGTAATGGCAATCTCCCATGTGTCAGCCACATACAAGGATACTGTCAAACCCGCTTTTTAATCCCTGCACCACATAAATCGGATCCACCCTTCCGGAACACATGGTGCGGATCACCCTGATGGTCGAGGGGTACTGCAAGCGGGATACACCGGCGACATCGGCGCCTGCATAGGCACACCAGTTACACAGGAACGCTAAAATTCTCGGTTCGTATATTTCGTCCATCTTCATTTCGACTTATCTCCTGGGCTCAAAAAAGTTTTTACAAACTTCTGACCTCTGACTTCTGATCTCTGACCTCTTTTTATCCTCCTGTTCGCAAGAACGTTTTTGCCAGCCGCTCCCAACCGATTTCGGGAAAACGACCGAAGATGTCTGAAACGAGCTCTCCACCGGTAGCAGTCAATTTTTCATACTTGGGGCCCATGAGTTTCAAGAGTTTTTGAAATTCTTCTTCCATCCATTTTAAGCTTGTATTCCCGGAAAGCAGAGAGTTCAAATTCAAAGCACTTACCGGAGTTATGGGTTCCATAACAAATAGCCAGCCATCTCCATAAGGATCCTCGTGTATTATTTCCGGGTCATCCACGACACGTCGGTTTATAAGAAATACCTTGCCGGTTAAAGGCGACAAAACTTCGGCTTGGAGGCCGTTACGTTTCCACAGCCATCCTGCATGTCCCTGACCGAGAGGTGCGCCCCTTGGCGGCAAACCAAACGATTTGGCAGGCCCCAAAACCTTTGATATAAATTCGTCGACGCCTATCTTGACTCTTCCACCGGATTCCAGGTGGACCCAGGCATGTCCGATATGGTAATAATATTCGTCAGCAACCCGGCATCCTGAAATCGAGACGTACTTCGGGACGACCAGAGGCCCTCGAACGTGTTTCACTTCGAGGGCGCTTTCCCCG
>JAJDND010000012.1 GCA_022340885.1 Desulfobacterales bacterium | reverse complement strand
ACCTTCGCCGGAGAATCATTTCCAAGGAGTTCCGGGATAGCCGTATACGATCCCCAAGCATACTCTTGAACGGTATTTTCAAGCAAACAAATCCCAATCATGCGGCACCCAGTGAAAGCCAATATTTATTTCAAAATTGATAAATGATGATTTCATAAAAAGTCTGAAATTTACCACAAAGGGTACGAAGATGACGAAGAAACAATAAAAATTTAATAAATTCAACTTCGTGTTCTTCGTGGTTATCATAAAAAATGCGTTTTTGTTACTTTTTACGAGTGTATCGAAATTTAAAAATAACATTAATCATTTATGTAAACAAACTTTAAATATTTCTTCAAATCAAATGTTTGGGTTTACTTCTCAATCTCGCGGTGATATTGGATATATATATAATAATTGGTAATAGTTAAAGGAGTTGCCATGGCCCTTTTGGTCAACGAAATATTTTACAGCATACAGGGTGAATCCATATACAGCGGCCGTCCCTGCATTTTTGTCCGGCTTTCCGGATGCAATTTAAGATGCACTTACTGTGACACGCAATATGCCTACGAAAAAGGGGAAAAGATGGAAATTGACCACATCATTCGCAAGGTCTCGGGGTTTAAATGCCGGTGGGTTGAAGTTACCGGGGGCGAGCCTCTGATTCAAAGTGATACCCCTATGTTGGTGTCAAAGCTGCTCGATAATGGATACGTCGTGATGATGGAAACCAACGGCAGCCTTGATATCAGCAGGGTTGACCCGCGATGCATTAAAGTCTTGGACATAAAATGCCCGTCGAGCAATGAATCGAAAAAAATTGACGTGAAAAATTTAAAAAAGCTCCGCTCAAAAGATCAAATCAAATTTGTTATCGGCAACCACGAAGATTATACATTCGCCAAAAATATTATTTCATCACATTGCCCGGATTTCCCCGGGAATCGAATTCTCTTTTCTCCTGTTTACGGCAAGATGCCGACCAACAAGCTTGCGGAATGGATACTTAAAGATCATCTGAACGTCAGGCTTCATCTTCAGATCCATAAATACATATGGCCCGACAAAGAGAAAGGCATATAGACCGAAAGGGTTAGTTAAATACTGATCTCTGAATACTGAACACTTGTACAAGGTTCAGAAAACAAAAAGGAGCATAAATCGCAACGTTATGGCCTTTAAGCAAAAAGCCGTTGTCCTGTCCAGCGGCGGAATTGATTCCACTACCGCCATGGCAATTGCCAAGGACGAAGGTTATGCAATATACAGCCTGAGCTTTTTTTATGGTCAACGTCACGCTTTCGAGCTGAAAGCCGCCCGAAAAATCGCCGAAGCCGTGGGTGTCGCCAAACACCTTGTCATCAATATCGATTTAAAAAAAATCGGGGGTTCCTCCTTGACAGATGATATCGATGTGCCCAAAGACCGGAACGAAGCGGAAATGATTCGAACAATTCCTGTTACCTATGTTCCGGCAAGAAACACTATATTTCTCTCCTATGCATTGGCATGGGCCGAGGTTCTTAAATCATCCGACATTTTTATCGGTGTAAATGCCATAGACTACAGCGGATATCCGGATTGCAGGCCCGAGTATATCGAGGCATTTGAACGCATGGCGAACCTTGCCACAAAAGGGGGCGTGGAGGGCGACATAAAAATCAGGATCAGAACGCCCCTAATCCATTTGACCAAAGCGCAGATCATTCAAAAAGGGACTGAATTGGGGGTGGCGTATGCATTGACCCACAGTTGCTATGACCCCTCGCCGAGAGGACTGGCCTGCGGCCGATGTGACAGTTGTTTTTTAAGAAGAAAAGGGTTTAAAGAGGCGGGGATATCGGACCCGACAAGATATATTGAATCAGGCTGATGATTATCATGCCATCGAGTCTGCCGTTGAAAACCCAAGCTCGAAAGCCTTTAGATTGGTTTCGACAAATACTTTTTTTGTTTTCGTCCGAATGGCTTCTTTTACTGTTTCCCTGGTCAAAGGGATCTTGCCGGTTTGAATCAGCGCGCCCAAAAGCACCATGTTAACGGAAAGAATATTGCCGGCCTCACGGGCCATGGACTCGGCATTGAACGCAATCAGCTTTGCGGTTTTTGATCGGATCAAAGACTGAATCACTTTAAGCTCCGGATATATGCCGTTTCCGACGGTAACCGTAAATGGTGACAAAGGTGCCAAATTTGAAATAACGACCGTACCGGGGTGGCATTTGTTTAAAGCTCTGAGTGTTTCCGAAGGTTCGAACCCGACCAGCACATCGGCTTCGCCATCCGAGATGATGGTGCTCTGAGCGTCACCGAATACGATGCTCGATTCGACGACGCCCCCCCTCTGCGCCATTCCGTGTATTTCGCTCATGCGAACCGGAACATCCGCCATCAGTGCGGCTTCTCCGATCACCCTGGAAGCCAAAAGATTCCCCTGCCCTCCTACGGCCACGATGATAAGTCTTGTCGGTTTCATTTTCAGGCTTTATCCTTTAATGGTAATATTGCATGTTCCGGGCAAATTTGGGCACAGACACTGCACCCCGAACACAGAACCGGATCGATATAGACCCTGTTCTTTCTGATATAAAACGCGGGACATGCCAGGTCGTTGATGCAATCTTTGTCCCCTTTACATTTATCGCTGACAAAAAAGGGCTTCCGGCGAGGTTTCTTCAGTGCTTTGGCGAACAACATACAAGGTTCCTGGGATATAACCACCGAAACCCCTTTATACATCAGGGCTTCCTTGATGGTGTCCACGCTCTTCTTCACCCGGTAGGGCCGGATGACGGAAACATGTTTCACACCCACCGCTTTTACAACATCTTCAATGGACACCTGACCGTAGCCTTCAAAATTCATGGCCTTCATATCGACCCCCGGATGGGGTTGATGTCCGGTCATTGCCGTGATGCCGTTGTCGAGAATAACCAGGGTAAAGTTGTGACTGTTGAACACCGCATTGACCAAACCGGGGATTCCCGTGTGGAAAAAAGTGGAATCTCCGATAAAAGAGATTACTTTTTTATCCGATACCTTGGAAAATCCACAGGATGTACCGACCGACGACCCCATGCAAATCAGAAAATCGCCGGTTGAAAGGGGCGGCAAGAATCCGAGTGTATAGCATCCGATATCGGTGGGACATATTGTATCCATACCTTCCGCCGCCTTGTTCACTGCATAAAATGTCGCCCTGTGAGAACACCCGGCGCACAGGCTGGGAGGTCGCTGGGGGATTTCGGGTACATCCGAGAGATCGATACCGTCCCGCGGTGCATAATCTACCCCAAAATATTCACCAAGAGATTCTCTGACCTGCGCTGGATCATACTCATAAAGTCGCGATAAACAACCATCGCCTTTGCCGCCAATGGAAAGCGTCAATCCCGCTTCCTGGGCAAAAGCCTTAACCGTCTCCTCCATATAGGGTTCACCCTCTTCCACAATCAACACTTTCTCACATTCTTCCAAAAAGGTTCGGATCAGAATCCGCGGCATAGGGTGCGAAAATCCGACTCGTAATATTCGTGTGCTGTTTTGGATACCCAACTCCTTTATGCCGTCGCATACATAATTGTAGCTCACGCCGTTACAGATGATTCCCCAGGAACCCTTTCCGGCAATCATATTGTATTTCGAATTTTCAGATAGTGTTTCGGCTTTATCGAGTTTTTCAAGCAACTTGGCATGCAGGTTTCTAGAAACCGCCGGCACGGTGACATAATTAAAAGGGTCTTTAACAAAGTCGCCGGTTGTCTTTGGATCCCGCAATTCGCCCAATGATACGATTTCACTGGAATGATTGATTCTTGTGGTCGTTCTGAAAATAACGGGTAACTGCAGTTCCTCGGACAGATCGAACGCATCACGGAGCATGTCTTTTGCTTCCTGGGCCGAAGAAGGTTCCATCATGGGAAGACCGGCCAGCTTGCTGTAAAACCGGTTATCCTGTTCATTCTGGCTGGAGAACATAAATGGGTCGTCGGCCGTCAAGATAACCAGGCCGCCTCTAACCCCAACATACGCCAGGGTCAACAGGGCATCCGCAGCAACGTTCATCCCGACATGCTTCATGATACACATACTGCGAACACCGGAATTCGCAGCAGCCGCAGCCACTTCAAGCGCCACTTTTTCATTGGTGCTGTATTCGAAGTATAGTTTGCTTTCCTGGGATATCTGAAAAAAATTTGATGAAATCTCCGAAGAGGGTGTTCCGGGATACGTAGTCGACACCGCCACTCCGGCCTCAAGGCCGCCGCGGGCGATGGCTTCGTTGCCAAGCAGCAGCATTTTTAACCCCGGCTGTCTTGTCAGCAGTTTATGCATGGGTTATTCCTTAACTACCAATGTATGATATTTCGTAAAAAATGGATTGTAAGACTTTGTTAATATATTATTGTTTATTATATGTCCGACGAAAATTTTATTTAATACACCAGCATCGCGGCGTCTGTAAAGATTTTTCTGAAAGACGATAAGAAATTTGACCAGATACAATTGATTGCGGTGCAGCGTAGCGACGGCGTGTATTTCTTGGAAACCGAATGATTGTTTGAAGGGCTTAAGCACAGGTTTCAGTCGGTTGTAAAGAGACACACGCCGTCGCAGAGCGGTCTCATAACCCTATGGATTTGAAAAAACTTTACAGACATGCCGCCATGATTTATAGTATCATATTTATTAAATTTTTGTATATATAAGCGAGGTCCGGATGGAACCCCCCATAATTCTGGTGATTGCAACACGAAACAAAGGAAAAACCAAAGAAATAAAGGATCTTTTAAAAGATTATCCGGTTGACATCAAAAATCTGGATGATTTTGGCTCCATCCCTCAGATTGAAGAGGACGGCGATACGTTTGATGAAAATGCCTATATAAAAGCAAGTTTCGCAGCCAGGATTCTGGGACTGCCGGCACTGGCCGATGATTCAGGGCTGATCGTTGAGGCGCTGGATGGTGCACCCGGTATCCATTCGGCGCGATATGCCGGTGAAAACGCATCAGATAAAGAAAAATATTTGAAGCTGCTCCATGAGATGAAGGGAAAAACAAATCGGAGGGCGGCTTTTGAGTGCGTTATCTCCGTAGCGATTCCGACGGGGGCGGCGCTGACATATGAAGCTCGCTGCGAAGGGATCATCGCCGAAGAACCTGCCGGTTCAAATGGATTCGGATATGATCCGGTGTTCTTTTATCCGCCGTTTCATAAAACCTTTGCGCAAATAAGCCGGAGTGAAAAGAACCGTATCAGCCATCGGGGAAAAGCCCTTGCCGAACTCAAATCAGAGTTCGACAAAGTCCTGGTATGGATTCGTCAACATATGCCTGGAGACCTTTGAAAAACGCCTTTGATGGTGCAGGGAGGAACATTCTATGATCGCAGACTTGATCAAAAAAAACAGAAGCTTCCGGAAATTTCACCAGAATCACGCATTAAATGTGGAAACCTTGACGGATTTGGTTGATCTTGCAAGATTATCGGCTTCAGCCGCAAATCTTCAGCCCTTAAGATACATCCTCTCTGCTGATTCCCAAAAAAATGCTCAGATTTTTTCGTGCCTGGGCTGGGCGGCATACCTAAAGGATTGGAAAGGCCCTGAAGAAGGAGAAAAACCCTCGGGGTACATTATCGTTCTCAGTGATTCCGAAAAAGCCAACGATTTTGTCGGCTACGACTGTGGTATCGCCAGTCAGAGCATTCTCTTAGGTGCAAGAGAAAAAGAGCTGGCCGGCTGCATGATCGCATCCATAAATCGCCAACAACTTCGAAGCCTGCTCAATATTGACGCCAGATTTAAAATACTGCTTGTCATTGCCATCGGAAAGCCTAAAGAAGAAGTGGTGATCGAGCCCGTCGGCAGTGATGACAATATCCGGTATTGGCGGGATGAAACCGGCGTCCACCACGTACCCAAAAGAAATTTAAAGGATATCATTATCGATTCCTATTAACCGGTAATTTTCCTTAAAGTCCATCAAAATATAGAATAAAGCGAGGAGAACGCGGATGCTCCAAAAACATAAAGGTATAGATATTGGCGCTGAAATAGGAGGCATTACAACTTTTCAAGAAGCCATGCAACTTTTTGAAAACAAACTCGATAAAACCCATCTGTCAAGAATACAAAAAATTACCCACTCGGAAGTGGTCATAAAGATCGCGAATTCAATTGCCATGTGTAAACCCGATTCGGTTTTCATCAATACCGGATCCGATGCCGACAAAGCGTATATCAAAAAGATGGCGCTTCAAAAGAGAGAAGAAGAAAAGCTTCCGATGCCGGACCATACCATCCATTTCGATCTTAAAGATGAACAGGGAAGGATCATCGATCGTACATTTTATATCGCAAACGAAGAAGAAGATATCAGCTCGCTTGCCAATAAAATGGATCGGCCGGAAGCATTGATCGATATCAGGGACAAGATGACGGGTATCATGCAGGGCAAAACCATGATTGTGGGATTCTATTCCCGAGGTCCTATCGGGTCACCGGCATCCAATCCAGCACTTGAAATCACCAGTTCGGCGTATGTGTCTCACAGTGCTGAGATCCTGTACAGAAACGGATACGATGTTTTTGACAAAGAAGTCGAGCGAGTGGGTCACTTCTACACCAATATCCACAGTGAAGGGATGAACAGACCCGAGGATCTACCCAATGCGCGTGTATATATGGATCGAAGTTTTCAAACTACTTACAGTTTTAATTGTACGTATGCAGGAAACACGCTCCTTTTGAAGAAAGGGAATCATCGATTTTCCGTTGACAGATCCGTATATGAGAACAGGGGTAGTGAACTGGCGGAACACATGTTTATTACCGGAATAAACGGGACCGGCGGCCGCATCACATGGTGTGCCGGCGCCGCGCCCAGCGGCTGCGGCAAAACCACAACGGCCATGGCGGGAAATCACTTTGTGGGCGACGATCTTGCTCAGATGTGGATCGATGAAAACGGAAG
>JAJDND010000006.1 GCA_022340885.1 Desulfobacterales bacterium | reverse complement strand
GCTGACCACCAGGCTCTCTCCCGGACGATCGATTCGTTTAAAGGTTTCCCCGGAAATATACCCCGGTTGCTCCATGGCTAAATTTCTGAGTTTCTGAAGCAGCGGCTTTAATGCCTCGGCTTTGTTTTGGGGTACGATTCGTTTAATAATTACTTTCACCGCCATTGTATCGCGCTCCTTTTTCATTACCAACAAAGAATTTCACTAAATTGTCGTCGATAAAACGGTCCTTCGGTAAAAAATGTCTGATTGGAGGAAAATTGATGGATCTTACAAAATACCGGACTTTTGCAACAGTCATGCCAAAAAAGGATAAGGAATAAGGAACTGAAATAATGAGATAATATATTAGATACGAAATCGATTTGCGATATGATCTCAAACAAACGGGGCACAAACGCCCCGTTTGGCCCCGGAAAAAGGATTATATACCGGAAATATTGGAGAAGTTAACATAGGGGCATGGTCGCCCCAAAACGGGGCTATAAAATCTCATAGTTTTTAATTTTTCTAAAAAGGGTCTTACGGTCAATGCCCAGAATCGAAGCGGCTTTGGTTTTATGCCAGCGGTGTCTTTTCAGGGTACTTGTTATGACCTTTTTTTCAAAGCGCTCCATAAGCGTACGCAATTCAAGATCCCGATTATTTTGAACGAGGATACCTTCAGGAATGATATCGGTTTCATTTCTTTTGGACTGGGGGATATCCATAAAATCTATCTTTTTCAAGGTAATATAACGATGTATGGTATTCTGGAGTTCCCGGACATTGCCCGGCCAATCATAGTCTTGCAGCGATTTTATAATATGTTCCGGAATAGAATGTATCGTCTTGTCATCACTATATTCCTGGAGAAAGTGATAGACCAGCAACGATATATCTTCTTTGCGTTCTCTCAATGGCGGAAGATAGATGGGAATGATATGTATCCTGTAATAAAAATCATCGCGCATTTCGCCCCGTTCCACGCTTTCCTTCAAATTTTTATTGGTCGCTGAAATGATGCGAATGTCGGGCTTTATATTTTCCCTGCTACCGATGGGGGTGTAACCGCCGCCTTCGATAGCGCGCAATAATTTTACCTGCATGTTCAGGTCGAGCTCGCCGATTTCATCCATAAATAGCGTGCCGCCGTCAGCAATGGTCAAATAACCGGGTTTGTCCATATCGGCTCCGGTAAATGCGCCTTTTTTATAACCGAAAAACTCGCTCTCGACAAGGGTCTCGGGAATGGCGCCGCAATTGACAGTAACAAAACTCCTGCTGCCGCGGCTGCTCAAATCATGGATGGTTTTCGCCACCAGCTCCTTGCCCGTACCCGACTCTCCGTAAATAATAACCCCGGCATTGGATTGAGCGGCTTTTAAAATCGTCTCATAGACGTCGTGCATGACCTTGCTTTTCCCGATAATATTGCCGAACTGATTGGAGCCTTTAAAGGACGCCTTCAATCGCAAATTTTCGTCGCGAAGGTTCGCCTCACTGATTCGCAACGCTTCTTCGTTCATTTTTCGCTCGGTAATGTCGACATGTGTGCCGACCATTCGAACGGGCGTGCCTTTTTCATCCCGATCGACCACCTTTCCCCTGGCCATGATCCATCGCCACCCCCCCTGTTTTGTTTGCAATCGATATTCCACATCAAAGTATCCGATTTTTTTCTGGACATAGTTTTGAACCTTACTGATGATATTTGTTTTGTCTTGGGGATGCATGAGACTTTTCCATGTGTCGAAATCCTGCGGTAATTCATAGGGAGAATAACCTAACATGGTATAAAAACAGGGGTTGAAGTAAGTTTTGTTTGTTCTCAGATCCCAGTCCCACAAGGCATCGCTGGTTGCTTCCATAGCCAGGTCGAGCCGTTTTTTACTTTGACGCAGTGATTCCTCCGCCCGTCGATAGTCGGTAATGTCTTCTCCCGAACAAACGACGTATTCAACATTTCCATTGGTATCCAGCTTCGGCGTAAAAACCATGGATAATAATCGTTTTTCTCCTTTTCCGGTTTTAATCCAGTCTTCCGTCTGAATTTTTATTTTTTGATCGAACACTTTCTGATTGTGGGCCGCAAACAGCGCAGCTTCTTCCGTATCCAGAACTTCCGAAATTGCTTTATGTTCTATAGCTTTCTTTTCCAGGTTTAAAAATTCCGCATGTGCTTTATTTACTGCGCCATAGGTTTTTGCATCTTTTAAATACCAGATTTGTGTCTGTATGTTATCCAGAAGCAATTTCTGTTCTTCAACCCTTTTCTCCAGTGAGCTTTCGGCATACTTGCGCTCTGAAATATCCATAATCATGGCCAGCTTTGAGAAAGAACCGTCTGAATGGTATATGGGGGTACTGACCACATAATACCAATTGTCTCTGGGCGTCAAAACTTCGCACCGAACAGTTTCACCTTTTAATATTCGATCGACCAGACACCATGGGCAGACAGAATCACGATGATGAAGCGCTTTATAACAAATTTGTCCGGTGGCGTCATAACCGATACGCTCGATATACTTTTTGTTCATAAACTCAATGCGATAGTCCTGAGAGCACAAGTATATCAACCCGTCAAACGCTTTTATTATAGCGTCAAGCTGTAATCCTTTGTCCTGCAAAATCACATCCGATCCCTTCTGAGCCGGCTCTTTTGCTGTTTTTCCGGCCTTTTGTCCTTCTTTCAAACATACAGGGTCTTGGGTCATTGATCTATCCTCCGACATAATGGAAAATAATGTACGATAATTGGTGCCTATCGTCAAGGACCGATAGGTTCTCATTCATTTTCAGGAAAATGAATGCGCAACGGTGCGGACAATCTCCACGATCACGTCGGCGTCCTGGGCATTGAGTGCGATGGGAACCGCATCGATATTGGCAAACGTTTTATAAAGCACCGATTTGGCCTCCAGCTTGGGCAATGCGGCCAAAGCACCGGTATTGCATAGACCGTAAACTTGGCTCCCGTCTGAAATCAGGGCGATAGAATTGCCCCGGCAAGTATAGTCGAAGGAAAGCAGCGGGTTTTTATGAATGGTCCTGCATGGCGCACCGACCCCTGGTGTATAGATGCGGCTCAGGACCGACAAGTCTTTATCGGCATTTTACTCTTAACACCGATCAGGCCTCTTTGGCAGCGCTGAAACGTTGAAATATCGATAGGTTTAAAAAATCATTTTCTTGAAAATTGATTGTCCCGGATGGGCTATATTACAGACTCTCAAATTCCCAGATACACCTGTCTGACATGATCGTTGTCCATCAATTCCTTTCCGGTGCCTTCAAGAACATTCCGGCCATTCTCCAAAACATAGGCCCGATCGCACATGGCAAGGGTCTGGGTAACATTCTGTTCCACTAAAAGAATGGTCATGCCTTCTTTGTTGATTTTTTTGATTAAGTCAAAAATATCCTGCACCAGAACAGGGGCCAGTCCCAGGGACGGTTCATCGAACATCATTAATTTAGGCCTGGACATGAGTCCTCGTCCCACGGCCAGCATCTGCTGTTCACCTCCCGACAGAGTGCCGGCTGTTTGCTTTCTTCTTTCTAAAAGTCTGGGAAACAGGGAATATACGTAATCCATGGTGTCGCTGCGTTTTGCCTTTGCTTCACCATAAAGAGATCCCATGATCAGATTCTCCTCGACGCTCATCTCCGGGAAAAGGCGCCTTCCTTCGCGAACATGAACAATCCCCTTTTCAATAATTTTATTTGGCGGCAACTGGTCCAGGCGGATTCCGTCGAATTCGACGGTCCCGGACGCCGGCTTCAGAAGCGATGAGATGGTCTTGAGCGTGGTGGTTTTCCCGGCCCCGTTGGCCCCCACCATAACAAGGATTTCCTTTTCTTTGACCTCAAAGGTAACATCCCAGAGGACCTGAAGATCTCCGTAAAAAACATTGATTCCGCTAACCTTAAGCACGCTCTTCCCCCAAATAGGCCTTGATCACCGCCGGGTTGTTGGCCACTTCCTGAGGCGTCCCTTCTGCAATGGTCTGGCCGAAATTGATGGCGTGAATTCGATCCGATATGGTCATAATGACCTTCATGATATGTTCGACCACGAGGATGCTGATACCGGTGTCTCTTATTTTTTTAATGAGATCGATAGCTTCATCAAGTTCACCCGGATTTAAGCCCGCCGCGGTTTCATCCAGAAGCAAAAGTTTCGGTTTCGTCGCCAGGGCACGGGCAATTTCGAGGCGTTTTCTCCCGGCGAGGGGCAGACTTCTGGCAAGTTTAGTGTTATGATCCGCAAGTCCACAAAATTCCAGAATTCTTAATGCCTCTTCCTGTGCATCATTGATGTTGTTGACACGGCAAAAGGCAGATGCCGTAATATTTTCTAAAACCGTCATTCTGGCAAGGGGCTTAATGACCTGAAACGTCCGGCCGATACCCAAATGACAAATTTGGTGGGTTTTCAATCCGACGATGCTTTTTCCTTTAAACCGTATGTCACCAGATGTCACCGGGAAAAATTGATTGATACAGTTGAATGTGGTGGTTTTTCCACTGCCGTTGGGGCCGATGAGGCCGAGGATTTCTCCTTCTTCCACGTTAAAGGAGACATCATTGACCGCCAGCAGCCCGCCAAACGCCTTGGTGAGATTTTTTACTTCGAGAATTGCCACGATTTGTTTTCATCCTATGGCCTCAATGGCTGCATTTTAAACCCATGTCATTTGAATTTTCCCCAATTTCCGATGATGCCCTCATTGGCCGGAAACATAATTCTGTATATTCCCACAATAATCCCCTTAATAACCCCAGGTTTTCAACCAATCCACGGGGTATTGCAGCGGTGTGGTTGCATGCTCGGCCGGCCAAACCACTTCCAGTTTTCCATTGATCCACTGGACCACGTAGGCAGAGGCCTTGTTCTGATTCTTCATTTTACCCCATGTGATAAATTTCACCGGCCCGAAAACGGTCATCATGTCGGTTTCGGACAGAGCCTGTTTAATATCCGTGTTCTCAAACGACTTTGCCCTTTTTAGAACATCCGCAATAACATAGCATGCAGCATAAGCCTCCGCACCATGATATTCTGTGGATTTTTTATATTTTGCCACATATTTATTATAATAATCCATGGCGCCAGGAAAGGGTAGAATCTGGTTCCAAAGCGTTGCAGAAATAACATCTTCTGAGGCAACCCCGGCTTTTCCCGCAAATGCCGGCAGAGTGAACCCTCCGGCGCCGCCCATAAACATTTTCGGAGTCAATTTCAGTTCTCTGGCCTGTTTCATGAGCAGGGATCCATCCGTAATATATGAAACCATATAGATGATATCTGGGTGGAGCTGTTTGACCCTGCTCAACATGGGCTTAAAATCAATGCGGCCGTGCTCATACCCTTGCTTCCATATGACTTTATAACCGGCCTTTCCACAAAATTTCGAGAAGGATTTGGCGCCTGTAGTGCCGAACAGTGAATTTTCATGAACAATTGCCACGGTTCTGGGTTTTATTTTTTCAGCAAGCAAGGTTTTCACGGCATCGGCATAATGACCCACCGGCGGATTCAGCCGGAAAACATAATCCCACCCGGTGGCGGTAATTTTATCGGCGGATGCGGTATTGACCAGAAACGGTATCTTGTATTGTTGACAAACGCTTGCCGCGGCATAGGCCACGGAATCGCTGAATCCGCCACCGATCATGACGGCTCTATCCCCGGTGATCAACTTCTCTACTACGGATCGACCGACCTCGGGGCGGCCAGTATCATCTGCCATAACCAATTCAAGTTTTTTCCCGTCGATGCCGCCGGAGGCGTTGATCTCATTCAAGGCCAGATTAAAAGATTGTTTTTCGATCCTACCGAACTTGGCCTCGGCGCCGGTGAGTGGTAAAACGACACCCACCTTTACCGTATCTTCAGCCGATCCATTCTGCACCAGCAAGCTCAGCATACAAAAAATACCGATCAAACAGGCCATAAATTTTTTCATAAAATACCTCGTAAAACATAGTTAAAAGAACAAGTTCTCACCCTCAATTAATATCTATGCTAATAAAGAGTGGCAGGCAGAAAAATTTTTTCCCGGTGTTTGATCTTTTTATATGCCCTGGTACTGGAGCAGCGTTTTTCTGGAGGTGTTTAATGCAGAGTTTCAAGCCATGGCTCATGTTCAGTGCTACAAACCCAAATAAATTTCTTTGATCTCCTGGTTTCGAAGCAGCTCTAAGGAATTTCCTTGCATCTGAACCTTTCCGGTGGAAAGAACATAACCATAATGAGAATTATCAAGGGCCAGCTGTACATCCTGTTCAACTAAAAGGACACTGGTGCCTTGCCGATTAATCTCTTTTACATTATCAATCAAATCGTCGACAATCAGCGGAGCGAGCCCTAATGACATCTCATCGATTATAATCAGCTTAGGATTTCCCATAAGGCCCCGGGCAAATGCACACATCTGCTGTTCCCCACCGGATAGGCTGCCGGTTTTCTGCTGCCGCCGTTCTTTTAATCGGGGAAAGATCTTGTAAACTTTTGCGAGTTCCGGCTTTATATTTTTAGATTCTTTCCTCCTGAACGCTCCCATCATCAGGTTTTCTTCGACCGTCATGCCGGGAAACAGTCTTCTTCCCTCCGGAACCTGAATAATCCCTTTGGCTACGATCTCTTTGGAAGGCATACTGGTAATGTCTTCTCCTTGAAAGATGATGCTACCGTTATACGGCTTTAAGAGTCCGGATATGGTTTTAAGCAATGTTGATTTCCCGGCGCCATTGGCCCCCACGAGGGCGACGACCTGACCTTCTTTGACCTGAAGGTTGATATCCCAAAGCACCTGAATATCTCCGTATCCTACATTCAGTTCTTTGATGTCAAGCAGCACTTCCTGACTCCTCTTAACCTTAACCGTCCGAATTCCGATAGAGTTGACCCTGTCATTGTATAGAAGTGGTTTCAAAACCTCCCCTCGGGCTCAATCTCTGTGTTGGACTGAGACAGTCAATCCTCGAAATATTCTCAATATTCCTGCGGCTGACCGCCTCGGTCCGCCTTGACCTTAAACCCGATTGAAGGTTTTGAAACCACTTCTAAGAAAACTTAATGGGTAAGTTCTTTGTATCGTCTTCCCAAGTAAGCCTTAATTACAGTCTCATCATTCAAGACATCTTCCACCGTCCCATCGGCGATCTTCTCTCCATGGTGGAGCACAAATACCCGGTCGCAAACATTTTTGATGGCACGCATAACATGCTCGATAATTAAGATGGACATACCGCTTTCTCGAATCTTTTTGATGAGTTCAACCGCCTGATCAATCTCACCGAAATTGAGCCCGGCCATGACTTCATCAAACAAAACCAGTTTCGGATTCATAGCCAAAGCTTTTGCCATCTCCAGCCGTTTCCGTGACGCTACGCTCAGCTGGTCCGCACCTTTGTTCATTTTGTCTGCAAGACCGACAAATTCTAAGATTTCCTCCGCCCTTTGAATCGCCTCCTTTGCGGATTTATTTTTTCCTCCCGCGCCATACATGGCGCCCACCGCTGCATTTTCCTTTACCGTCATTCCGGGAAATGGCTTGACAACCTGAAAGGTTCGGCTGATTCCCATGCGCCCGATCTGATATGGCTTTTTTCCTGATATTTGTTTTCCTTTGAAAAAAACCTCTCCTTCTGAAGGCCTATAGACCCCGGCAATCACATTCACCAGGGTGGTCTTTCCGGCGCCGTTGGGACCAATAAGGCCTAATATTTCGCCGTCTTGGAGGTAGAAATCAATGTCGCTCACGGCCAGGAGTCCTGCAAAGCGTTTTGTAACATTTTTGCCTTCAAGAATGACCATAAATGCAAACCTTTTTATATACGATGTTCGCGAATATTTTCCAAAAAGTAAGAAATTCCGAATTTGCGTTGCGTGATCATATCAATCAACCCCTTGGGTGTAAATACAATGGCCAGAATGACCACGGTTCCAAAAAACAGCGTATGCGCCACCAGGAAATAATTTGAAAGAGTTTCCGATATGATTTCGATGCTGAAAGCACCGATCAAAGGTCCAAACAGCTTTCCCATTCCGCCGAATACGGCCATCACGATCATTTTCACGGTGGTTTGTACGCTAAAAGCCGGACCAGGCTTGAGAAATGCTTGTTGATAGGCATAAATACTGCCGGCAAGACCGGTAAAAAACCCACTGAGCGCAAAAGCGATGGTTTTGGACAATGTTGTATTAATTCCCACTGAATTTGCCGCATCTTCATCTTCCCGGATGGCAATCAGTGAATACCCCAACTTGGCATTCAGCACAAGATAGGTTAATAGAAGGGTCAAAATGAGGGTCCCCAGCATCATATAGAAAAAGAAATAATATTGGCCCTTGATGGATAAGTCGAGCATGGGGAGATAGATGCCCGAATTGCCTTCCGTTATTTCAAGATTTTGAACCAGGGCCTTCATCGCTTCGGCAACGCCTAATGTTGCAATGGCAAAATAATGACCATGAAGGCGCAAAACAGGCAGCCCGATAAGAACGGCGAATAAAGCGGCGCCGAAGCCGGCCGCCAGATAGGCGACAGCAAAGTGCATTCCTGCCTTTTCCATCAAAATGGCCGTAATATAGCCGCCGATCCCAAAAAAAACGACATTGCCGAATGAGGCATATCCCGTGTACCCGCCGATAATGTTCCATGCGCTGGCCATAATGGCAAACATCAGGATATCCGTCCCGAATCGGATGATAAAATTGTTGCTGACCAAGGGAAACAGAACGACGATCAATAAAATGAAGCCGCCGATCAAGGCATACTGTAATTTTTTCTTCTCCATATTTAGTCTGCCCCCCCCAGAATTCCTTTCGGCCGGATAATCAAGACCAATACCAGAATCGTAAAACTGATCAGGTTCCCATAGGTCGATCCAAACCAGTTGGTGCCAAAAGCTTCAGTGATGCCCAAAGCCAGTCCTCCGATGATGGGGCCGAGCATACTGCCCAATCCGCCGATAATGACAACCACAAACGATTTAAGGGTGAGTTCTCCGCCCATTATCGGGCTGATCGGAAAAAGGATAGACCAAAGGGTTCCCGCGGCCCCTGCCGCCCCGACACCCAGCCCGAAGGTTATCGCATAAGTTTTGGCGACGTCTACCCCTACGAGACGCGCGGCATCCAGATCCTGAGACGTAGCCCGTATCGATCGACCTAGGTTGGTTCGGTTCAATATGTAAAAAAAAGCGATACTGATAACAATGACCAGAAGAAAGGCAACCACGCGAATGGTTGGAATTGTGACATAGTTTCCAAGGGAAAAGTTTGCGGCGCCGTAAGCGACCTGCACTTTTCGAATATCGGCGGTCCATGATACCAGGGCAGCGTTGTTGATGAAAATTTCAATACCGAAAGCAAGAATCAGGGTTATGAATGCACTGGCTCGAATGACGTAGTTGATTAAATATCTTTGAACCCCGTATCCGAGAGCAAAGAGAAGCGCTATTGAAAACGCCAGGCTGACAAAAGGGTCCATCCCCAAAATCGCAAAGAGCCAGTAGGTTGTGAAAGCGCCGAGCATGATAAAAGACCCATGGGCGATATTGATAATGTTCATCACGCCCCATATCAGAGACATCCCTATGGCCATCAAGGCATAAAGACCACCCATTAAGATACCGTTTACAAGTATTTGAAGCAGCATTTGCACATATCCTTCTAAAGCGCGTTGGCGCTTGCAGGACATCCGGCGTGGATGTTCTCTGAACAGTTTTATCGGGCGTTAATGCGTGTAATATATCTCCATTTGAATCTTCACATGATGCGCCTTACCATTGTAACGGGGAGGAATATGGATTCCCCCCCGATATCAAACTGCTTTATCCATGGGTTCGGTCCCCGTGCTTATTTTCTCGTTTTCCAGCTTGGAAACGGATATACGGGTTTTTTAGCACCATTGGGATAAACCTGATATATTTCACCGCCCAATATTTGCAATGCGACGCTGGTCCCCTTAATCTGACCGTTTTCGCTGAATTCCACGGTTCCATAAATTGTATCCAGCTTTGTAGATGCTATGGCGGCTCTGACTTTTTCTTTATTCAGAGATCCTGCCCGTTCGATGGCGTCTTTGAAAACAGCAACGTCTGCAATGCCGGAAGCATTGTGATAATCCGGATCATAGTTGTATTTTGCTTTAAACTCCTTAACAAATTCTTGCGTATCTTTAAAGAGATATCCTTTAAAATTCATTTGAGTGGACCAACTGGCAACACCGAAAATATATTCCGCGTCTTTTCCGAGAGATTTTCGAAAATCGGCTTCAGAGGGGCCGACCGTCATACTGATGAGCTTTGGATTGACATTGAGTTCTTTGGCTTGCTGGGTAAAATTAAGGGATTCTTCCGTGTGGCCGGCCACCAAGACAACGTCGGTGTTCAAAGCTTTTATTTTGGTCAGGATGGAGCTAAAATCCGTGGCACGTTCTGCATATTTTTCATATAGGGCCACATCAAATCCCATCTCTTTTGCCAATTTCTCGGTCCCTTCGGCAACACTTATATCAAATTTGTCATCCGAATATAAAATTGCGATTGTTTTGGGCACAGGATTAAATGTTTTCAGCATCTCCAGCGTGGATTTAAAATACTGCCCTGCAGGCGGAAGGGTCCCAAAAATATATTTGTTCCCCCGGCTGAATATTTTCCCGGAAGCGCCGCCGCCTTCAATCATGGGAACTTTGTAACGCTGGGCAACTAGGCTGTCAGGGATGGTGATGCCGCTTGAATAGGGTCCTAAGAGGAAATTAACCTTATCTTCGGCAATGAGCTTTTCAACAAATTTAGAGCTTTTAGTCGGATCGCTCTCGTCGTCATAGTAAACGATTTTCAACTGGTATGTCTGGTTTCCTACCTTTACCCCGCCGTTCTTGTTGATCTGTTCAACGGCCATATCATAGGAATCTCGATAAAGCTTTCCGGTCCGACTTTCTCCCCCTGTAAAGGATATGGCGCATCCCAGCTTTATTACACTTTTGCTGGCTGCCTGGGCAAAGTGGCCGAAACTCAACACCAGCCCAATTGTCAAAAAACCATAGAAGAAATTTTTCAGTAATCTTTTCATAATGATCATAATTATTCCTCCTTTTATTGTAAAAATATTAAAGAATTATACGACATCACTATTGTCCAAAAATGATCTTCCAGATGGGTCATGCGTTATCATGTCTAAAGGATTTGTGAAAAATAACCCCCTTGGAAACCTGCTCAGCCGTCGCAGCCTCACGCTACTATGGCGAAGTCGGTAAATAACGGAATGATGAAATATCGGGTTATTCAAGGAACCATTATTCCAGTATTTGAGTATAACAATATTCCATAATTCTGGCATTTTTTGGGTCTCGCTTGTAGCGGAAGGAGTGCCGGATCATTTTGACCTATCAAGTCAAGTTTATTTTAGGCACTAATGATATCATATAAAAAAAATTAGCAATCATAGAGTAGGGTGTCAACAGACAAATTCTGATTTTAATGTCAGAGATTTTCTGACAAAATAGGCAATTAGATTCGATATTACGCCTCGATAATACGATTCTGTATTGCAAAACGTGAAAGCTCGGCATTGTTTCGCAGATCGAGTTTTTTGAGCAGGCGTGAACGATACGTATCGACGGTTTTAATGCTGATATGGTAGGATTCGGCAATTTCACGATTGGTATGGCCAAGAGCGAGCCGCCTGAGAACCTGAAGTTCCCTCATGGACAAAAGATCCAGCAAGGATTTTCCGGTGGAACCCCTGGCCACCCGCAGTGCCAGCATTTCCGAGGCTTCATCCGTGAGGTATCGATAACCGGCGTACACCCTGCGTATGGCCTTGACCAATTGCTCCGGCGCCGATCTCTTGGTGAGATACCCCATGGCACCGGCTTCGATGGCCCGTACGACATACTGTTCTTCCTCATACATGGTGAGGATGATAATCGGCAGTTTCGGATGAATAGAACGAAGCTGGTTGATGACTTCCAATCCGTCCATACCCGGCATGGAAATATCGACAACCGCCACATCCGGACGAATTTCATGAGCTTTTCTGATGGCTTCTTTACCGTCGGCCGCTTCCGCTACAACCTCTATGTATTCGCTTTCTTCCACCAGTCGACGCAAACCGGCTCTCACAATACCATGGTCGTCCGCCAGTAAGACTTTAATCATTCCGCCCTTTTCCCGTTACTCTCAATAGGTACTTTAAAAATTACCCGTGTTCCTCCCCCGGCATCGGATTGAACGTCTAAAACGCCGCCCACAAGAGCCGCTCGTTCGCGCATGCCAACAAGACCCAGTGCTTCCAACTCAGAGACCTCATTGGGATTGAATCCACAGCCATCGTCAACCGCTGTCAATGTCAGAATGTGGCCGGTGTTTCGTAGAATAACAAAGACTCGGGTAGCGACGGCATGACGTGCTACATTGGTCAGCGCTTCCTGGGTAATCCGATATGCAGCCGTGGACACGGTCTCAGGAATTTGGGGGATATCGCCGTGTTCAAACAGACACGCAATTCCCGTGCGTCTTTCAAAATCGGCGGTATACCATTCCAGAGCATCGACTAGCCCCAAATTGTCAAGAACTCCCGGTCGTAATCTAAGCGCCAAACCACGAACGTCTTCAATGGTATTATCGATCAGATCACACATGGTGGCGACCCGTCCGGCGGCCTTTTCGTCCGTTTTTTTCAGACGGCTCTTGAGCCACACTGAATCGATGCGCAAAGCCGTCAATACTTGCCCCAATTCATCATGCAGTTCCCGGGCAATGGCGGAACGCTCCTTTTCCTGACTGGCCATTATATTGCCGGAAAGACGCCTGAGCTGAATAAGAATGTCGCTGATTTCTTTTGTTCGCTGTTCAACCTGGCGTTCAAGCTCTTTTGAATGGCGGCTGAGTTTTTCTTTTGCGACTCTCAGCGCTTCTTCCGCCCGATTGCGATCGGTGACATCAATGGAAACCGCCAAGGATCGGGCGATATTTCCGTCGGTATCCCGGTCACCAATGGCGGAAAGCATGACATCCATGGTATCCCCGTTTTTTTTGACAAACCGATACGGAATGTCTTTGCATAACCCGGTTTTAAAGAATTCGGGGAAAATTGTGTTTTCGGCTCGGATGCACGATTCTTCGGTGAAAAATCGTGTTAGGTGTTCTCCGATGACTTCTTCGCGCTCATATCCAAGCATCTCCAGCCAATTGTCGCTGACGCTGACCAACCGGCCTTTGGTGTCCACGGAATGCAGCATGGCAGGCGTGTTGTGGTAAATGGAGCGGTAGCGCTTTTCGCTCTCTTGCAGCGCTTTTTCAAAAAGCTTGCGCCGGACGATTTCGTCGCTGGCTTTTCTATAAAGAAGAAAAACGGCAAATCCCACAAACACGCACAGTGTCAAGACAATGGGGCCTGTTATCCTGATCAAGGGCCCGGAAACCATTTTTGAAATGGCTTCCAGATTGTTCAGGTGAACGACGCTCCACCCAGGATAATGATTCAGCGGCAACCTGTTCATCAGGTATCGACGGCCTGATAGACCTTCTACATATTCTTTTTCCGTGATCTTCAGGCCGGTCCATTTCCACGGTCCTTTACCGAATTGAAAAGAATCGGATATCCGGGATATATCTTTGGGCGAAAGCTTCCATAATGACCGAAAAAGCCAATCATGGTAGTTGGAAATAAAGATTATGCCGTCGGGATCGACGAGCAGAACGATTTCATTTGAAAAAGAGGGCAACTCCTTTTCTATAAGCCCGATGGATGCTTTAATGACAACGATCCCGATCGGTGAACGTTGTCCGTTTCCGTAAACCGGGTGGCTGTAATAAACGCCCCTCTTGCCGGAAGTCACGCCAAGGGCCAAATACGTGGTCGGCGTTCCCTGTATGGCCTTTTGAAAATACGGACGAAAAGAAAAATTTTCCCCGACAAAACTGTCTGGATCGGCACGATTGCTGGATGCGATGGTGTTCCCTTCAGGTTCCATCAGATAGCAGACATCCGTACCCAAATTCTCATTGAAGTGATCCAGCATGGCATTTGCTCTTGCCAATGTATGGTCATTGCGTTGAGTCAACGCAACGCGAAGTTCTTCCATTTGGGCCAGGGTCTTTACAGATTTTATGTTTTCGGAAAGGGAAAAAGACAGATTCTTGGCAATCATTTTTGCATGTGACGCCGTCTGTCGCTCAGCTTCTTGAAATGCGGCTGTTTTTAAAGAGGAATAGTAAAGATATCCTCCGGTTGAAGCGGACAGGACGGTCAGCAAAGAGAATATCAACAAAATGATGCGAAGCCTCATATCTTTATTCTTATTATCCAATAAACCCAATCCCTTCTTGTTCCTCATTGTTCTGATAAACCTGGAGCAGCTGCCCCTCGGTGACGGACGGTACATGAACGACATGAACAACGCTTTGGTATGATTCAAACTCCGTTGCCATTAACAGCAATTGATTGGGAGATTCCGTTAAAAACGCTTCTTTAAAAACAGTATCGACATCGTCCGGGAAAATGGCAATGGGCGTGATTTGAGCTTCCACAAGATCGTTGAAGAAATGCGTGCCGAAGGATACCTCCGGTGTATACCCTTCTTTTAAAAATGCAACTTCACCCAAAATCAAGGTATGGTTGATATCTTCGTAACCGACACGGACACCTAAATTGATATCATTGCTTCCCCACCTTCCCGGCCCGAAAAGGGCATATCGTTTATCCTGAAGCAGCCGATTGAGCCGACTGACAACTTGGCCAACGCCGAGCTTTTCGTCAACTGCGGAAAGGGTGCCGTAGGACCTCGGACATACGTAAACGATATATTCTATGTTCGGAATGACGGCCCCCGATACCACCTGGGAGTTGGTAAAGATGATCTTTTCTTTCGGGAGGTCCTTCGGCAGCTCTACCTCGGCAATATCCCGACTTACCGCCAGAGAACGGCATTGGAGAATATAAAGATGATCTCCATCCCAGGCGAATTCGACATCCACGGGTCGTCCGTATGCGGCCTGAAGTTGGTGGAGGACTTTTTTCACCAAAGAAGGAAAGATCGTTTTGGAAAGCAGGTTTTCAAAGGTCAGGCATGTTCTCGCCGCATTGATCGGCTGACCTTTGAACATGGGTGCGGAAAGATGTCCGTCTTCATTGACGGACACCGCCCAATATAAATCGGGATGAGATATTTCTTTTAAAAGCGATGCTAAAGGAATCGGCGTCAGTTCACCGGTTTTGAGATTGAGCACATCGACAATCTTCTGTGAATATTTCATAATCTGTCCGGCATCCGCCTCGGGGCGCAGCAGCGGATGACTCAAATGAACCATTCGTGCGTAATCCCCGCCGGTGCGGTCCACGGCTCGCGTACCCAGACCGAACACCATTCGCAAAAGTCCTTCTTCCTTTTTGATGCGGGATGTCCAGGCATAAGAACTGTATGAAAAACCGACACCGGCGACAAAGGGAAAGAAATAGTCTCCGAACCGCCGCCCCACAACCTTTTGAACCAGGATGCTCATTTTTTCATCAAAATCGAGCAGCTTATGACTCCGTCGATATAAAATGGGGCCGGGACCGAAGGTGCTCATGTGAACCTGTTTGAGCCCCCAGATAAATTCATTCAGACGGGTTTGGATATCCCCCTGATTGGCGACAAAATAGGAGTCATATTTTCCGGAAAAAGCATATCCGAAGTTATCTTCCAGGAAACTCGAAGATCTCAGGATCAGGGGGTGTGCACCGATTTTTTCCAGGAATTTTCGGAAATCTTCTACCGTGTCCGGCGGAAAAGACGATCGCTTAAAAAGCTCCGAGATGTTTTTGTACTCTCCTTCAATCTTTTCGCGGGTTTTATATTTCTGGCTGTGGAACTGCTCGAGATTGTTGTAATCGAGGAAATCGGAAAAGATGCCGGAACTAAAATAATACGACTCAGGCATCCGCACATATCGGTCTATTTCAGAATCCGCTTCGGTGAGTTTGGGAATGAGAATTTTATAGGCCAAAAACATGCCGGCGGCTTTTCCGCCGATCTTGCCGGGTCGGCGCCGGTTCCAGAACATGTTGTCTACCAGTTCATCGATGTCTCGAATCGTGATGTAGTTTTTGCTGACGCCGATAAAAGGGAGTTGATTGGATATGAAATGACTGATTAACGCGACCCTGACGCCCTCTGCTTCATTGGGAGATATATAAAGGTCCCCCATGGGGATGTCGCAGAATTCCTTCAGTGCTCGCTTAATTTCCGTTGAAGTCGCTCTCTCCATATTGACAATTCGATTCAGATGCTTGAATCGGTCCTGTTTTCTGGCGAGATTGATATAGTTTTCGATTTCCGATTCACTGAAAAAACTGGAGAAATAGAGATCAATCAGAACACCCTTGTATTCATGAAGGTTCTCCCTGTCGGTGGCCTTCCCTTCGGCGTACAGTATTTCCCTAACCTCCTGCTCGATCTTTTCACTGGTAGTAATATTTCTTTCCGCCAGTGCGGATAGAAAAAGCGCTCGTATTGAATCCATGAGATCCGGATAACGCATCAGCTTGGAGAACATGCGATAGGTTTTAATCAGGTCCAATCCTTGTTGATCTTTAATGGTAAACCTCCTCTACCGGCAAGCCGGATGAATTGATGATTGATGAGTGATGAGTGATGATTTGCGGCTTTCGCTTCGCTCATTCATTTTTATGGTAAATATATGAATTGAAAGGAAACCTGAAATCTTAAATCATCAATCGACAATCAAAAATTGCAATTTATACCCACCCTCTGAGCCTGCACGCCTCCGCCACCCTGGCCACCGACACCAGATAGGCGGCCTGACGCATGTTGATTTTTTCCCTGAGGTGCATGTCGTGAACCCCTCTGAAGGCACGGGTCATTTTCTCATCGAGTCTCCTGTAAACTTCTTCCAGATGCCAGTAATAATTATAGGTGTTCTGTACCTGTTCAAAGTAAGACACGGTCACGCCGCCGGCATTGGCCAGAAAGTCGGGAAGAACGATAACGCCTTTGTGATAGAGGATATCATCCGCATCGGGAGTGGTCGGACCGTTTGCCAATTCACAAAGAATATTGCATCGAATGTTATCCGCGTTATCTTTGGTAATAACGTTTTCCAAAGCCGAAGGAAACAGTACCGCCACCTCGAGTTCCAGCAGTTCTTTATTCGTGATTTCAGCCACATCCGAAAACCCCTTTAACGATCCGGTACTCAGTTTAAAATCCACAAGATCCCTTGCGACGATGCCATTCGGGTTGTAAACCCCTCCTTTGGAGTCGGAAGCCGCCACCAGTTTCAGCCCAAGGACTTCTTCTCCAAGAAGCGCGGCATACTGGCCGGCATTTCCAAATCCCTGCACGGCCATGGTTTTGCCGTTTAAGTCGATGCGGTGGACATTGGCGGCTTCCCGGGTCACATAGATACCGCCTCTGGCCGTGGCATCACCGCGTCCTTGAGATCCGCCGATGGGAAGCGGTTTTCCGGTAATAACGCCCGGGTGTTTTTCACCCATAATAGTCTCATACTCGTCCATCATCCAGGCCATGATCTGGGGAGTGGTGTATACATCAGGCGCAGGCACATCTTTAGTGACGCCGAGGGTTCGTCCAATGGCGCGAATATAGGCTCGGGCAAGGCGTTCCTTTTCTGTTTCCGAAAGCGCTTTGGGGTTGCAGATCACACCGCCCTTACCGCCGCCCAAGGGAATGTCTACAACAGAAGTTTTCCAGGTCATCCATGCGGCCAGAGCGCGGACCGTGTCGATGGTTTCATCGGGATGCCATCGAATACCACCTTTGGCAGGACCGCGAGCAGTATTGTATGCAACCCTGAATGCATGAAAGATTTTCGTTGAACCGTCGTCCATTTTTACCGGGAGTATGACTTTTAGCTCCTGCATGGGCCAGCGGAGCAATTCGTGCATTGCCGGATCCAAACCCAGTCTTTGGGCGGCATCGTCAAGCTGCTGCTGCGCGATATTAAAGGGATTCAGTGCATCTTTCATAGAAGGGCTCCTTTGTATTCAGATGTGTTATTGTTATGGATCGATACTGATTCCTCAAAACTCACATTATATTAACCCATGGGAGCCTATTATTTCAAGCTCTTAAATATTCCCCTGACAATTCTTGTCGAGATATGGTATAGTTATTTAAATCTTTAGAAATCTTTATTTTTAAGACATCGATATTTTGCTTTAAACTAGAAAACGTCATTATTTCTTTAAGGTAAGATTATGACCAAACATTTTCATAAAGAGTTGGAAAAAATAAAAAAGAAGATTCTTTCTTTAGGCGGCATCGTGGAAGATCGGGTTCGACTATCCATTAAAGCAATTGAAACCCGGGACGCTGTCATTGCAAAAAAGATCATCAACGGAGACTATGAAATCGACGAGATGGAAGTCGATATCGAGGAAGATTGTTTGAAAATTCTGGCGCTGTATCAGCCGGTTGCCGTGGATCTTCGATTTATCACCACCGTCATCAAGATCAACAATGACCTGGAAAGAATCGCCGATGAAACGGTAAACATCGCGCGCGGCATAAACTATCTTTCAAAAAGAAAACAACAACTTGGATTTGATTTTGACTTTTCCGAAATGCTGGCCAAAACGCAATTCATGCTAAAGAGAAGTCTGGATGCCCTGGTAAACCTGGATACGGATATCGCCGCAAAAGTATGCATTCTAGATGATGAGGTAGACAAGATGAACGGTGATGTTCACCGTATGGTGAAAGACGCCATTAAAAAGAATCCCGAGATGGGAGAGCATTTGATCAATCTGCTCCTCATCTCCCGTCATCTCGAACGTATTGCCGACCATGCCACTAATATTGCC
Source organism: Desulfobacterales bacterium (assembly GCA_022340885.1). Lineage (GTDB taxonomy): Bacteria > Desulfobacterota > Desulfobacteria > Desulfobacterales > UBA11574 > UBA11574. The sequence continues at coordinate 2,089 of JAJDND010000006.1, read as the reverse complement.
GAAGAGGTTATCTACCTGGTAAACGGCGAAATTGTCCGGCACGAAAATTTTTAGAACTTTATTCGAAAAACACTTCTCCCTCGGGCAACTCTATTTCTTCGGGAAATTCATTAAACGGATACGGCTTTTCATTTTCGTTTAAGGTGACGTATCTTAAAACCTTATAGGCATAAATCGAAACCTTATTTGTAAAATTTCTTATCGGGTTGTTGTATGTTTTTGAAATCAAAAGATAAACGTATTGAAATAAAACGGAAACCTGAATGATAATTTTCAGAATTTCAAATACGATAAAAAAGAATACGGTATAGAGCAGACGAATAATTATTTTTTTACGGGCGAATGTGTTTGGTTCCATTAGTTTCCCTTTGAAAGATTTTTCCTTTGAATCACCGCTTCATTGACCAGGTTGGGCGGCCGGTTTCCTTTCAATGCTTCCACCATATTCAATGCCGCCATTGTTGCCATCCGGAGTCTCGTCTCAATGGAAGCACTTCCGATATGGGGTGTCAAGACCACGTTTTCTCTGAGTTTGATAAGTTCGGGATGAACCGCAGGCTCTTCTTCGAACACATCCAGAGCCGCGCCTCTGATTCGGCCGTCTTTGAGGGCTTCAACCAGTGCTGCTTCATCCACCACCGGTCCTCTGGCAGTATTGATTAAAATGGCGGAATGTTTCATCTTTTTGAACTCACGGGTGGAAAACATATGTTCTGTCTTCTTTGTCAGAGGAACGTGGGTGCTGATAAAGTCACTTACGGCAAGGAGTTCGTCGAATGCGACATATTTTGCTTCTAATTCATTCTCGGCACTTTCGTTTCTGGAGGAACTATGGTAAATGATTCGCATATCGAAACCCTTCTTCGCTCTTCTGGCTACGGCCTGTCCGATCGCGCCCATCCCGACGATGCCCAGTGTCTTGCCATAAATGTCCACTCCCATGTGTTCTTGCATGAGCTGCCAGTTTTTGAATTGCCCCGCCCTTGTGTATTGATCCGCTTCCGGGATTTTGCGCGCAGCGCTGACCAGCAGCGCAAACGCCAGATCCGCCGTCGTTTCCGTGAGTACGCCCGGCGTGTTGGTCACCATAATGCCTCGCTCGGTTGCTCCGGCAATATCGATATTGTCATACCCCACGGCAATATTGGAGATCACCTTGATCGACGGAAGTTCGTCCATAACCGATGCATCGATTTTGTCATTGAGCAGGCAAATAATGCCTGCCTTTCCGCCCGCGCGTTTTATCAGTTCACGAGTCGGCAGAATTCTGTCCGTGTCGTTAATGTCAGTGGTGTGCCGTTCTTTTTCCAATAGATCTAAGGCCTCTCTGAACACTTTTCGGGTAATTAATATTTCAGCCATTTTGAAACCGCCTTCTGCTATTTTCCGCCAAACACCGCGCTCTTGGTTTGGACATCGGTTGAAAGCAAATCAGCCTTCCATAAGATATTTTTTGATCCGAAATTCGCCTTATTCAAGCCGGTAAATGTCTTTGACAAGATCTTGAAACCACAAAGGTTTTTGAATAACCACGTAAATCAAGATCAACCCGATGATGGGAATTGGAATTAAAACATCAACCACACCCAGCAGGATCAAAATTAAGATGGTTTTGTATTGAGTACTTATCATACGGAAACAGCATATCAAATATTTCAAAAAATTCAAACCGTCAGAGACGATTTTTGAATTTCGGCATAGATAGTCAATTGATAGAAACAGCGCTTTATGATATCATCAATATCTAAAATAAAATCGTGTAACGATTTTATGAAACGTGGCTATGCCGCTAAGTTGCGAAAGGCTAAAATTCCTATCCCCGCAGCAAGCTGCGGGGTATTTCGGAATTTTTGCCACAGCCCTGAGGGCTGCGGCACCGCTCTTTCGCTTTAAATAAGGATCTTATCTTTATTTGAATTCCCCGCTGCAAGCAGTGGGGAATTCAAATTTAAAAATCAGCCGAAACCCCGGCGAGAAAATTGATTTCTGGCGATGGATAATATGCCGGTTGAACTATCGGGTATGTGCTCAGGGCTCCGTATTCGGAGTATTCTTCATCCGTGATATTGTTGATATTTAAAAATGCCGT
>JAJDND010000005.1 GCA_022340885.1 Desulfobacterales bacterium | reverse complement strand
CAGCGTTGTTTGCGGATCATACGCGGCTGAGATGGCCGTAGGGAAAGATCCCGATGAGCTGTCTGAAATCACAGGACAGATCATTTTGGAACAATTGGGAGGACTTCCGGAAGAAAATGAACATTGCGCCTTTCTTGCCGCTGAGTCACTTCAACAGGCGTTACACGATTTTATGATTAAGGGAAGGCATCAAAGAGGTAAGTAGTTGAGGAGTAGGGGAGTGTTCCGAACAGGCGCTCCATGGATAATCTTTTTTTTAAACCGCATGAACTCGCGGAAAGGGTTCGTAAAGAAAGAACAGAATATTATATATTAAATATCAACAGATTAAACCTATTAACTTAAATTCCTTTATAGATATAATTTCGAGATGCGCCTGTTCTTTCTTAACGATCCCTAAGCCACTCAAACAGCATCCGATTTAAAAAAAAGATTATCCATTCCGCTATTTTAAAGGATCTAGAAAAAGCTCCTCGAGGGCTCGAGTAGTTAGTAGAAAGACCCATGTACCCAATGAGAAATGACCCGAATCCCCTTTACACCCTGTAAAAAATTTCGACATTAATTTCTTTGTCGTACGAATTCGAAAGCTTATTGGTGGGTAGAGATAAGCTGATTTGTTAAGGGATCACTTCATTCCACCTCAAAATTCCCCCATGGCATATCTTTTGCATTTCTAATCAAACATATAAGAGCGAGACTGTATCTATGTATTCACGCAAGCAATTTTTCATTGTGACTGCAAAGCATTGCCTTGATTTTGTCAGGAAATGTATTCCAATTCCCTCGCCCATCGAAGAAGACCACCACAAGGATTCAGAAAATCCCCGTCAAGAATCGCTTTTTTTGGAAGCAATGCGTTTAGGAATTGACCCCGGTACAATGGAAATGAGTCATCTGTCATGTGAGGTTAACCTGGCAAAACAGGAAAAAGAGAAAGGAGGTGGTGTGCCACTGAAAAATACAGGACAAAAATACAATTAAAGAACAAATACGTTATAACTTCAATATAAGGAGGTTATGATGGAACGATTCGGGGAAAATTATTTAGAGGAGCGCAAGCTTGTCAAGCGATGGAAAGGCCCGATTCCCGCTATCGTAAGCCTGGCATTTACGCTTGCTATATTCTACGCCACCTGGTGGATCTTCCAGGATCCCCGTGGATGGATGCGGATGTATACACCCTATGTGGGGTATATGTATACACGCTGGTGGTTAATCGTTTTAATTTGGATGGTCTATCTTTTCAATTACTGGCCTTTTAAACGGTCCTGGCTGGAGAACTCACATCCCCTATTGAAAGGGGCTGTGCTCACGGCAATTTCCGTCGGGGTGCTTTATGTGCTCATCAAGGGTTTTTTTGAGGGTCTTTTGGGGAACCTCGGTCTGGCATATTTCAATCCCGGACAGTTGATGAAACTGCCCGGGGTAACGGAATTTTTTGCTATTGAATATGCGGCGCTCGCCTGTCTCATGTTCGCGGCGCTCGCTTCCTGGTTAAGCCCGGCATGGATCGTGGCCTGTGAGGAGGCCCCCTGGCAGGATTTGAAACAGCCGGGCAAAGGGGTCAGCATCCTGGTAATGACCTTTTTCTTAAGTACTGTCATTTATTTCATGACCATGCATTCGCATATGGGAATTTTATACTACCCTTGGCAATATTTTACATCCATTGCGCCACCTTATTGGGAAAAATTTGCAAATACCGTATCCGGCAACTTTCATGTATCATGGATCATGTGTTGTACGGTCTCGGTCTGGTTGGTGGAGACCATCTGGGAACGGTATCCGTTCAACCTGATCAAGAAAAACGGACTTCGCCGGGTTGTGGCCTTCTTCGGCATCATTGTCATTGCGTTTGCCATGCATTTTTTCCTTTATTTTGCTCAGGAACTGACCTGGGGACCCGCTATCCGGGGAACCCGTCGTGACTTCGCACCGGATTGGCGATGGCTTCATGTCGGCGAGATGGCGGTATTTTTCCTGGTTCCGGCACTGTTTATCACTTTTTATTGCAATAACTGGCCGAAAAAGTTCAGCATGCCTGCAAATGTGGTTATCCGGACAGTTATAACGATCATCGCAGCCATCCTTCTTTATATTTTCTATTATAAAACCTCTCATCTTTTCTTGGGCACACAAAAAGGTTTCTCGCATCCGCAACAGTTCCCAATGATACCCACCATCTGGCTTATTAATATTTGGCTTGCGCACCACTGGTTCATGGATAACTGGCCCGGATGGAAGATGGTCCCGAAAACAGCGGATGAAATTGCAAAAGATCATGAGATGAAGGAGGCGATGATTCAAGACATCAGATGGAATCCAACTTTTGGATGGGGTCTTGGTGTCGGCGTTGTTGCCGGGGTTGCGGTCTATTTCATAACTGTCGGATTGCTCCCCGTATTTTACAGCGCGATAAATATTATTAAATAACCGGCATCGAGCCAATTTAAGGATCAAAAAATAAGGGGGAAAAATGTCCGAGAATAAAGGCAATATCAATCGTCGCGATTTTCTGAAAGGCGCATCGATGGGCATTGTCGGAGGCACTTTAGCTACCATGCTGGTTTATTCCTATTCTCCGTGGCGCAAAGCACGCTTTCCAAAAGTAAAAAGGAAACTGGCGGACATCGGTGCCTGCAAAAATATCAAAATTACCAATATTTCCGAGACCAGTTGGTTTGACAATGCTAGCTTGATGGGGGATATCAAGGGTGCCGGCGGTTTGCTGGTGAACCAGTATGATTACAACTGGCCTCCCTTCGGGGACGGCTCCGGATTGGGAAAAGGCTCGTATCAAAAGGGCATCGCCAAAATCAAACATTTGCTGCCGGACAAACTCGATGAAGCCTGGGCGGTTACCGAAAAGGCCTCGGTGCATCCGGAAAATGCCGGCGGCTATGCCTGTCTGATCGAGATGGAAGAACTCGATGGCAAAAAACATAAATATCTGCTGGACTCCGGCTGGTCCTACAAATGGACGGATGAATGCTTCAAAAGGGAAGGCATTGACCGGATGTTGAAAAACAGGGAGATCGAAGCGCTGTTTATCTCCCACGAGCACTTTGACCATTTCTGGGGGTTGCCGGTGACGCTCAAGTACGATCCGAACATTACCCTGATCATCCCGGATGGTTTCTATCCCGAAGGGCTGCAATACATCCAGGACGCCGGTCACAAAGGGAAGTTGATCAAGGTCAAACCGGGGTTGAATCCGGTCGTGCCGGGTTTCGCTTCTTTTGTATTCGCCATACCGATCATCTGCCGGGTTTATGGTGAACAGTCCCTATATTTCAACATCAAGGACAAGGGTCTTGTCAGCGTGACCGGATGCTGCCACCAGAGCATCATCCAGTTCGCTGAAACGGCATTCCGTGAAATTAAGTATGAAAACGATAACTTGTATGGCGTTTACGGCGGGCTGCATATTTCGCCCTTTGAGGACTGGGATCCCAAATACGACGACCTGGTGCTTTCCCTTGGGAAATATGGTTTCGAGAAGATCGGTTGCAACCATTGCACCGGCATACTGTGCGCCAAGAAATTTATCGCAGCAAATTATCCGGTAGTCAGGGGTACGGCCCGCTTTCGGTCCAAGGATACGGCCTATCTGGGAAATGGCGATAAAATCGGATTCGGGATCGAGGTATAACTTCCCGGTTGAAAAGGAGTCGTCTTATGAAACCACTAAGACCTACACGGTGGAAGGCATAACTGTTGGAACCTCCAGCGAAATTCCCGCTGATGTCGTTCAGGTGTATAAGGTGAGCTGGGAAGGAGGAAAAATTGTTTCGATTGAATATAAGGGTCCCAAAAAATAGAATAGCCTGCTATGGAATAAGCCTAAAAAAATGATACGCTTCTTGTCGCGGGCCGTATAGCATTTTTCATTTGTCGCTATACGGCCTCATTTTAAATTAGCAGCGTCATAAGCATTTATGGATTTCAATATTTCTTGAATGAAACTGAATCAGCCATTTCCGAATGATATTTTATCCTCTCCCGAGCAGGGAATTCAGGAGTTGATGCGAGGGATTTTAGTCCGCACAAATTTTATACCGGGTGTGCGCCATGTCATTGGATGGCGGGGACTGAAAGAATCCTTTACGAGTGTGGAAGGTTGGACGGCAAAGATCAGGAGCTTTCCCGGAGTCTTCGGGTTATATTATGATTCGATAGAATCGGTTGATGATTGGATGGTCGGAAGATTCATTTTGAGCTATTTCCCGGATCCCCGAGAAGATTTGGTCGAAAATTTTTCGCTGCGAGCCGGCGCCTACACGCAAAGGATAGACTATCTGTCGCATATTCGGGATTTTTTATTACATCCGCAGTTTTGTGAGCTTTTCAATATCGGCATTATCGATCTGGGTGTCGAAAAAGCCAACCATGCCCTGATTCTCGGGCTGGAAAGTATTTCGGAACAGCGATCGATTGCCAAAGATGGGGTGATATTGCCCCAGGAAGAGCGAATGGTCGAGCTCATCAAGCCGGGGGGGTATGATCAAGATTTCCCCTCGTACAACACGGCCCTGGCCTTTTATCAAGTTTTGGCGGCTTCTTTTTCTTTTAATCTCGAAGAACCCCCCGTTTATATGAGATATTTACGCTGGCCCGGAAAAGAAATCGTCTATGACGCCACCGGCTGTCATTGGGAAAATCCGTCAGATGATTCCCATGAAGAATCCTTATTTCTGGGTTATGGAAAGGTCGATTTTAAAAAAATCATCGATAAGACCCTAAACAAAACGGTATCATTCATACAAGACGTCAGCTGGGAAAACGGCAGGCATGTCAGGTCGGAATATAAAGATGCGCTCTGGTGGAAAGCCCATCAATTCAGAGATTATAAAACCCTTGATAAAAAAAATCTGGGGATCGATGATCGACCGCAACTCATTGTATTGACCGGTTTTTTAGGTTCAGGCAAAACCAGCTTTTTACGGCATTTTATCGAATACCAGGTTCAACTGAATCGGTTCGTGGCCGTGATTCAAAATGAGATTGGCGACATCGGCCTAGACGGAAAATTGCTGGATCATGATTATGCCCTGACCGAAATCGACGAGGGGTGTATTTGTTGCTCACTGGTTGGAAATCTTAAAAACGCGATCCGTCAGATTTTATCAAGCTTTCATCCCGACTGCATTGTTTTAGAGACCACAGGCTTAGCCAACCCCTATAATTTATTAGATGAAATATCAGAAGTCGATGATCTGGTTCGATTTGATTGCGTAACAACAATGATTGATGCGATGAACATAGAAAAAACATTGACAGATTATGACGTTGCGAGAGACCAGATAAAAGCGGCGGATATCTTGTTATTGAACAAAACAGATCTCGTTACAAAAGGACAACGAATACCTATTCATCTGAAATTGCGAGATATTCATCCAACTGCTCCGATTATATTGACAACGCATGGTGATGTTAATCCTGCTTTAATTTATGGCGTAGATCCTCAAGATACAGAGGCTGGACTCAAAGATAAAGATTCTGATAATGCTGGCCACATTTGCCATTCCCATGAATCCTATGGGTTTTCAAGCCATAGGATTTCTTTTACGAAACCTCTGGACGAGGAACTTTTTATAGATGGAATAAAGTCGATGCCTCCAGCTGTTTTCCGTATCAAGGGAGTCATCGATCTTGCCGACGACGGAAAACCCATGCTTTTTCAATATGTAGGGGGTCGATTTGAATTTTCAGAATTTAACAACCCAAACGTTCGAGACCGATTTCTCATTTTTATTGGCCAGGATTTACAAAAAGATTTGATAGATTTTTTTTTCGATGAGCGTTTGTATGGTAATAACTATTGAGGTTCTATTGGCTAATCAGGGGAGTTTATGGGTCTCAGTCATCACAAGTTGCCCGCCCACAAGGTCGATGGTCTGGATGGTTCCCTCGATGAATGTTTTTTCTCCGAAAAGGTCAATCAGCCAAAAGCCTCGGCCTTCGGCCTCGATTCTGGCCACGTCTTTCATGATTTTTTGGGGTTCATTTCCCGAATCCATATACACCGTGCTTAGACACATATCCTTCTCCTATAGAGTTGTTTCCGCCACTCCGGCTTCACACGCCGTACCTATGCCAACCTGGCAAATATTAATGTCTGGCTCGTCAGGTCGGACAAGATGTCCTGTCCATATTCGATTGATCCGCATCCCTGCTTATCCATCGCAGAAACCTCTTAATCAACCCTGAGTTTTCACGCTTTCGTTTGGAGGAAGTTCCGACAGGAACAATGCTATGATCCCCTTGTTCTTTTTTTACCATGTTTCACCACAGCATGATGATCATTTCGATATAGTTCTCAACCGCCTCCTTGCTGATTTTCACATATGGCAGCTTCTTAAAAAGCTTATCATTCAATTTGGCGATGTTAAATGTTTCTTAGCGCCAGGGCGCCCACCGGGCACGCTTTGACACACGCATCACAGCGTTTTTCGGACAGCAATGAAACCTCCGCTGAACTGTATGTGCTGATAATGGTGTTGAATCCTCTTTTGGCAAAGGTCAGAACCGACCGATCATGTTGCCCTTTGCAGATATGCACACATTTTCCGCACAAAACGCATCGGTTGGGATAATGGATGAGCAGCGGATGGGTGTCATCGATCACGACCTCTTTCAGATATTGCTCCAGCGGCTTTGGCTTTAACCCCACCTTTAAAAATTTGGCGATGTTTTGGAGCTCGCATTTTTTATTGGCGTGACAATTTTTGCAATCCACATCGTGGACCGACAACAGCAGGCGAAGGCCGGTTCGCTGGAGTTGTCGAACCGTTTCTGTATCGGTTTTGACCACCATATTGTCTCTGACTAAAGCGGTGCATGATGCGACGGGC
>JAJDND010000004.1 GCA_022340885.1 Desulfobacterales bacterium | reverse complement strand
GTCTTTAGACTCTTTCCTAATTTCTCTTTTCTGGCTTTCTTAGCTTCGCATTTTCTGCCCCTCGTCTATCGTCCCTCTTCCTAACGAAGCGGTCTTCCCTCTTCCATCGGGGTTTTTCTTTCCTGTTTTTCTACCCCGTCTGGTCCAACGCATAAATCTGTGCAAAAACCTGATCATTATCGAATCCCTTGAGACGGATCGCGCCGGACCGGCAGGATGCCACGCAGAGGCCGCATCCCTTGCACAGCACCGGATTGATCTCGGCCTTTCCGGTAAAGGGCGCCCCTTCATCTCTATACGAAGGGGCGCTATACGGACAAATGGAAACGCATACACCGCAGGAGCTACAATTCATGGGATTGGTCATGGCCACCGTTCCGCTCATGAATATATTTTCCCGTGACAACAGCGTTACGGCACGGGACGCCGCCGCTTTGCCCTGAGCAATGGATTCATCCATCGGCTTCGGATAATGGGCCATTCCGCAAAGAAATACCCCGTCCGTTGCAAATTCCGAAGGACCCAGTTTGGCATGACGTTCCACAAAAAATCCATCATCATTCAGCGGAACCTTGAAAAAAGCGGCCAGTGTTTCATCCTTGTTCGGTATAATGGCGGATGCAAGGACCAACAGATCGGCATCGAGCGCCAAGGGCCTGCCGAGAATATGATCCACGACCCTTATCTGTAACTTGCCGTCCTCCAGATTCACCTCGGGTTTGTCTTCCGGATTGTATCGGATAAAAATAACCCCCGCTTCCCTCGCCTTTTTATAGAGAAGCTCTCTCTGACCATAGGTTCGGATATCCCTGTAGAGAACAGACACATTCATGTCGGGATTTAGCTCTTTTAATTCAAGCGCATTTTTAACGGAGTGGGTGCAACACACCCTGGAACAATAAGGCCGCTCCGGTTCTCTGGAGCCGACGCATTGTATAAACACCACTGAGTTCAGCGTCTTAAGGATTGGATCCTTTTCAATAAATTTTTTGTCCAGCTCCAAACTGGTGAGGACCCGGGAATCTTTGCCATAGTTGTATTCCACAGGTTTTAAGGAGGATGCGCCCGTTGCCAGGACGGCAACACCATGTTTGAGGATCCACGAGTCCCTTTTGGATAAAAGGCTCGATTTGAAATTGCCGACAAATCCTTCCGTATTTGTCAGCGACGTGTTCAAATGAATATGAACATTGTCGTCTTTTTTGATATCGGAAATCAGCTCGTCCAGCTTTTCCCGAACATCTTCGCCGTCAACCGTTTGGTACAAATTCAGCGCCTGTCCTCCCAGTTTATCGCTTTTTTCGATGACGTGAGTCTCATAACCTTGACAGGCCAGACTTCTGGCTACCGCCATGCCGGATATTCCGCCACCCACGACCATTGCCGTTTGGTTGACTTCGAGTTTGACCTCTTTCAGCGGCTCCAAAAGCGAAACCTTTGATACGGCCATTTGTAAAAGGTCTTTTGCTTTCTTGGTCGCAAGTCCGGGGTTGTTTTTATGAACCCAGGAATCTTGATTCCGGATATTGCACATTTCAAAGAGATATTTATTCAGACCCGCATTGATCAGGGTTGCCTGAAACAGCGGCTCGTGGGTCTTGGGCGTGCACGCCGCCACCACGATCCGGTTTAAATTTTTTTCTTTTATGATCTGAGTTATCGTTTCCTGGGTGTCCTGCGAACAGGAGTAAAGATTATCCGTTGCATATTCGACATAAGGAAGGGTGGCTGCATATTCGGTGACAGACGGCACATCAATCACACCGGAGATATTGATGCCGCAATGACAAACAAATACTCCGATCCGGGGCCGTTCGTTCATCACATTGATTTCCGGTACAGCATCTTTTGACTTTGAAAGGGTGTTTCTCGCCGGGCCTAATATCTCACTGGCTGCGGCAGCCGCCGCGCTGGAATCCACCACAGACTGGGGAATGTCTTTGGGTCCTTGAAAGGTTCCGCAAACAAATATTCCCTCCTTGGAAGTTGAGACCGGTTTGAAGGTCTCTGTTTTGCAGAAATTCCCTTCTGACAGTTCAACGCCAAGTTTATCGGCGAGGCGAATCGATTCAGGAGATATCTCCATTCCGACGGAGAGGACAATCATGTCGAAAACTTCAGTGTGTATGTCTCCATTTTCGGTAATATATCGAATTTCAAGATCATCGGTTTCACCAACAGAATTTATGGTATGGACCCTGCTCCTGATAAAACGAACCCCGTGCTTATTCTTGGCGTCGGTGTAATATTTTTCAAAATCCTTGCCGGGAGTACGCATATCCATAAAAAACACGGCACAGTCCAAATCATTCCCGGAATGCTCCTTGGCAATAACGGCTTCTTTGACGGCATACATGCAGCAAACCGAAGAACAGTAAAGATTATCGCATCTGTTCATGTCTCTGGACCCGACACATTGGAGCCACGCAATTTTCGCCGGTTTCTTGCTGTCGGACTTTCTGACCAGATGTCCCATTGTCGGACCTGAGGCCGATAGGATCCTCTCCATCTCCATGGATGTAATGACATTTGGATGACGAGCGTAGCTATAGGTATCAAACTTTGAAGGATCAAAGGGTTTAAACCCGGGGGCCAAAATAACAGACCCCACGTCAATTTGAACAATTTCGTCCTTTTGGGCATGGGTCTTTGCCGTGACGGCTTCGGCCTTGCAGGCTTTCACGCATTCCAGACATTCGCAGCAAACCATGCAGTTGAGACATTTTTGGGCCTCGGCCTTTGCCGCAGCCTCGCCCAAACCCAATTCCACTTCAGTGAAACCGGTTTTGCGTTCTTCTATGGAAATCCGGGGCATATTTGACCGTTCGACCTCTTGGATATCTTTTTTGATGGGAAAAAAGTTATTTTGAGGCCTCTCGATCGGCGATCGCCCCTGGGTCAGATCTTCGCCGTCAAGATACCTTTTTATCGATATTGCGGCCTCTTTTCCGGCCGATACCGCCCCAATGGCAATCCATGCGCCGGTCTGGGCATCGCCGCCGGCAAATACCCCTTTTTGGGTGGTCTCAAAGCTAATGGGATCGACCTTGATATTGTTCCAACGGTCCAATTCAATGTCTGTTGTATCTTTTAGGAAAGAAACGTCCGTTTTCTGCCCGATGGCCGGTATGATCACGTCCGCGTCAACGACGAACTCGCTTCCGTCAATGGGAACAGGACGGCGTCGGCCGCTTTGGTCGGGCTCGCCCAGCTTCATTTTGATGCATTTGAGGCCCATGGTCTTCCCATCGCCCTGCACCACTTCCACGGGCGCCATGAGAAACCGAATGTCAACGCCCTCTTCCAGGGCATCTTCGACTTCCTCTTCTCGGGCCGGCATTTCTGCACGGGTCCGCCGGTAAAGAATACTGACGGTGTCCGCGCCGAGACGAAGCGCGGATCTGGCCGCATCGATGGCCACATCCCCGCCGCCCACGATCACCACATTCCCCTCCAGCACGGTGATGTCCCCCAAAGCAACATCTCTTAAAAATTTTACCCCCGGAATCACACCCTGCGCATCTTCGCCTTCAATGTTCAGCTTCATGTCGGCATGACAGCCCATGGCCAAATACACCGCCTTGTACCCGTCGTTGAGCAGACCGTCCACGGTGATGTCGCGGCCCAGGGCGGTATTGAACTTGATCTCCACCCCGAAACGGGTAATCCATTTGATTTCTTTCTCAAGAACATCCGGCGGAAGACGGTAATCGGGAATGCCGACCCTGAGCATACCGCCGGCCACGGCTAAGGCCTCGAATACGGTCACTTTGAATCCGTCTCTGGCCAGAAAATAAGCCGCCGTGAGACCGGCTGGCCCCGCGCCGATCACCGCGATATTTTCATCCCTTCGTTGAATATCCGCCATGGGCAAATCATCGATGTCCGCCTGATCGGCCGCAAAACGCTTTAAGGCGCAGATGGCAATCGGTTCATCCACTTCATTGCGCCGACAGTCGGCTTCGCACGGATGCGGGCAGATCCGGCCCAGCACCCCGGGAAGCGGCAGGGTCCGTGTGATCACTTCCAAAGCCTCCCTGTATTTCCCCTGGGCGATCATGGCCACATATCCATGGGCGTTGACGCTGTTCGGGCAGGCATGGGTGCAGGGAGACTGATCCCTTTTGTCGATGGAATACGCACCGGGCACCGCCTGGGCGTAAGGCTTGTAGACCGCCTTGCGGTCTCTAAGTCGCTCATCGAACAGGCTTTCGAGCCTGACCGGACACACCTCGGTGCAATCCCCGCACGCTGTACATTTGTCGATATCGATATATCGCGCACCCTTGTTGAGCGTAACCTTAAAGTTGCCGGCGTCGCCGGTGATCTCTTTAACCTCGGACAGGGTATGAAGCTCTATATTGATGTGCCGGCCGACCTCGACCAGTTTCGGAGAGATAATTCACATGGCACAATCATTGGTGGGAAACGTCTTGTCCAGTTGGGACATAATACCGCCGATGGCCG
>JAJDND010000210.1 GCA_022340885.1 Desulfobacterales bacterium | reverse complement strand
TTGGTCTTTTTACTGAATATGAAATTGTCATCTACAAGTCAAACGATTTCTTATGGCTTGCTATTTGCCGCGCGTTGTGGCATGAAATCTACAAGCTCGTTCGTTTCGCTCACAATTGGAAAAGTTGCAATTCAGAAACGTCTTGAAACTCAAAATTTTCATCGAGGTTAATAGTTAACTATGGATGAACGTTACGATCCAGGGGCAGTAGAATCCAAATGGCAACACTTTTGGGAAAAAACAAATCTTTTTAAGGTTAAAGAAGACCCCCATAAAAAAAAGTATTATCTGTTGGAGATGTTCCCTTATCCTTCGGGAAACATACATATGGGACACGTGAGGAATTATACTATCGGAGATGTTGTGGCGCGATACAAACGGATGCAGGGATACAGCGTCCTTCATCCCATGGGCTGGGATGCATTCGGCATGCCTGCGGAAAACGCCGCCATTGCGAATAACAGCCACCCGGCCCAGTGGACGTATCAAAATATCGACACCATGCGATCCCAGTTGAAGCAACTGGGTTTTTCCTATGATTGGGATCGTGAACTGGCCACCTGCAGCCCTGAGTACTATCGATGGGAACAATGGCTTTTTTTAAAAATGTATGAAAAAGGGATGGCGTATCGCAAAGAATCCTTTGTCAACTGGTGCGAGCACTGTCAGACCGTATTGGCCAACGAACAAGTGGAATCCGGACTGTGCTGGCGGTGTGGTGAACAGGTGCGGCAGAAAAAACTCCAACAATGGTTTTTTCGCATCACCGATTTCGCTGATGACCTCCTGTCGTACTGCGAAAAGCTGCCGGGTTGGCCAGATAAAGTCATTACGATGCAGAAAAACTGGATTGGAAAGAGTTCGGGTGCGGAAATACGGTTTCCAGTAGAAAATTCCAACGAGCAAATAGCGGTCTTTACAACTCGACAGGATACCGTGTTCGGCGCGACGTTCATGTGCCTCGCTCCTGAGCACCCGATGGTACTCGAGCTGGCCAAGGGGACACCCCGGCAAGGAGACGTCGCTGCGTTCGTCAACCGAATATCCATGCAGGATCGATCCCTTAAAGCTGTGGAAGACTATGAAAAAGAAGGCGTCTTTACGGGTTCATACTGCATCAACCCTTTGAGCGGTATGCGTATGCCAATATATACGGCCAATTTTGCCTTGATGGAGTACGGAACAGGGGCTGTTATGTCTGTTCCGGCGCATGATCAGCGCGACTTCGAATTTGCTCGAAAATACGGTCTCGACATTATCGTGGTTGTAAAGCCATATCATGACGATCTCGAAGCGGGTACCATGACAGAGGCATATACCGGTGAAGGCATTATGGTGAATTCCGGCCGGTTCAATGGAATAGACAGTGTCAAGGCGCTGGATGAGATTGCCGCTTATTTGGAACGAAAAGGGTTTGGGGAAAAGACCACCAGTTTCAGGTTGCGGGACTGGGGAATCTCCAGGCAGCGGTATTGGGGAGCGCCGATACCCATGATTTATTGTCACCGATGCGGCGTTGTCCCGGTTCCGGAGGCGGATCTTCCCATTTTACTGCCGGAAGATGCGAATCTCCTTGAGGGCGGCAAATCTCCATTGCCCGCTCTCGAATATTTTGCGAAGACGGTTTGTCCGGTATGCGGCGGTTCCGACGCCAGACGTGAGACAGATACCATGGATACTTTCGTAGAGTCTTCCTGGTATTTTGAAAGATATTGCAGTCCGGCCTGCAACACCGCCATGTTCGATCAAAGGGCGGTGGATTACTGGATGCCGGTTGATCAGTATATCGGAGGTGTTGAACACGCCATTTTGCACCTGCTCTATTCCAGGTATTATACTCGTGTTTTGAAAGAATTCGGGCTCGTCAAATACAGGGAGCCGTTTACGCGGCTCTTAACCCAGGGGATGGTGTGTAAAGAGACGGTATCCTGTTCAGAGCACGGTTTTCTTCTTCCCGAGGAAGCAGAGGGAACCGGTGCGGACCGGATCTGTAAAAAATGCGGAAGAGAAGCCGTGGTCGGCCGTGTTGAAAAAATGTCCAAATCGAAAAAGAATGTCATCGATCCGAATGTGTTGCTGGAAAAATACGGCGCTGACACCACGAGACTTTTTTGTCTATTCGCGGCGCCGCCGGAGAGAGATCTGGAATGGAGTGAACAAGGTGTTGAGGGCGGCTACCGATTCTTGAATCGCGTGTGGCGTCTGGCATTGAACTGGATGGATTTGATTCGCGAAGCCCGGCCCTTTAACGGTAGCCCGGATCAATTGTCGGGTGAATCACGTGATTTATTCAAAAAAATTCATGAAACCATCAAAAAAGTGACCACCGATATTGAAGACAGATATCATTTCAATACGGCGATCAGCGCTGTTATGGAACTAGTAAATACCATGTATGGGATTGAATCTGCCGAACAGAGCGCTTTAAAAATTGAACTCGTGCGCCTGGCCGTAGAATCCGTTGCGCTCCTTTTATCGCCCATTGTTCCCCATTTTGCCGAAGAACTCTGGGAGGCATTGGGATTCGAATCCAGTATTTTGCTGGCTTCATGGCCGACATACAGAAAAGATGCCTTGGTCAAAGACGAGCATCTGATCGTGGTGCAGGTCAACGGCAAGCTCAGAAGCAGGTTCCACATCGATTCGGACGCCGATGATGACGCCGTCAAGAAGATGGCGCTTTCGGACGAAAAGGTTTTAAAGTTTATCGATGACAGACCCATTAAAAAGATTATCATTGTGAAGCGGAAACTTGTCAATGTCGTTGTTTAAACCTGCATTCTATACGAAAATAGAAAAGAGGAAAGAGGTTTACCCGCCTTCGGCGGCGCCAGAGGCGACCAGGGATAAAGGGAATCGCATGACAATATCAGTTATAAGCATATTGATCTATTGCCGAAGGTACCTTTGGACGGGTATTTTCACCGTTATTTTTTTAACGGCTTGCGGTTACCATTTTGCCGGGAGCGGCAGTTTGCCGGGGGGTGTAAACACAATTGGCGTGGAAATGTTAAAAAATCGCACGACGGAAACCGGGTTGGAATTTACCGTTACAAACGATCTGATATATGAATTTACCCGGAGGGGAAAAGCGGTTCAAAAAAGTATTAAGAAAGCCGATGCAGTGCTCTCCGGTGAGATTAAATCTTCGGTTACCACGACAATTTCCCGTCGGCAACAGCAAAGCCCTATCGAAAGACAGATTACAATGACCCTCAGTCTGAAATTAACAAGGGCAGATGGCAGGGTCATATGGTCTGATTCGAGTATTTCTGATTATGAGCCCTATAAGGTCGCATCAACTCAACAGGGCACCGAAATAAACAAGAAAAACGCCATGAGAATACTTTCAAAAAGACTTGCAGAGAAAGTTAATAATCGTTTGACGGAAAATTTTTAGAAGTGGTTTCAAAACCTTACTGAATAGCAAAGCGCATCATGCCGATACAATTGTAATAATTGTCATTCTGCACGATACGCTGTATACCGGTTATGCGGAGATGGCGTTGATAAGGTTTGAGAGACGGGAAATTTTGCGAGATGCTGTTTTTTTGTGTAAAACACCCTTTTTGGCGGCTTTGTCGATTTTTGATTTTGCCGCGTCGAGCTTTTTCATTCCCGCTTCTTTCGATGATTCGCCCGCAACAAGCCGAACCTCTTTGACGATATTTTTTACGCTTGTTTTTACGGCCTTGTTGCGCAAACGTCTATCTTCATTCTGCCGTGCACGTTTAAGTGCTGATTTATGATAGGCCAATTTTTAAATTCCTTTTTTTTTATGTTTAAAAAAATTTAAATATGAATTTATGCATAAAATGTCAAGATATTTTTATTAATAACCATGACCTCTTTGAAGACACAAGCCGACAATGAGAATGAACGCGTTGCAAAGGCTGCAGGCGTTGTTGGTGCAGCGACCTTTGTAAGCCGCATATTCGGCTTTATAAGAGATGTCGTCATTGCCTGGTTTTTCGGCGCCGGACTCAGTTCGGATGCATTCTTCGTGGCGTTTAGAATCCCAAATCTTTTAAGAAGGCTTTTTGCCGAAGGGTCATTAAGCGTTGCGTTTATTCCCGTCTTTACAGAGACGATTGCGAACCAGGGCAAAGACGATGCCTTTGAGATGGCGAGATCCGCTGTACGGCTGCTTTCGGTATTGCTTGTATTTATTGCCATTGCGGGGATTTTATTGTCCCCGTTGATTATTCGCATCATTGCCCCGGGTTTTACCGATTCACCTGAAAAATTGTCCATCACCATTTTTTTAACGAGAATCATGTTCCCGTATATCTTCTTTATCGGGATGGTGGCGCTTTCCATGGGGATCCTCAATGTTCTCGGCCATTTTGCAGCACCGGCTCTGGCGCCGGTTTTCTTGAACCTCTCCATTATCGGTTCGGTTTTTTTGCTATCGTCCCATATGAAAAACCCTGTGATCAGTCTGGCCGTAGGGGTCGTCATCGGGGGGGTTTTGCAGCTTGCGCTGCAAATTCCGTTCTTGATTCAAAAAGGATTCTATTTTTGGCAAAAAGCAAAACTTTTTCATCCCGGACTCAAAAAAATCGGACTTCTGATGGTTCCCATGATATTCGGCGCCGCCGTCTATCAAATCAATATTCTGGTGGGGACCCTTTTGGCATCGCTGCTACCCGAAGGAAGCGTTTCCTATTTATATTATGCCGATCGTCTGGTACAATTCCCACTCGGGATATTTGCCATCGCAACCGCAACCGCTGTTTTGCCGAGCATTTCCAGACAGGCTGCAAAAAAAGACCTCGACGCTGTCCGCGATACGTTTTCATATGCCATGAAATTGGTATTTTTTATCACCATCCCTGCAATGGTCGGCCTGATTGTATTAAGGGAGCCGATTGTGGCATTGTTATTTAAAAGGGGCGCTTTTGATGAAAAGAGCACGAGTTTGACGGCATATGCCTTATTATATTATAGTATTGGATTATGGGCTTTTTCGGCCGTCCGGATAGTGGTTTCGACCTTTTATGCGCTTCAGGATACAAAAACGCCGGTACGAACAGCAATCATATCTGTCTGTGCCAATTTTATTTTCGGGATTATTCTTATGGGCCCATTGGGCCATGGCGGTCTGGCGCTTGCCACGTCTCTGGCTTCGATATTGAACCTCGGACTTCTTCTCCGGGCTTTGAGGATAAAGCTCGGCATGCTGGGATTGAAAACGATTATGGCCTCTGCCAATAAAGCCATACTCTGTTCGGGATTTATGGGTGCTGCGGTTTGGGCAACATCTCTGTTCATTATTCCTTCCACGGAAGGAAGTCTTGGAGGCCTTTTTTTGGGGCTTGCCGGGAGCATCACCATCGGCTTCGCATCGTATGGTTTATTTTCATTGTTGTTAAAGAGCCGGGAGTTGAAAGAGGTCTTGGCCATCGCCAGAAAAGGAGTAGGCAAAGCGTGAATTTTAAAAAGAATATAATGCTTTTTGCGGCAATAATCAGTATGTTTTTGATGTTATTGTTTATTATATTCGGTGAAAACGGTCTTACCGATTTATATAGACTTAAGGCCAAAAGAGATCGTATCGTGAAACAAACCGGTGAGCTTACGAAAAAGAATCTTTCCTTGTATCGTGAAATCGAACGTTTGAAGAACGATCCCAAATATCTCGAAAATGTAGCCAGGAAGGAGTTGGGTGTTATCGGCAAAGACGAAGTGATCATTAAAGTCAAAAAGCGAAAAAGGTAAAACAAAATTGATCGAAAACAATGTGTTCTATACCCGGACCATGGCAAAGGTGTATGTGAACCAGGGAGATTTGAAAAATGCCGAAAGAATTTACAAATACCTCTTGGCCCAAGAACCCGGACAACGGGATCTTGTCGAGGCGCTCTCTGAAATCGAAACGCAGCGTGTTGGGAAATCGCCGGATAAGCTTTTGGCGTTGTTTGATCAATGGATTGGGCTTCTGCTCATGCATCGCAACGTGAAAAAGCTTTTAGAGTTTAAACAGTTACTCAAAAACGGCAGGTGAGTTTTTAAATATGAATAGCGTTATCGAGAATAAAAACGTCGTATTGGGCGTCTCCGGCGGCATCGCAGCTTATAAGAGCGCCGAACTGTTGCGGCTTTTTATAAAAGAAGGCGCCAATGTCAGGGTTATCATGACGCAGAATGCGCAGTCGTTTGTAGGGCCGGTGACCTTTCAGGCTTTATCCGGCCAAACCGTCTGTACGAGCCTTTTTGAAGAGAGCGGTGATGCGTCCATCAGGCACATTGAATGGGCACAAAACGCCGATGCCGTGGTTATCGCCCCGGCGACCGCCGATATCATCGGAAAGCTGGCCAACGGCATTGCAGATGATCCTCTGAGCACCTTTATGCTGGCGGTAACATGTCCTGCGATTCTCTGCCCTTCGATGAACACCCATATGTTCGAAAGCAGTGCCGTGCAAAGAAATCTCGATAGACTTCGTTCAGATGGGTATTTTGTTATTGATCCGGAGTCCGGCAACCTGGCTTGCGGAACAACCGGGCCCGGCCGTCTTCCGGAACCCGAGGACATCCTTGACAGAACCGTCTACTACCTTATGCCGAAGGATCTCAAAGAAAAGAAAATACTGGTTACTGCAGGCCCCACTCGAGAGCCCATCGATCCCGTCAGATTTATCAGCAACCCTTCCTCGGGAAAGATGGGATTTGCTATGGCAAAGGCTGCCGAGCACAGGGGCGCTGTCGTCACGCTGATCACCGGCCCGACCACTCTTTTGAATCTCAATAATGTCAACGTGATCAGGGTCAACACGGCACGAGAAATGGCCGGGGCCGTTTTTGAACATATGGAACATTCGGATATTATCATCAAAGCGGCTGCGGTTTCCGATTTCCGTCCTGCGGATCGCTCGGACCACAAAGTCAAGAAAGACACGGTAGAACTGGTTTTGCCGCTGGAAAGGACCCAAGACATCCTAAAAGAAATCGGCAGGAATAAAAACGGAAAAATTCTCATCGGATTCGCCGCGGAAACAGAACACCTTGAACAGTATGCACAAAAAAAACTGAGGGAAAAAAATCTTGACATCATTGTCGGCAATATCGTGGGGTCATCTGATTCCGGGTTTGACACCGATACCAATACGGTGACCCTGTTTTACAAAGACGGGACGATAGAAAAACTTCCCAAAATGACCAAAAAGGATGTCGCAAATCTTTTGTTGGATCGGGTCGTCGGAATGCTATGAGACGTGTTGAATC
>JAJDND010000206.1 GCA_022340885.1 Desulfobacterales bacterium | reverse complement strand
ATCAGCCGGTATAAAAAAGGAAACACGATTCTCTTTTTGATCAATCGCGACGGGGCAAGTCGTTTTCTGACACTCACAATTACAGAATAAGCTGTTCATTGAAAGGAGGTTTGTATGGCGAAAATTTCTGGTGTCGTTTTTTTTATTTTTCTATGCTTGCTGGTTACGGCGGCGTTTTCTGCCGAAAACCAGGGAGAAGAAATCTTTAAATCAAAGGGCTGCATTTTTTGTCACAAACAAAAAATGACCTCCGGCACGATTCCTTCCCTTTTTGAATTAGCCAAAGCGTATAAAGGTAAAAATGAGCAGCTTAGCCGATATTTTAAAGGAGAGGCCGATCCGATTATCAAACCGGAAAGGTCCGTTGTAATGAAAAGGCAACTCAGGAAGACAAAAGCCTTGTCCGATTCCGAACGGGCGGCTTTGGTGGATTTTATTTTAAGTCATTGAATATATACTTAAAAGGAGTTTAATATGGCCATTATCACCATCTCAAGAGGATCTTACAGCCATGGGAGAGAAGTTGCCGAAAATGTTGCGAAAGAGCTCAATTACCAATGTGTATCACGGGAAATTCTCCTGGAAGCATCGGAACAATTTCATATTCCGGAAATTAACCTGATTCGAGCGATTCACGATCCTTTTTCCGTGTTCAATCGATTCACTTACGGAAAAGAAAAGTACATTGCGTATATACGAGCATCACTTTTAAAGTGCGTACAAAAAGACAATGTTGTCTATCACGGACTGGCCGGCCATTTTTTCCTTCAGGATATTCCCCATGTTCTCAAAATTCGTGTCATTGCAGATCTGGAGGACCGGGTGCAAGAGGAAATGAAGCGCGAAGGAATTTCCGCCGAAGAAGCACAATATATCCTGAAAAAAGATGATGATGAGCGCCGCAAATGGGGCCTTCAGTTATACGGTTATGATACGATAGACTCCAGCCTTTACGATTTGGTTGTTCATATCAAAAGAAAAAAGATAGAAGATGCTGTGGATCTTATATTATACGCCGCAAGAATGCCCTGCTTTCAAACAACGCCCGAATCTCAAATGATCATCGATAACTTGACGCTGTCCGCCGAAGTGAAAGCCGCTCTGGTTAACGAATTTCCAACGTCGGAGGTTACTGCCAAAAACGGTGCTGTCCATGTTACAATAAAGGTCCAATTGAGCAATCAGACAAAAACAATAGATGCGATAAAAACCATTGCAGCCGGAATAGATGGCGTTAAAACCGTTGACGTCTATGCATCTCCTTTAATCGGTGTCGATTAACGCCTGTAATACGGCATCGCTTCGGGGATATATCTTTCGATATCGGCGATCCGGGTCGACGGTGCCGGATGGGTGGACAGGAACTCCGGTTGGCTCGTTTTTTCCTCCCGGTTCATTCTTTCCCAAAACGGCACCGCGGCCCGAGGATCGTAGCCCGCTCTGGCCATGAGCATCAAGCCGATTCGATCCGCCTCGCTTTCCTGAAGGCGGCTGTAAGGCAGCAACACGCCCACATTGGTTCCCACGCCGTAAACCGTCATAAATAGTTGCCGGGTCTGGTCGGGTTTTTGGGCCAGGGCCGCTGACAGCGCCACGGCGCCCATATTGGCTAAAAGCGCCTGGCTCATTCTTTCATTGCCATGTTCGGCGATGGCATGACCCACCTCATGACCCAAAACCACGGCGAGACCGTTTTCATCCTTTGTATACGGGAGTATTCCGGTATAAACGGCCGCCTTGCCGCCCGGCATCACCCAGGCATTCACCACCTTGTCGTCCTGAATGAGATTAAATTCCCATTGGTAATTGCGGATCTGATCTTTTCGGCCCATATCCGCAAGGAATGCTTCGGCTGCTTTGGAGATTCTGTTGCCGACCTTTCTCACCATCCGAACCTTGTCTGGGTCTGTAGAAAGTTTATTATTATCAATAACTTGACGGTATTCTTTTAAGCTCATGGTCATTAATTCGGAATCCGGCACCAGGTGAAGGCTTCCTCTCCCTGTAATGGGAACTTCTGCGCAACCGATAAAAACCAACCCTGTGATCACAAGCAGGATTAAACATATACCGGGCCCAAAAAGGCTTTGTCGCTGGTATAAGGTCTTCATTTATTCTCTCCATAATAGAAAGGCGAATAGATCAAGTCCAAGGATCAATAGCGCCTGTCGAAAGGAACTGTTATTCTTTATAAATTGTTCTTTATAATAAATTATGCTAAAAATCAAAACATGAAAATTCGAAATTCCGTACAACGGTTTTCTCTTTTTCCCGGAAGAAGCCAAAACAGCGAAAAGTCTGCGCCTTCAGATCCGGGAAACCGATACCGGCAAGGTGCATGTGCTGAATATGAATTTTTAATGAATCACACCATCCGCCGCGAGTCTTCGCTTGTAATTTCTCGTCATATCTTAGCTTCAACCAATTGGCAGGCTCTTGCAATTCAGCCCGCATTTGATTACAGTTCTCCCCCATTCCCTGATCTATCTTTTTTGATTTAATATTTTCATTGAAGATCGACTAAGTGCACATATTCTTAATTACAATTACGTATCTCAACAGGTGTTTCAAACCAAAATATAAACGCAAATGACTTTTATAAAAATATTAGTCCAATATTATTGAAAAAATCGAATCCACAGTGGAGGCCAAAGCATGCAGCCGAAAGCACAATCCGTACATTTTGATTTCAAAAGAATAGTTATGACGTGGAAAACCGTCTCGTTCAATCTGTTTTTGATCGTTTTGGGGATCACTGTTTTCGTTATCGGGATGAACAGCATTCTGATCCCCAATAAGATTTTGGGCACCGGTGTATCGGGTGTGGCCATCCTCATCCACTATCTTTTTCCTTCAGCGGATGTCGGCATCGCCTATTTCATACTCAACATCCCCTTAATGCTCATTGGCTGGTTCATCATCAGCAAGCGATTTATGCTGTATACTATTTTTGGTATGGCATATTTTTCCCTGTCCGCCGCCGTCCTTAAAACCCCCCCTGCCCCTGTCCAGGATCCTATTTTGGTGGTCGTATTCAGCGGTATCATTTGCGGCGCAGGATCCGGAATCGTTCTCCGGTCTTTGGGATCTGCGGGCGGTGTGGATATTCTGGCGATATATGCCAACAAACAATTCGGACTCCGGCCCGGATTGACCAGTTTATTGGTAAATGCAGTGGTGATCTTGACGGGCGGCTATTTTCTCGGGCTCCAGATTGCTCTTTACAGCCTGATTTATGTCTTCGCCAGCAGCAAAACCCTCGATGCGGTCCTCACCGGTTTTAACCAGCGACTGTCCACAACCATCATCTCGGAAAAGTATAAGGAAATTACGGAAGAAATCTTTGAACAAATCAACCGGGGCGCCACGTTTTTGCAGGCAAAAGGCGCTTATACCGGCAACCCGAAGGAAGTGATTTTTACCATCACCACGTTGACGGAGCTCCCCAAGTTGAAAAATATCATTTTCAGTATCGACCCCAAAGCCTTTGTGGTGGTAAACAGCACCCTTGAAGTGATCGGAACGCGGCATGGCACTCGGAAGGTCTATTAAGTAACGAAAACGTACCTATTTCGAAGAATAAGTAAAAAGTTGGTACTGGCAGGCGGCAATTATGACATCGACGTGTTCGAGCAAGTCGCCTTCAATGTTGAACGGCAGTAGACCCTATAGCCTG
>JAJDND010000042.1 GCA_022340885.1 Desulfobacterales bacterium | reverse complement strand
CTAATCGATATTCCCCAAAAAGAAAAACCCCATCCTCTATCTTGAGAAATGGGGTTCCTTATAAAATCATATGCTCTCCCTTTGAATCAAGTTAAAGCAACTATTTTAAATTCATATATTTTTTTGCATAATTAACCTAACTTGTCAAGCCCATTACGAATAAGGTCTTAGCATCAGCTATCAATTGAGAGGATCATAAATTCCACCAGACCATCTAAACTCCCGACAAAGGCACTATATTGGTAGGCTCATTATTTTTAACCGAATTCACATCCTTTGATACAGCATGGCTCGCCAATTCCGTTACGATCGCCCGCTCGGCAACATCATGGTCTTTCATATCCAAGACATTGATTACGCAATCCTGGCAGGAAATTCGTTTGACCATTTCAACGGCTTCTTCACATAAAGGACATCCGGCACTAAAAACCTCAACTCTGCGTTTTGTATTCATATTTTTTCCCTTTCATATATTTATTTGTAGAGTTCTTCCAATATAGGACATCGACCGACCGGCCCTCGACCTGTGCACCTTTGGGACAGACTCAACAAGGCTTTTCTTATCTGTTCAAGATCCAATATCTTTCTTTTAATATTCTCGATTTTTGTTTCCACGCGTTCCTTAACATCAGCGCAGGTTGTTCCAGGTTCCACCCGCAGCGACAGTAGTTCCGAAATTTCCTTTAGCGAAAACCCGAGTGCCTGAGAACGTTTGATGAATTTAGTTCGTTTAACCTCTTCTAAAGAATACTGCCTATGCCCGCTGCTGTTGCGGTGAGGTTCGGGTATTAATCCCCTGCGTTCATAATATCGAATTGTTTCCAGGTTCACATTTGCCTTTTTAGCCAATTGGCCGATGGTCATCTTTTCCATTTTTTACCTCCTGGAACAATATAAGACCCGTACCTTGGGACAGGTCAAGGGGGAAAGGCAATTTTTTTGAATAATTTAAACTTTAACAT
The DNA here is from genome assembly GCA_022340885.1 of Desulfobacterales bacterium. Taxonomy (GTDB): domain Bacteria; phylum Desulfobacterota; class Desulfobacteria; order Desulfobacterales; family UBA11574; genus UBA11574. Next base: position 4,968 of record JAJDND010000042.1, on the reverse strand, counting down.
GAATTTTCAAGGAGTTATAATTAGAAAATATGAAGATAAATTTAACTGAGGAATTTTGTCATTATGAACCTAACGATTTAAAATGGTTGAATTCATGTATATTCCAGGCAGACCAAATAAGATAGTGTTGAGTTGCCGTTGTAACATTCATCAAATCAGCCGGTATCTTGATATAACCTTGTCATTTGGATCGGGGAGGTTCGATAAGCACTTTTTTTACGATCAAATGGATTGGATAGACATCACCAGGCCGAAGCTGATAGCTGAGACTGACAACGACATTTACTAATTTGACTGTTTCGGGAACCTTGATCTCAAAGGTCTCTGTCTTAGGTTCAAATGGCTGAATGCTCGTATCCCTGATGATTCCAAGTTTTTTGTCAGGGCCGTATACCATGGTACTATCCAGTGATGTGGTCGACTGAGGCATGTAGATCTTCGAGGTCTTAAATATCGTTTTTGCATTATCGTTCGTTGCGGTCACCTCCAGGATCACCCGATTCTTGGAAGGTCAGCCGTCCGGAATTCTGTGACCTGCCTTGCTGGTGATGTTTGTCTTAACGACAATGGTTGAGACGAATATATTTTCAAAAGGTTGAAACCAGTAGCTCAATGTATCCACTTCAAGCGGCAGGGCCTGTCGCAGCCTTTCCGACACGTCTTTTCTATCATTAAAGTTGGGCGGACATGTATGATCGGCCTTTTTCATGTGGCACCCCTGACAGGTTTGGACGCCGCCGGACGGGATGTAGGCATGCAGGTAGCTTCCGTAGAGCGTGGCGCATTGAATGGGATATTCAAATTCAAAAATGGGTCCCAAACCGTGGCACTGCCCGCACATGGCAGACTGGGTCATGAAAGAGCTCTTTTTGACCTTCATGTGGTCTTTTTCCGGATATTCTTTTTTAGCCTTAGGGCCAAACATTACATTGCTTTCGGGCAAACCATGGACGACGCTTTTGTCCTGATGACAAACCATACAGGAAATGTTGAGCTTTTTCATGGTGGCTTTGTCATTGTTTAAAATGACCTCGGCAATTTCTGCAGCCACCGCATCGGTTGCTTTTTGCAGTTGGGGCAGATGGCACTTAAAACAGGGAAAATTCTTTTTGGTGGCATGCCTGGGATTCTTCACCGAGAAAGGACCTTTCTTGAGGTACCGCTCCATGAATATCCCTGTGATGGATCTTGCATGATGGGAATTTTGCCATTGGTCATAGATTTCTTCATGGCATTCACGGCAATCTGTTGGGTCATACATTTCTATCAGTTGTTTCAAGCTCTCGACTTTCTGATCCGATGCATAGCATAGTGTTGTAAACACTAAAAGCATTGGAATGACGACACCCTTCAAAATTAAATGATTTCTTTTGTGGCTTAAACAAATTCCTTGAAGTATAGTCCGGCAGAAAGTTTTCAGCGAATGATTCATTCTCATATCCTTATAAATGAGATTTCATCCCTTGTTGCTTTTGTTGCTCTAGCCTTTTGATAAAAACCTTAATCAGACGCAAAGCTTCATCTTTGTCACCATCCATAGCCGCCATTCGCATCTCTTGAAATTCCTGGTTTGAAATTGTCAAAACCATAAAAATCCTCCTTGGCTATTGCAACAACCTGCTGCAATCATCGACCAAAACGTTCTGTTTGTGAAGGGCCATAACTGGCCTCGAAAACCGGCACTCAGTGCGGCTGCAAGACTTTCTCAATCTTTTTGACAAGATTTTTCTTTATATATTCGAGCGCCCTGTCTTTATCTTCGTCCAGAGCAATGGCCAATACCCTCTGGACATCGGAAACGTCCAGTTCTATCTGCACTTTTTTCAAATTCATTTCAAAAATTTCTCTTAAGTTTAAACAGGATCGTACTATTAATAATCAAATTTAAAATGCCTCATATATTCCAAAAGTTTTTTGCTGTTTTCTTCTCCTATTGGCGGACAATCATCAGGACCCTTTGCACCATCGGCTACCTGGGTGGCAAAAACCATACAAGTAGGCTGACCGCATTTTTTGCAGTTGGTTTTTGGCAGCAACCTTAGAATTTCCGTTATCGCAGGACGGGGAGCTGATTCATAGCTGGGTTCAATATTATCTCGATTTTCCCAGGCCGAATTGATCTCTCTTATGATCCACTCCACAATCTTTTTGGCTTCTGCTTCGTCCCTTAGGGCGTTTATAGCAATTTTCCTGGCATGAACGGTGATCAATTTCCCTTGGGTTTTGAATGTTACACTTGGCGGTTCCTTGATATAGGTAAACCCGCCGAGGATGGCATTCAGATAGGGAATCGCTTCCCATACATCCCGGTCCAGATGCGCAAAACAATGCACCGCCATTGCGTTCGGATTACATTCCGAATTGAATATTTCCAAGGAATAGCTTTCAAGCAGCATATCGCCTCCACTTAATGTTCACAGGTGACATGACAGACGCCTGTCGGGGTTTCCACGGCATAAGGAAAATACTTGCGTTTAAACCAGAGCGCAACATTGACCAGGCTGATGAGTACCGGGACTTCAACTAGCGGGCCGATTACCGCCGCAAAGGCCTGGCCGGAGTCGATGCCGAATACGGCCACGGCCACGGCAATGGCCAATTCGAAATTGTTGGAAGCTGCCGTAAAACTTAATGTTGTGGACTGTTCGTAGGTGGCCCCTACTTTCATGGATAGATAAAAAGAAACAAAAAACATGATCACAAAATAAATGCAAAGCGGAATGGCCACCCGGACGACATCCAGCGGCAGTTGGACGATATATTCCCCCTTTAAGGAAAACATCACCACAATGGTAAACAATAGCGCAATCAGCGTGATCGGGCTGATCCTGGGGATGAACTTTTTTTCATACCATTCTTTGCCCTTGGTCTTCAGGCCGATCACCCGTGAGATGATGCCGGCAATAAAGGGGATGCCCAGATAGATAAAAACACTCTCGGCAATCTGTCCGATGGAAATTTTAACAACCATTCCCTTAAGTCCGATCCATTCTGGAAGAACAGTTATGAAGATATATGCGTAAACGGAAAAAAAGAGAACCTGGAAGATGGAGTTGAACGCAACCAGTCCGGCGCAATATTCGGCATCGCCGGCTGCCAGATCGTTCCAGACGATGACCATGGCGATGCATCGCGCCAGGCCGATCATGATCAGCCCCACCATATATTCGTGATGCCCTGATAAAAAGCTGATGGCCAGCAAAAACATCAGGATGGGACCGATAATCCAGTTCTGAACCAATGACAGCAAAAGGACTTTAACGTTCCGAAAAACTTGACCCAACTGCTCGTATTTGACTTTGGCCAGCGGCGGATACATCATCAGGATCAATCCGATGGCAATGGGAATGTTGGTGGTATTCACCTGAAAGAAATTGATAAGATCCTGAACGCGCGGAAATAAATAACCGCTCAAGACACCGACGAACATGGCCAGAAAGATCCACAACGTCAGAAAACGGTCCAAGAACGACAATCGTTTGATTTCAGACATTGCTACCTCCTTGTCGGAAGCATTTTTTTTTATACAAAAATAAATGGATTCACTATGAAATAAACACCCAGTAGTCCTGTTACTACACCGGCACCTCTGCGAAAATAGGCACCCGCTCCCTGCCAGATGCGATTTTCGATCAGCCGCCGAACCGCCGATGTAAGGCTTCCCGCCATAACAATCGGCAGGCAGTGGCCAAGAGCAAAAAGCATAATGAAAAGAATTCCTGTCGCGATCTTCTTTTGTATCGTAAACATTGCAAGAATAGGCGCAATAAATCCGAAGGTGCAGGAACCGGAAAGAACGCCGTAACAAAGGCCAAGTGCAAATGCCCCGAACAGACCCGAAAATTTCAACCGGTACAGCAAACTGCCGGACAGGGTGCATTTATCAACTCCCAGCATCCCCAAGGCGACCCAAACCAAGACCAGGCCGATGAGAATTTGCCAGTAATTCCCCACGTCGCCAAGCATCCGGCCAAGCAATATGCAAACCATACCTATGACGGCGATGGTGATAAACAGCCCCAGTGTAAACAGAACCGCATAAGAACTAGCCTGTTTGGGGCTCAATGCAAGATGTTGGCCGCCCACATAGGCAATGATGAGCGGGATCGATGCCAGACGGCACGGACTAAACAGCACACTGATAATTCCCCAGAGAAAGCATCCTAACGCCGCGATATATGAACCGCTCACCATCCAGTTGTTTATATCCAGAAATAACGTCTCGAGCATTTCAACAACACTTCGCGATTTTGCAGACTGCTTCACGAATCAATTGTTTCGGTATCGTTTCGTATTCTTTTCCTGTGTGGATGATTGTCCGACAGCAGGTCGAACTTCCGAGCAGATCGCTGCAGGAAGAACAAACATTCTGAGAAACCGTCGTTTCAGGAAGGATATCTTCAAGCGGTATCCCATTTATGAAAATACGGTTTGATTCTTCAATGTCCTTTTCCGTGAGGTTAATTTCCTTTAATGTGATATGGACATCCTTTAATTCACACTCTTCGTGCAGACGATCGATTAACTGATGGATTTCGTCTCCGGTTCCGGCGCAACGGTCACAGGTCTTTCCATCGACTTCCAGATGTTTCCATTCGATCTCCAATCCTTTCATTTAAGTCTCCTTATCGATTAACCTAACCGTGATTTTACAAGCTGTTTGTTTACCTTCGGCTTCGATTCAAAAACCGATGACAGGTTTCTACTTGACGCCCATCTTCCCCAGTATTGCTACAATATTTTTTTCAGCCAAAAACCCTTCATGCCGGTAAACCTCTTTTCCGTTTTTATCGAAAAAATCTGCGTGGGAATTACACGGATCCTGAATCGATTGACAGGTTCCCGATGCTCCCAAAAATTTATAAAAGTGATGATTGCTTTTCCTTTGTACACTTTTTCCATTTTCTCCATGATCGGCGCCATCATTTTACACGGAATGCACTTTTTGGCCCCAATATCGATCATGGT
>JAJDND010000189.1 GCA_022340885.1 Desulfobacterales bacterium | reverse complement strand
CGAAAGAGCGGTGCCGCAGCCCTCAGGGCTGTGGCAAAAATTCCGAAATACCCCGCAGCTTGCTGCGGGGATAGGAATTTTAGCCTTTCGCCAACTCAGCGGCATAGCCGCGTTTCATAAAATCGTTACACGATTTTATTTAAAGTATACCACCTAAATATACTGAATGTAACTTTTATTAATTACATCATGCATAAAAAATAAGGGGAATTTGACGCCATGACAATTTCGATGGAGAAACCACTGGTACTGGCCGGGGATATCGGCGGGACAAAAACAAACTTGGGGCTCTTTTCCGAAAACGAGGATCGTCCCGTGTTAAAAGTGATGGAAACGTTTTCAAGCTCGGATGTACCGGATCTGGAGCATATCATTCGGAAATTTCTTGACATGCATCCGTCGGCGATCAGCCGTGCATGCTTTGGCATTGCAGGACCCGTCATCGACGGAAAATCCAAAACCACCAATCTGCCCTGGCGAGTATCCCAAGATCGAATCAAGAAACAATTTTCCTTTCAACATGTCAGGATCGTCAACGATTTAGCCGCTACGGCAATGGCTGTTCCGCTGTTGAATGCGGATGAATTTTATCCTTTGAATCAGGCTGATGGGGCAAAGGGGGGTCATCTTGGACTGATCGCTCCCGGAACAGGGCTGGGGATTGCTATGATGTTGCATCATGAAGATCGATACGTGCCGATATCATCCGAGGGGGGGCATTCCGATTTTGCACCGAATAATGAATTGGAAGCCGATCTGTGGCGGTATCTTCACCGGCGTTATGGGCATGTTAGCATCGAGCGAGTGGTTTCAGGGACGGGTTTGGTAAATATTTATGACTGGTTGAGAAACGCGGGCCGCGTGAATGAATCCGAAGGATTCAATCAAAAACTGAATGAAACGGATCCGGCAAAAGCCATTACTGACGGCGCCCTGACAATCAAAGATTCCGCATGTATTGAAGCGCTGGAGATGTTTGTTTCCATTTTCGGAGCCGTTGCCGGTAACTTCGCGCTATTCGGTCTGACCACCGGCGGGATTTTTTTAGGCGGTGGTATTTCGCCAAAGATTTTGCCGAAGCTCAAAGAAGATATTTTTATGAAGGCATTTGTAAACAAAGGAAGGTTTAGGGGTTTTCTCGAAAAAATCCCTGTCAAAGTTATCCTGAACGATAAAGCAGCCCTTATCGGTGCGGCGGTTTGTGCTCTCTCTGAGCGCTCGTAGGTAACTTGTTTTGAAAAATGAACGTCGAACATCGAACGTCCAAGTCCCAACATCGAATGAAAAAAATCAACACCGAATTCTGATTGTTTCGTAGCGGATACTATGATGTATGGGTTCTTAATCTTTTCTCACTCAAACTTCGATTTTGGACGTTCAATGTTAGATGTTCATTCTAAGTTCCTTTTTTGATCAAACTGGGTGCTTGCGCCCAGCGGCGGGGCTGACTTCTGACATCAGACCTCCGATCTCTGACCCCCGGCCTCTGGCCTCCCCTTGACTTCCGGGAGTTGTTGCATAAAAATGAATATAGGGACTAACGTACGGCGGATGGATTCAGGGAAGATCGATGCCGCTGAAAATAGGATGAGGCGACCATGAAAGTTCTGCTGATTTCAGCAAACACGGAACAGATCAATATGCCGGTATTGCCCCTTGGAATGGCACAAGTTGCAGCGGCGGCACAAACCGCAGGGCATCATGTGAAAACCGTCAATCTAATGATGGCCGGGGACATCGGCGAACGGGTGAGAGGATCTGTTTTGTCATTTCAACCGGAAGTGATCGGCATATCGGTTAGAAATATCGACGACCAGGTAATGGAAGATACGGAATTCCTTCTCGACCCGGTAAAAGCGGTCGTGAGTGAATGCCGGGACCTTTCAGATGCACCCATTGTGCTGGGCGGGGCCGGATACAGCATTTTTCCCTTGAGTGCGCTCGATTATCTAAAAGCAGATGTGGGTATTCAGGGTGAAGGTGAGAAATCATTCGTCATGCTTTTGGAACGGATGGCGCATCAGGCGGAAATCTCTGAAATTCCCGGGCTCTGTCTGCCGGAAACCGGACTTGTGAAAAAACCTGACCCGGGAGAAAACCTGGATGATTATCCGCATCCGCTGATAAATCTCCATATGCCCATACCTTCCGGTTATGACATGAAAGAAATATGGTTTCCGATACAAACCCGCCGGGGGTGCGCGATGGATTGCATCTACTGCTCGACGGCTTCCATCGAGGGTCGAATTTTAAGGAAACATTCGGTCGAATATGTTTTGGATTTTATTCGCCGGGTTAAAGCGTTCGGTATCAACAATTTTTTCTTTGTTGACAATACCTTTAACTTTCCGTCGGCGTATGCAAAGGCGCTGTGTGAGCATATCATTCGCGCAGATGTTCACATCAATTGGCGCTGTATTTTGTATCCCTGGAAGGTCGATGGCGCGCTCATTGAAAAAATGGCACGGGCAGGATGCAAAGAAGTTTCCCTGGGATTCGAAAGCGGCTCTGAAAGCATGCTGAAAAGAATGAATAAACAATATACGCTCGATGATATTCGTCACATTACAAAAATGCTGAAAAAGCAACGAATTCGCTGCATGGGATTTCTTTTATTGGGCGGTCCCGGTGAAACCAGAGACAGTGTTGAAAAAAGCTTGTCGTTTGCGGACTCACTGAAAACCGAGGCCATGAAAATCACGACAGGCATTCGAATTTATCCCCACACAGCGCTTCATCAGATTGCCGTTGATGAAAAATTGATACCATCGGACGATAATCTGTTACATCCCAGGTTTTATGTTGCAAAAGGACTGGGAAACTGGCTGAGCAAGACCGTTGACAAATGGATGGCGGAGCATGAAAACTGGATGCGATAATAAAAAGGAAGGGACAATGGACGCTTGCAGCGAAAATAATGTACTTGAAGAATTGTTGCGGCTTTTGAAGTTGGAAAAGATCGAGGAGAATATCTTTCGCGGCCAAAGTCAGGATCTGGGTTTCGGGAGCGTATTCGGCGGACAAGTTTTGGGGCAGGCCCTGTCCGCGGCCTATCAAACCGTACCATCGGATCGTTATGCCCATAGCCTTCATGCCTATTTTCTCAGAATGGGAGATGTAAACAAACCCATTGTGTATGAGGTCGATTGCATTCGTGACGGGAAAAGTTTCACGACCCGCCGCGTCGTCGCCATTCAAAAAGGCCAGGCTATTTTCAGCATGTCTGCTTCGTTTCAAATCGATGAACCCGGATTTGATCATCAAGACAGCGCCCCGGAGATGATCGGACCGGACGGCATCGTTTCCGAGCTGGAGCTGGCCATGGCGGTTGCTGACAAAATTCCGGAACGGATTCGAGACAAAATTTTGTGCAAAAAACCCATCGAATTTCGGCCTGTAAATCCCATTGATCCTTTTTATCCTGAAAAGCGGGTACCGATGGGTTACACCTGGCTCAAAACCATCGACAAAATGCCGGATGATTTCAGAGTTCACCAGTATATGCTGGCCTACGCTTCTGATTTCGGTTTTGTGGCCACTTCTCTTTACCCGCACGGGCACAGTTACTGGGAACGCGACATGCAGGTCGCAAGCTTGGATCACGCCCTGTGGTTCCATCGGGATTTTCGAATGGATGAATGGCTTTATTATGTCATGAAAAGCCCCAGCGCCCACAAAGCCAAAGGATTGAACTTTGGGAGCATTTATACCCAAAAAGGAGAGCTCGTCGCTTCTGTGGCACAGGAAGGGCTGATTCGTTACCATGCAATGAAAAAGGAGACGTCGTTATGAACGAGAAAAAGAAAATTGGTTTTATCGGCACTGGGATGATGGGACTTCCCATGGCCCGTAACCTGCTCGAGTCAGGATATGATGTGATGGTTTACAATAGGACACCTGAAAAAGCCGCTTCTCTGATTGAACTGGGAGCTTCCGCGGAGAAGAATCCTTTGGATGTGGCTCAACCGGGTGGCATCGTGATGAGCTGCGTGTCGGAAGATGACGCATTGACCGCTGTCGTCGGAGAAAACGGTCAATTGGCCGAACGTTTGGGAAAAGATGGTATTCATGTTTCCATGAGTACCATACTGCCAAGTACGGCGGCCCGGCTTGCCAGACAACAGTCCGACTTTGGCGGGTATTACATCGCCGCTCCTGTAATGGGCCGTCCGGATGTTGTTCTGGCAAAAAAGCAGTCCTATTTTGTTGCAGGAGATGAAAACGCCAAAAAGCGGGTGGAGCCTTTATTGGAAGCCGTCGGCATGAAAATATTCGATTTCGGCACTTTGCCGGAAAGCGCCAATGTCGCGAAATTGGCTGCCAATTTTCTTATCGCTTCAGCTATCGAAGCCATGGCCGAAGCATTTACGCTCGTTTCAAAAAACAACGGTGATCCCGATAAGCTTCATGAAGCGCTTGGGAGCACATTGTTTGCCTGCCCCATTTATCAAAATTACGGGCGTCAGATCCTCGATAAAAAGTATATGGAACCGCTTTTTAAACTCCGTTTGGGTCAAAAAGACGTCCGCTTGGTTGCCGAAACCGCGGCAGAAAGCAGAACGGCCATGCGGTTTGCCCGGGTTCTGCAGGATCGGTTTTCAGAGGCCGTCGCCCATGGATTGTCCGATTATGATTGGACGGCCATTGCTTCGGAAGTGGAAAAAGAGGCAGGT
>JAJDND010000174.1 GCA_022340885.1 Desulfobacterales bacterium | reverse complement strand
GGGCGGGCTCGCGCCATGGCCGCAATCCTGTAACCATGGGAACGATCAGGTTGTCATGTTTGATGAACAGGTAAAAGAGCACGGCCGAAATATGCAAAGCGATAAGAAAGAGGATCACGCCTTTGTTGAATACATGGATTCCGGTCAGCCAGTCACTGGTGGCTTTGCCGACCCATCCATATAGCGGCCCTTGAGTGGCGATGTCATCATTGGCGAACAAACCGGTACCCACCTGTACAGCGAGCGCCGCCAGCATCGCCATTGCAGACCAGCCCCCCATGGGATTATGCCCCAGGATCTTGGGCGTATCTTTGCGAAATAACGTTATCGCATACCGCATGACAGCAACCGGGCCTTGGACAAAGGCAATAAAACGCGAATAGCGGCCGCCCCAAAACCCCCAGATCAACCGAAAAAGCAGCAGCGTTAAAATAATGAATCCACTCTTCAGATGATAGGCCATCCAATTGCCACCCGCCATACCGGTGGTAAATGAAACCACTACGAATATCACGATGAGCCAATGAAACAGGCGCGTCGGCAGGTCCCACACGCGAACAAGGTGGGAATTAGCCGAGCCGCGTTCTTTTTGGGTATTTTCATGATGGCGCATTCGCATCTTTTAAAAGAAAAAATTTATAATGAATTGCTTTGAGGGCGAAAATGACGGTTCCTGCCTCGATCGTTTACATTACTTTATCATAAAACCGGATCGACCGATACCGCATAGCTTAAAAACATTCATCGGAGATATGGAACGATTGCCCTGATTCGGCAACGTCGGCCGAAAAAGTGTAATTGACAATTCATCCATCGATTCTTACCTTACGCTTAACCGATACAATCACCGGCAGGCCTTCATATAATGGCCTCCGGCCCGTAAGGCCTACTTTTCGGAGAACAGTTTGTCTGAACTTCACACAATCGCAGAATTTCTATTATTTCCCTTCCCACATGGAATTTCTTATCATTCATAGAGCAAGCCTTTCGAGCCTTTTTCCGGTATTAAGTGGAAGATGGCACTTATTTTAAGCGTAATCCAGACTTCCAAATGTTTATTATTTATCAACCATTACAAGGAGGATAGTTATGGATGAACTAAAGGTACCCGCCGCAATCCTGCTGGCAAGGATTATGGGCACGGATCAATCATTGTTGGACTTCGAATCGGAGCCAGGCACGGAGCTCGGTGAACCGACTTTCAATCTTGATAAAGTTACGACACGCTATTGGGAAATTTATAATCTCTTGAGTGAAAAATCTGCACATTAGGACCTCCCTGTTTCAATCCGATATCAGAGCCGTCTGTTAGTTGCCGAGAGCCGTACGGTCATGTAATCGAAACATTATTTTGCGAGATACTGAAACGAAACACCCTTTTGATAAATGCCGTAGCACAAGCTGCGAAATGAATTTGTTCGGAAAGATGGGAAATGCCCTGGGCGTCAATCTGACCGTCGTATCGCTTTCCGTAGCACGAATGGCCGACGCTATCGGCAACAGTATCCTGTATATCATTATCCCCCTCTATGTCGACAAGCTCCCGGAAAAACTGATCCCTCTGCCCAAGGTTTTTCTCATCGGCATTCTAATCTCCGCTTACGGATTTGCCACCGCAGGTCTGCAGCCATTCATGGCGGCTTTGAGCGATCGGATCGGACGCTACAAACAAATCATCCAGGTGGGTCTCGCGCTGATTGGACTGACCACCCTGGCATTTATATTTGCCACCCGATACATCGATCTTCTGGGCCTTCGAATTGCACAAGGGTTGGGACTTGCCATGGAAATTCCCCCCACCTTGGCGCTTTTGGAACTCGCCACCCAAAAGGAAAAGCGGGGCAGCGCCATGGGGTTTTTTACTACCTTTCGGATGGCGGGACTGGCGATCGGCCCGCTATTGGGGGGCTTCCTCCGCGATTCATTCGGCTTTAATGCGACTTTCTATGCCGGTGCGGCAGTTCTCATCCTTGCATTGATCATTGTCCAATCGGGTGTCGCATATCATGATCCGCCGAAACAGGAGGATGTGAGCTGCGCCAGGATCATCGATCTTTCAATTATCAATCGGCAGATTTTGAGCGCCACCATCGCCACATTTCTCATGGCCACCGCTTTTACCTTGGTAACGACCCTCGAAAACCAGATCAACAGCCGGCTGGGTTTCCAGGCATTCGGTTTCGGCGTGGTCTTCAGCGCGCTGATGGTGGGGCGTTTGGTATTTCAAGTTCCTCTGGGGCGCCTTTCGGATCGCCTGGGTCGCAAACCGCTGGTGGTCGGGGGGCTCATTCTAATGGCGCCGGCCACCGCCTTATTGGGCGAAACAACCTCTTCGCTCCTTTTCGGTATTGAGCGTTTTGTTCAGGGAATCGGCGCGGCGGCTATCGTGGCGCCCGCCCTGGCCTATGCCGGAGATCTTGCCCATATGGAAAGCGAATGCCGAAGAAGCCGAATGATGAGTCTGGTCACCGTCGGATTCGGGCTGGGAATCGCCTTTGGTCCCTTGATGGCAGGAACACTGGGTATCATTTCGTATCGATTGCCTTTTCTGGTGGATGGCGGATTGTGTCTTGCAGGAGCGGTGATCGTTTACTTGTTTATGGGTGAAACCGTTGAACGGGAGCCGTTCCGGCGGCAATGATCCGGCTGAGCCGGCGATGAATCCGTCGAAATTTCGATTGAAGATCCACCCTCGGCCATCCCCGGATAATGTTGGGCTGCATGCAGCGACCCGTCAGAACCAAATGGTCGGCATCGTTTAACATTTATCCTCGTAAACGCGAAAAGTGCCTTGACTGCGCAGAGGCAATGAAAAATGTCGATTGACAGCATAGCTCTCCTATGGCAGGCTATTTATAGACCAAATTTTCAATGTTTTTATACTTTTTCCCCAGGAGGTTAAAATGGAAGTTAATCGAAAAGTTGAGAACATTCCGTGGACACCGCACCCCGTCGTGCCGGGAATTTCAATAAAACCCCTGATCTCCTCCAAACAACACCATCTGGACGTCACCTGCATGCTGGTTACGGTGCCGGTCGGCAAGGAAGTTCCCGAGCACATTCATGATAAGCAGGACGACATCCTGTATCCGTTAAAAGGTAAAGCCGTGATGTGGGTCGAGGACGTTGGAGAATTTACGCTTGAGCCGGGGTTGATCGTCAGGGTTCCGCAAGGAAAAAAACACAAGATAACGAATGTCGTCGAAGAATTATTGGTCTACGATGTTTTCTCTCCCGCTCTGATCTAAATAGTGCATGAATTCACTTAAATTCTAGCCATTTAATTAAACTGCAGATCGATCAAATCCTTTATAAAAGTGCTTGTGATATCTGAAATCCCGAATGACACATTCACATGCTAAAAAATCAACTTCGACACATGATTTTGTAGCACATATCGAGCATCTTGCTAAAAAAAATCTTTTACTCGCAGGTATATTCCTTGCGCTGCTGCTTGCCATGTATGCGCCTGGCCCGGGGGTCTCCCTCGGCAGACTCGACTTGACCGGCTTTCTTGTGGGTTTGATTTTCTTCGGCCAGGGCATGGAGCTCGATACCAGACAGCTGAAGCACTTACGCAGATTCGCAAAAGTTATTGCCTGGGGCGTGTTTGTCTCTTTTATTATATATCCTGTCGTGGCCTGGGTAACGGCCAGAGCTTTCTCCATGCCGAAAGATATTATGACCGGGTTCCTTATTATCTGTGCCTCGCCCTGCACTCTGGCGGCAGGACCGGCTATCGCCGCCAGGGCGCGTGGTGACGCCCTGACAGCGATTATACTGATCCTGACACTTAATTTCGTGGGACTCATCGCCTTTCCTGAAAACCTTAAGTTCTGGCTCGGCTCCGTGGCCCGGATAAATGACATCGACGTGATATTAAAGCTCATCTTCTATCTGTTTATTCCGGTCGCAGCAGGACAGGGTCTCCGCTTTAAAGCACCGGGCTTGGTGAAGAAAGGGAAGCCCATTCTCCGTTACTTACCCGTAATCTGTCTCGCCCTTATTGTTTACGCCTCCTGTTCCGAGGAATCCCATCTCCTCTGGGAACTCAAGTTCTCCGATGTTTTTCTTATTTTGTTACCCAGCCTCTGCGTTCACCTTTTTATGTTTGCCCTGATCTTTCTGTCAGGCAGGTATATTCTCAAGTTTTACGGCCCTCAAAACCGGGCTATAACCATTATTTGTTCGGAAAAACCACTGACGCTATCAGTGGCCGTATGGTCGATGGCCTTCGCCAAAATGCATCCTCTCGCCATTTTTCCTATTGTAATTTTTTACATCGTTGAGATCGTAACGGACAGTTTCTGGGCCCTTACCCTGGCTCGGGGTTCTTCGGATGCCGCAGGCAGAGACGGCTACTCGGTCAAGCTGGGACATTGACTGACAGGTAACATCTCAGAATCTTAGGCATTCATCATTTTGCCGATAGAATCCTGGTGATGTTTTTGTTTTGCACTGACTTA
>JAJDND010000170.1 GCA_022340885.1 Desulfobacterales bacterium | reverse complement strand
CTTGTTCGCGGACGACAGCCCCCGGCCGTGGACGACGAGGACAGCTCTTTTTCCCGTTGTGACGGCATCTTTAAGAAACTTCTCGAAAGCATCTCTTGCGTCTTCCGCGCCAAGACCATGAAGATCGATGTGAGATTGTATTGAAAAATCACCGCGGTGAAGTCGTTTGGCAATTTCAGGATGAATATGGTATCCCGTACCTTCGATATATTCCGGGGTGTCCGCAACCACAAAACCTTCACCGGATTCCACAAGATTGTTAAGTTGCTGAAGTGTTTCAACGTCCGGATCATTTCCGGCGTCGGTGGAAACCCGGGTCGCCGCAGCAGGTTCCAAACGATCCCCTCTGTGTATGGGTTCGACATCGGCCATGGCCTCCAGAAAAAGATCTTTTTCACTGATAGGTTCAGGCCGGTCTTTGATATCGCTTAATATTTTGTAAGTAGTTATATTTTTGTCGCGAACTTTTCCGCCATCGTCCGTGCCATCATCAAGACACGGTACGAAGTCCAATGTTTTGTTTTCAATCAGCTCTTTGAGATCTTCAAAGGGTCTGAAAAATCCAGGTGATTTGGAAGGTTTCATTATTTGCCTCCCGAAAGCTTTTCAAAAAACGATGATCCTTCTAATCACATTTGCGCCCATTTGTGGTTATTTATTTTCTAATTTCTCTTTCCTGATTCCTATTTCCTGCTTAGATGAGCCATCCTTGTACCGAAAATAATCACTGATAATTTCTTGGTGATCGAAAACAATGGGGGCCGGAAGACGATGCTTTGAAAACATTCCCAATTGTTTTGCATCGTCAGCAGGTTTGGGAACACCCATTCCCTTTCCGATAAAAACCGTTGTGATGGCATGATGCCTGGGGTCTCGTCCGGGATCCGAATAGGTGTGAAATTGTTCTTCGAGCAAGACCTCCAGAGACGTTTCCTCTTTGGCTTCCCGTATGGCGGCGGATTCCAGAGCTTCACCGTAATCGACGAATCCGCCGGGAAGAGCCCATCCATAAGGCGGATTTGCCCTTTCGATAAGGATGATCTTATTTTCGATTTCTATGATGATATCCACCGTAACCAGTGGATTTTTGTATGTCTGTTTCATTACAATTCCGGCGCACCTGACGGTATCAAACAGGCAAAGACCAGCGGATCTTTTCCAGCATTTCTAATCTGATGATCTTCATTGCCGGGTATAAAAACAATATGCCCTTTTCCAACCGGCGTCCATTGACCGTCCGACAATACTTCACCGTCGCCGGAGTGAATAACGATTTCATGCTCCCATTCATGTGTATGCTTCGGGGTATAACCATTTTCGGACAATTCAAACACGCGCATGCAAAAATTTTCGGCGCCGTCGGATTTGCCGATAACGACCCGGCCGGTCACGCCTTTTACGTGATCTGAATCGAAATGCTTGGGTTCAGCTTCTGAATAGTGTATGATTTTCATGTTCGACTCCTTTTGAGTTGTTTACCGATAAAGAAGCATCATGATAACAACCTGTATTGACCCGGTCAACAAAAATGCTCCGATGAAAATAGGATCCAAAAAATGGCGGAATATCATCTATGAAGGGACGGGAAAGCTCGGTATTCCAATCGAACACGAGGAGATAGAAAAATTTTCGATTCATGCCCTCGAGTTGATCAAATGGAATCAGAAGACCAATCTGACCGCTATTACGGACCCAAAGGAAATTGCCGTCAAACATTTTTTGGATGCCATCGCACCGATTCCGCATATTTTACCCACAGGATCGCTGCTCGATATCGGATCCGGCGGTGGATTTCCCGGAATTCCGCTTAAAATATGTCTGCCGTCGGTTTCCGTAACGCTGATCGATGCCAGCCGTAAAAAAATCAACTTTGTAAAACATGTGATCCGCATTCTTGCACTTGAAAATATAGATGCGTTTCATGTCAGGGCAGAGGACTTCGCCAAAAAACCCGAGCGCGCCCATCGCTTTGACGTTATAATCAGCCGGGCGCTTTCTTCAATGACAACTTTTGCGGCAACGGCTATTCCTTTTCTTAAAAAAGACGGCGTCATTATTGCCATGAAAGGCGCTGTATCCGACCATGATTTCCAAATGATGAGGTCATCTTTGAATAACGAACCTGAAGTGCGGGGAACAAGGGTGGAAAGATTTGAATTGCATATAAAAAGGTATGTACTTCCGTATTTAAATTTAAATCGATCGATGATATGTTTGAGGAAAAAAAACGAACCATGAATCATTCGAGCAAAAACAATGATAGTTTCTATCCGGATTGCCCTATAGTGGCGGTGGGTGCTGTTGTGTTCAAAGCGGACAAGGTATTGCTGGTTTTGCGGGGAAAGCCTCCGGCCGAAAAACAGTGGGCCATTCCAGGAGGGTGTGTCGAATTGGGTGAGACATTGCAGGAGGCCGCTCAAAGAGAGATCCTGGAAGAGACCGGGATCGTTATTCAGGCCGGAAAGCCTGTTTATACTTTTGATGCAGTTGAACAGGAAAAAAACGGCCGTATTCGATTTCACTATGTGATCGTCGATCTTGCCGCCGAATATATCAGCGGAGAGATCAGGGCCGGAGATGATGCTGCCGATGCAAAATGGATCAAATCCG
Source organism: Desulfobacterales bacterium (assembly GCA_022340885.1). Taxonomy (GTDB): domain Bacteria; phylum Desulfobacterota; class Desulfobacteria; order Desulfobacterales; family UBA11574; genus UBA11574. The sequence continues at coordinate 4,143 of JAJDND010000170.1, read as the reverse complement.
AAGACCTGCAATATCATAACGTGAGCGCAACAACGAGAAAGCTTTTAAAACACTGCTATGGGTTTGGGTAGAAGTGGTTTCAAAACCTCCCCTCGGGCTCAATCTCTGTGTTGGACCGAGGCGGCCAATCCTCGAAATATTCGCGATATTCCTGCGGTTGACCGTCTCAGTCCGCCTTGACCTTAAACCCGATTGAAGGTTTTGAAACCACTTCTGATGAACCATGGTTAGACGCTCAGGTTAGGATAAATTCTTTTTTGAGAAAGGCCATAAATGTCTTACACAATGGTGACGGGCTCCGGTGTTTGTGCGTTATCAGATAAAAGCTTCGCGTCAGATTGAGTTTGTTGACGGTCAGTGCTTTTAAACTTCCTGATTTGAGCTCTTCTGCCACAGCGATGGTGGAAAGGATTGACACCCCGACATGGCTTTTTATTCCCTGAATAACTGCTTCCGTGCTTCCCATTTCAGCGATGATGTTTAAATCACCAACGCTGAACCCTTTTTCATTAAAGCTCAGGTTGATCGACTTCAGCGTTCCGGAACCGGGTTCGCGAAGAATAAATGGTTCTTCATGTAGTAATTCAGGGCTGATGGTTTTTTTTCTCCCCCACTTGTGATCCGGAGTGACGATAAGCTTCATTTCATCTTCGATCAATTTTTCCTGATAAATGTCTTTGTTGGAAGTTTGGGCGCCGACGATCCCGAGTTCAAGGAATCCGGACAGGACGTCCTGGATGATTTTATCGGTGTCGCCGATTTCCAAGGAAATGGAAACCTTGGGGTAATCCACCATAAAGGCACCGATGTGTTTGGGCAGAATATATTCTCCGGGTATGGTGCTGCCGCCGATCACCAGACGGCCTTTGATATTCCCATGAAACTCGGCCATTGCAGATTCGGCTTCATCGCGCAAGGCAATAAGCTTGTGAGCATAGCGGTATAACAACTCGCCGGCCTTGGTTGGAACCGCTTTTTTGCCGAGACGGTCGATGAGTTGACATTCAAAATGATTTTCCAAATCTTTGATGTGACTACTGACGGTGGGTTGAGAAAGATGAACAGCATTTCCGGCCTTTGAAAAACCCTTCAATTCGATGACCTTGCAGAAAATATTGAGTCGCCATAAGTCCATAGGAAGCCCCTTTTGAGATTGCGATGCGATTTGTTTTAAAAATAATCTTATATTTCAATAACTTTGTCAACCGATAAGTCGGATCTGTTAAATAGAAAAGAGGAAATAGAAAAGGGAAAAGAGTTTAAAGTCATGAGGCAAAAGGAAAGTCGCGTCAGGCAAAGCATGGGGTCATCATCGTTCGTCCTCTGTTGTCCAACGCCCCTTATCCATCGGACTCACTCTTTCCTATTTTCTCTTTCCTAATTCCTACTCTCTGGCATCGTTGTTGCATATAACCGTATAATCTTAATTTTGAAAAACGGAGAAGATGCATATGGGAACAAACAACCTTGTATTTTTGGAAAATCTGGAGTGGTTCGACGATACCGGAAGTGAGCTGGTTCATCGGCTTCCCCAAACAGGTTCCGGGGAAATAAAATACGGCGCCCAGCTTACAGTAAGGGAAAGCCAGGCTGCTGTCTTTTTCTATAAAGGCAAAGCGGTGGATGCCTTCGGGCCGGGAAGACATACCCTCAAAACCGCCAATATTCCTATCTTGACAAAAGTTCTCAGTTTGCCGTGGGGGCTTTCCAGTCCTTTAAGGGCGGAAGTCTATTTCCTCAATTTAAAAGTATTCACGAACTTGAAATGGGGGACGCGCGACCCGGTTGCTTTTAAAGATGCGGAATTGGGTTTGATACGGCTCAGGGCATTCGGCGTTTTCAATTTGCAGGTGATGCAGCCGGTACTGTTTATAAACAATCTTGTTGGTACCCAGGGGATCTATACCACTCGCGAGATAGCGGAATATTTAAACCGGGTTATTGTATCCAGATTCAACGACTATATGGGAGAAACCATCGATTCCATCCTGAATCTCCCGGCGAGATACGATGAGTTGTCCGAGAATATGCTTAAGCGTATCCAAAAGGATTTCAGCCACTTCGGGATTGGCATTACTCATCTGTACATCAATGCCGTTACCCCTCCGCCTGAAGTTCAGCAGGCCATAGATGATCGGAGCCGAATGGGTGTTTTCGATGACATGAATAAACTGATGCAAATGAAGGCGGCCATGGCCATGGAAAAGGCTTCGGCCGCCGAAGGCGGCGCAGGGTCCGGGATGGGAATGGGACTCGGCTTGATGATGCCGGCCATGTTTTCACAGTATTTTGCAGGAATACAGCCTTCCCTCCAAAAAACCGGTGGACAAGAATCTCCGAAAACCAGTACCCAGCAAATGTCTTCATGCCCGGATTGTAAGCATGCCATTCCACTGGAAGCAAAGTTCTGTCCGTTCTGCGGACATCAGCAGCTTATTTTTAAACAGTGCCTAAAATGCGGCAAAAATTTGGCACCGAGTGCAAAATTTTGTTCTCGCTGCGGCTATCCAACGGAAGAGAAATCAATACCCATAGTTTGTCCGAAATGTCACAGCGAAAATGTCGACGGCGCCATGTACTGCAACCAGTGTGGGGAGAAGTTATAGGGCGAGGGACCAGAGGTCGGAGGTCGGAGGACAGACGACGGTCGACAGAAGTTCAGAAAATCAGAAAATAAGAAGGTTGGAAGGCCTGAAAAATACTAACCTCCTGATCTCCGGTCGCCTAAGGCGCCGCCGAAGGCGATCAATCAACAATCATACATCAACAATCCAAGTGGCTGAATTTACGATTGAACATCAGTGCCCGCAATGCGGCGCTCCGGCACTTCTGAGAGAAACGGACCGTTTCTTTTCGTGCGAGTTTTGCCGGGTCAATTCTTTCCTAGTGCAAGATGATTTTTCCCAATATATGCTGCCCAACACAGCGCCCAAGGGTAAAAATCTGGTGTACTATCCGTACTGGCGATTTAAAGGGATGCTTTTTTCCTGCTTGGAATCCGGTATCAGACACAGATTTATAGACGTCAGCTATCAGGCGGTTGAATCCCGGTTGTTTCCCATAACCCTCGGGTTACGGAGCCAAGCTTTAAAGCTTTCGTTCGCCACTCCTGAAAAAAGCGGTTATTTTCTCAAACCGACCTTTTCATTCAATAAGGCAATGAATATTTTTAAACTCCGGTTCAGTACATCATTGCCGGGCCCTGTTTTTTATCAATCACATATCGGCGATAGCATCAGTTTGATCTATTCTCCTTTTTATGAAGAAGATAAGATATATGATGCGGTATTAAATAAACCGCTCACATCAATACCACCGGATGATTTTAATGCGTCATCTTTTCCGGGCGGAAGGCCAAACTCCCACATTCAGTTCCTTCCAACGCTTTGTCCGGCCTGCGGGTGGGATCTGGAAGGACAGCGAGATACGTTAATTTTGTCTTGCAGAAATTGCAGTACTGCCTGGCGTCCGACAAAAGACGGATTGAACCCGGTTGAATTTGCGACCATGCCGACAAATGACAATAATATCATCTATTTTCCGTTTTGGCGCATCAAAGCTGAAATTAGCGGGATACAACTCGATTCATATGCGGATTTGATTCGCATCGCCAATTTACCCAAGGCAATCCAAAAAGACTGGAAAGGGAGAGAATTTCATTTCTGGTCCCCTGCTTTTAAAGTAAGACCCAAAGTTTTTATACAGCTCGGACGCAATATTACCCTTTCGCAGCCTGAGAAAATAATGGCTGCTGAGCTTCCCGAGGATCGAATACATCCGGTCACCCTGTCTACAGAAGATGCCGCCGAAGGTCTTATTATGAATATGGCCGGTTTCATGAAACCGGCAAAAGACATGTTTCCCATACTCAAAGACATCACCATAAAACCAAAACGATATCTATTGGTCTATATGCCCTTCGTGGAGCAATATCACGATTATGTTCAGCCGGAACTTTACCTTGCCATTAACAAAAATCAGCTTTCTCTTGCATCGAATCTGTAAGGGCGAAGGGCCCGTCTTCGCTCTTCGAGCTACGCCGTGGCAAGCGGACGACGGATATTAGGAAAGAGCAAATAGAAAAGAGCAAAGATGAATATGCTCTGCCTGATAACCTGGAAGCTGTGAACCGCTGAACTATGA
>JAJDND010000165.1 GCA_022340885.1 Desulfobacterales bacterium | reverse complement strand
CCCAACGGGAAGCCAACCGCCTTGTCAAACTTCGTAGAACCGGCGCCGCTTCGGAAGAAAAAACAGATAAGGCCGTTACGGATGCCAAAGCCCTCATGGCGGATTATGAAGCGGCAAGGGCCTCCGCGCTCATGAACGAGGCCCGTGTCGGCGTCGCCAAAGCAAACCTGGACCGAACCCGGTTGATCGCCCCGTTTGACGGCGTCATCGCCGAGATCAACGGCGAACTGAGCGAATATGTTACCCCCTCGCCCATCGGCATTCCCACGCCACCGGTGGTGGACCTTATCGACAACACCTGTTTTTATGTCACCGCACCCATCGATGAAGTCGATGTCCCGAGTATTGTACCGGGCATGACCGCGCGGGTCACTCTGGATGCATTCGGAGATCGCCGATTCAGCGCCAGGGTCCGCCGCATCGCGCCATATGTGCTCGATCGCGAAAAACAAGCCCGCACTGTGGATGTAGAAGTTCAATTTGACATCCCCAAGCACATTCGGCAAATGCTGGCGGGTTACAGCGCGGATGTAGAGATCATATTGGATGTTCGGAAAAACACATTGCGCATCCCCACCCAGGCTGTTCTGGAGGGAAATCATGTCTTTGTTTATCTGCCCGATAAAAAAAGGATCAAGGAACGAACCTTTAAGAGCGGCATTTCCAATTGGGATTATACCGAGGTCATTTCAGGTCTGAAGCCCGACGAACTGGTGGTGGTGAATGTGGATCGCGCCGGAATGAAAGACGATGCCGCCGCCGTGATCTCCAAAGAGGCGCCATGATCCGATTGTCCGAAATTGAAAGAATTTTCCCGGTGGGCGGCGAGACGGTTCACGCGCTCAGCGACGTGAATTTCACCGTCTCTAAAGGGGAATATGTCGCCATCATGGGGCCTTCGGGTTCCGGAAAATCGACCCTGCTCAATATCATCGGTCTTTTGGACAGACCGGACAAGGGCGTCTACTCCCTGGAAGGCCTGGATACCACCGAGTTGACCGACGACCAGCAGGCATCGGTCCGCCGAAATAAAATCGGATTTGTCTTCCAGTTTTTCCATCTGATTCCCCGGCTCAGTGCTGCGGAGAATGTGGAACTGCCGATGATCCTGGCCGGCACGGATCCTGCCGAAAGGAAATCCCGGGTTCTTGAGGCGCTTTCTTCCTACGGTCTTAGCGAACGCATGAAACACCGTCCGGACCAGCTGTCCGGGGGACAGCGTCAGCGTGTTGCCATCGCCCGGGCTACGATCATGCGGCCGGACATTGTTCTTGCGGATGAGCCCACCGGCAACCTGGATCGGAGCTCCGGGACAGAGGTTATCCAAATACTTGAAAACCTTAATGATAACGGGATTACCCTGATGATGGTGACCCATGATCCCGATCTGGGCAAACGGGCATCCAGAAGGGTGCGGCTGGTGGACGGAAGGATCTCGGCTGACACCGGGAGTCCATGAAAAAATGAAAGTCAGGGATATTGTTCAATACAGCGCAAAGGCCCTGTCGGGCTATTCGGTCCGAACGCTGTTGATGATTCTGGCCATGGCCATCGGTGTGGCTTCGGTCATTGTGCTCACCGCATTGGGTGAGGGCGCCCGCGTGTTTGTCACCCGGGAATTCAGTTCTCTGGGCACCTACATTTTGATCGTATTGCCGGGCCGTTCCGAGACTACCGGGGGGCCGCCGCCGCTGTTGGGGGAAACGCCGCGGGAGCTCACACTGGAAGATGCCCTGTTCCTCGCCCGGAATTCCGTTGTCCGACGTGTTGCGCCGATTACGGTGGGTTCGGCACCGGTGTCTTGGAAACATCGGGAGCGGGAGGTTACGATCCTCGGCTCCACAGAATCGCTTTTTGATATCCGCCAGCTTACAATGGCCCAGGGCCGGTTTCTCCCTGCCGGTGACCCCACGAGGGGTTCAGGGGTCTGTGTCCTGGGACACAAACTCAAAACAGAAATCTTTGGGAATCAATCTCCTTTGGGTGAATGGGTTCGCATCGGCGAGCGACGTTTTAGAATCATCGGGGTTCTGGCCAAAAAAGGCCAGTCTCTGGGGCTGGATATGGGCGATGTGGCGATTGTGCCCGTGGCTTCCGCACAGGCGCTGTTCAATACTTCCGGACTCTTTCGCGTCTTGGTGCAGGCCAACGGCCGTGATGCCATTCAAAAGGCCAAAAAGACGATCTTGAATACCATTCGCAAACGGCACGAAGGTGAAGACGACGTCACCGTGATTACCCAGGATGCCCTGCTGTCCACTTTTGATCGGATTCTGTTGGCCATGACATTGAGCGTTGCCGGCATCGCCGCCATCAGCCTTTCGGTAGCCGGCATTTTGATCATGAACGTGATGCTCATCGCCGTTTCCCAGCGAACCACGGAGGTGGGGCTTCTCAGGGCCATCGGCGCCCCCAGCCGACAAATCCTTCGGCTTTTTCTGGCGGAATCCGCAATTCTCTCTCTCATTGGCGCAGCTTTCGGAATCATGCTGGCGTTCTTAGGGACCTGGGCGATCTCCCGCGGCTATCCTGAATTTCCGGTGACGGTTCCGGCATGGGCTTTGGGCGCCGCGGTCTTTGTCGCGCTTTTGACAGGTCTGATATTCGGGGTGCTGCCCGCGAAACGCGCGGCGAGGCTCGACCCGGTACAGGCCCTGTCTCGCAGGTAAAACAACTGCTAACGAGAAAAAGGAAATAGAAAAGAGGAAAGAGGATAAGAGGCCCCACGGATAAGAAAGGAATTTTGAAAAATAAGAAACCAAGAGAGTGGGAAGATAAAAAGGTTGGCATATCTCAGAGCCTCCGAGCCCTGGTCGCCTCTGGCGCCGCCGATGGCGGGTAAACTTATGATTTTTAACCTTCTTAACTTACTGTTTTCCGGGATTTTCCCATCTCTATCATTTGCGTCCATTTGCGGTTATCTATTTTCTAATTCCTATTTTCTAAAATGAACAGTCAACAGGGTTGTTCCTATCGGGCCATGATTTTTGCATAAAACCGGGCATAGAGTCTTTTGGGCATGTTGATCAATGATTCAGCAAAACTTGCCGCACACGCTCTGACCAGCCAGCGGATGCGCAGTTTTCTCACCGCCCTGGGCATTGCCGTGGGCATTGCTTCGGTGGTGCTGCTCACCTCCATCGGCGAGGGTATTCACAAGTTCGTGCTTTCCGAGTTTACCCAGTTCGGCACCAATCTTATCGCTGTTACGCCGGGCAAAACCACCACCGTCGGCATGTCGGGAGCCGTCATCAGCAATGTTCGGCCCTTGAGCATCGATGATGCGCTGGCCCTTGGCCGAATTCCGAAAATTCTCGGGGTAGTTCCCTTTGTCCAGGGAAATGCATCTACGGAATACGGAAAAAGCGGCAGACGGACTTACGTCTTCGGCGTGGGTCCGCAGACGCCCAAAGTGTGGCAAATGAAACTGGCCATGGGCCGGTTCCTTCCGGATGACGACCCCCGCGCATCCCGGGCTTTTGCCGTGTTGGGCGACAAGGTGAAAAATGAACTTTTCGGAACTCAGAATCCCCTGGGCCGGCGAATTCGCATCGGCGGACGGCGATTTCGGGTTATCGGCGTTATGGAATCCAAAGGCCAAATGCTTGGGTTCGACCTGGATGACGCCGTCTATATTCCGACGGCCAGGGCCCTGGCCATGTTCGACCGGGACAGCCTGATGGAAATCGATCTTTTGTATGCCGCCACAGTAAATCCGGCCGACATCGTTAAAAAGGTCAAATCACTGCTCGTGGATCGACACGGCACCGAAGATTTTACCATCACCACCCAGGAGCAGATGCTGGACGTGCTGGGATCCGTGCTCGACATTCTCACGCTGGCCGTGGGCGCTTTGGGCGGAATTTCGCTGTTGGTCGGGGGCGTCGGTATTCTTACGATTATGACCATCAGCGTCAATGAGCGGCGTTCGGAAATCGGACTGCTTCGCGCCATCGGCGCACGCCGGAGACAGATACTGGCACTTTTCATCGGCGAAGCGGTTGTCCTGTCCGGTATCGGTGGTTTTGCCGGGCTCATGATCGGTACCGGAGGGGCATGGTTGTTAGGGGCTATCGTGCCGGCCCTTCCCACGCACACCCCATGGCAGTATGTCGTACTGGCGGAGACACTGGCGATTTTCATCGGTCTTCTGGCCGGCGTCCTTCCGGCTCACAGGGCTTCGACCCTGAATCCCATTGAAGCATTAAGGGCCGAATAATGACTGGATTGGAGATTTGGGATTTCAATCAGTTTCAGAACTTTCAATAAAACAAATCCCCTTAGAGCCAGGATTTCTACGTATATATATTTGAAATTACAGTTAATATATGTTGGATCACCGGTCCTTACTGTAGTGTATGTCAATTCCTCCGCTTTGTATGTAATTCCCTTCATATCAGAAAAGAGAGATTATTAAGGGCTTTTCGTGATTTTCAGATTTTTCCGTTGCAGTCACTGTATGGATTTCCCTTCTCAATTCTTTGCCCGCAATTAGATCGATAAATAAAATTATCTTAAATATCATATAGATAAGATTTTTATTCTCATTGGCATAGCGATTGCTATGTCATTATGTTTTCGCCGAACAGTGGTTTTTCATGTTGGTTTTTTTGCATCGTCACCGGGGTGAGAAATCATATTTTTTTGAACAGCATATTGCAAAATATGCTTTGATTTGAGGTACGTTATGAAAAATACAAAGGGAACATACCGATTTAACGTGGATATTTTTTTCCCCTGGCTGTTGGTTTTCACTTTTGCCACCGCGGTGGCGCTGTTCTGGTGGCAGGTGGAAGCCCATGAGATGAGACAAGCCTGGGAGTTTTTAAAATATTGGTCGACGCAAAACTATTTGGCCGCCGGAGTGACCTTCTGGACATTTTCGATGCTGGCAGTCCGCATTTGGTTTGCCTGTCGTTACCGGTCTTATTCGCCTTTATCCGACAGCGCCCTGCCGACCACTACGATTGTCATACCGGCCTACAACGAAGGCCGGCAGATTCTGGATACGGTTCGATCGGTGATGAACAGCCGCTATCCAGCGGAAAAAATGCAGGTCATTTGCGTGGATGACGGTTCCAAGGACGATACGTGGCAGTGGATGCAAATTGCGAAACAGGAATTTCCCAGTCGGGTGCGTTTGCTGCGCCAGCCGTTTAACCGCGGCAAACGGCATGCGCTGATGGCGGGCTTTTCTCGGGCGTCCGGAACGGTATATGTGACCATCGATTCGGATTCCGAGGTGCTGCCCGATACCCTTCGCCATCTGGTCAGCCCCTTGAATAGCGATCCGCGGGTGGGCGCGGTTGCGGGTAATGTGCGCGTGCTGAACCTCAGTGAAGGCGCCATTCCTAAAATGCTGGAAGTTTCGTTTGTCAGTTCTTTTGATTTCCTTCGTTCGGGACAAAGCGTTTACGGGGGTGTATTTTGCACGCCCGGCGCACTTTCAGCCTACCGGGCGGAGGTGATCACGCCCCATCTGCCAAACTGGATCAATCAAACGTTTATGGGCGGTCCTGCCGCCATCGGCGAAGACCGCGCGCTGACCAATCTGGTTCTCGGTTGCGGGTTTCGTGTGGTCTATCAGCGCGAGGCCGTGGTGATGACCAAGATTCCAACGACTTTCAAAGGGTTGCGCAGAATGCTGCTGAGATGGGCCCGCAGCAACGTACGTGAAAACCTGGTCATGCTCTCTTTTATCACCGGTCGTTTTCGTCGTGCCGACGGCGGAAGCGGCTGGATCCGCCTGTTCAGCGCCACACAATTTTTTCGAATGACCATGGGCGAGGCCTCCAAATTTGCGGTGGCGACGCAGCTTTATCTGGCCTTCGTACCGACGCTGATCGCCATGGCAATCGGTTGCATTATCGGCGCGGTGTTGCCGGCCGTAGTTTATCAGTGGCGTTACGGCGGATGGTTCGGTTGGCGCTGGGCCATACTCTATTCCTTTTATTGGCTGTTCGGCTTGTGTTGGATCTCGCTATGGGGATTGATAACGGCGCCCCGTTCCGGTTGGCTGACCCGGGATTCGGGGAGTGTTATTCCGGGGGCCAAAGCCAAAACGCCTTCTTCTCGACCGGGAATTGTACATAAGGTATTTTCAAAAGCAGCTTAATGGATCTGATTTACACCCGGATGCAAGTTCAACGTTGAAAGCACTAGCGTATACTTTTGCATTTGTCCGCCATAAAGCGGCGGACAAATTCAGGCCGTCCGCTTCGTGTGGGACAGTTGACTCAACCGCCGAATCGAGCAATCAGTCTGGTTATTCCGGCGCTAAAAATGTCAACAGGCGGCAACAGGCTGACCACAAGAAAGCCATCTCTGTGAAAATCGTAGAAATACCCCGGATGCACCAGTGTATTGTCTTGATCCAATAATTGCACCACGCGGTTTTCGTCGGAAACGGCATCGGATATTTCGATGGCAGCATACCACCCGGCCTCTCGTATCAGTGATCGAATGTTGGATATCGTGGCAATCTGTTCTTCCAAAAAGCTCGTGTTTGAAGCGATCCGGGAAAATATTTGACGCTGAATCATTTGACGCTGTTGAAGCAGCCTTTTGGCGGCATATTGAACCGGAGCTGACGAGGACAGATAAAAATCCAGCATCATTTCAAGGCGCGACATTGCTTTTACGGATAGATCAGGATCGCCGGTTACCACAATCCATCCCAGTTTCACCTGGGGCAAGGCCAGCGTTTTGGAAAATCCGTTCAACACGAATGTGAGTGCGTTTGAATGATTCACCGCAGTTTGAACCCGGTCCGGATTTTCTGCGGCCATAAAATCCGAAAATACCTCATCGACAATCAAAGCGAGTCCGTTGTCCCGGCAAACCTGACCGAGCTCTGTGAGTTCCCGACGGCGCACATAGGAACCGGTGGGATTATTGGGATTGACCAGAACAATCGCCTTGGTCTTTGGATTGATCAGCGCCTGCAGAACATCCATGTCCATGGACCATCCCTTTCGGTCGTCATATCTGAGCGGATACGAGACGGCGTTCAACCCTTCGAAACAGGCCAGATATGACAGCAGCGGATATCCGGGCTTCGGGATAAGGATTTCGTCGCCGGGATTTCCCAGCAATTTGAAAAGGATTGAATAGGCTTCGCTGGTGGAAGCGGTCAAAAAGACGGCATCCGAATCCACATCCTCGCCATGATCGGCGTAATATGCTGCAATGGCCTCCCGGGCTTGCATCAAACCCCGGGGGTCGGGTTCATATGTCATGGATCGAGGTTGTGAAAGGGCTGCCAGAATTTCTCCAACGTCATAATCCAGTCCGATCCGGGTCGGATTCGACACCGTCAAATCAAGAATGGCATCTCCTCTGGATGTTTTGTTTTGAAGAAGAATGCTCAATGCATTGGGATGCTGATCCCAATTGGAACGGTCTGAAAACATGATTTTTCCTTTGCCATATTTTAACCGGACGAAACCCGATCAGTTCGAAAAGAGCCAATTCAAACCCCCAATCAGGGTTTTTGAGCTTTTGCAAAAGGCTCAAACCGACGAATGGGAGGTTTTGGAACGGTTTCGAACATCTTTGATGATGTTATCGTCACCGATATTAATTTTCAACTTATCAAAATGTTTTTTTTACGTTAAAAAGGTGTACGAAACGGTAAGCGATTTTTAAGTTTGCTGCATATACAAGGCAGATGTCGTTTCGCTATAGTCGGCTATGCGGAACGGCATCTGACGCAGTAGATGCGGTGAAATTGGAAATCCCGCAGGGTTTCAAATTATTGAAATTCGAAATGTCAGAATACCTTAATAATTTTGTTAAAAGTACCATTTCAAAAATTTGAAACGCTCAGCTTGGGTATCATTTTGTTTAATAGCATTTACCATAAATGCAAACTCCGAAATCACCACACTCTGAATCGTCGGAACAGCCCTTATCCTCTTTTGTTACTTTTTCACTCGATTTTTCAACAGGGATTTTTGCTTCCATTCCATACGTAATTTGTTTTGATTTTCTATTGTTTACTTTAATAGTTGCGTAGGACTCTGATGTTTGTTTAACCCTGCCACAAGCTATTATTTCACCTGAAGCGGAATAAAAGCATACTTTAGCTCCCATTATAAATCCGTCATCCTTGTTCCCATCAATAATGATGAGTCCTTTATCAGCATTAATTCTCGTAACCTGTGCAGCTATGGCAATGCCTTTAAAAAATATGCCTGCCATCATCAAAACTGAAAGTACCAAGAAAAATATTTTTATCTTTTTCATATCATCCCCCAATCAACTGATCAGCCACTGTAAGTCCACCGGATATGATTTTCTTAACCATGAGCCTTTAAATTGGATTTCGTGTTAAAGTTCATTTAATGATTCTTATGATATGAGTTTCCCGGAGCTTCTTCCACATTTCTGTTATGATAAGCTCTGTTGCAACATCCTCATCTATTGCCTTGCCGTTAGCCATAACACGACAGTCTTTCATCAGTTCTCCCTTTTTAAACTTTAAACCATAATTCTCTTTGATATGCTCTAGAAGTGTTGGATGAAGCATTTTAAGTTCATATATTTCCAATTTTGCAATATGTGTCTTGGCCCTTAATGGCAACTCGGAAAGAAGTCGGTCAACGGCATCCTCAACCGTTCGTGGATAAAATGGCTTTAAATTATCAGGAGAGAACTTTTTAAGGTCAAGGAAGAATAGATAGTTAACAGCTTTTAATAACCTTACAGCATTTTCATAGATATATGGATCTTCACTTGCACGGGGGCCAGCAACATTGAGAACCTTTATATTGTTCAAGACAATCCATGCCTGAATTAATTGAGCAGCACTGAAACCTCTGTTTATTTCCAAATCGATGTGGAGCAACTCCTTTTTATGCTTTCTTGCCATTAAAGAGGTAAGCAATGATCCCCCAGTAAGTTTGCCATGAGAAATGATCAGTGTACCGTCTGAGTCAATTATGTTTTGTTCAGTTTTCTTAGGATAACTGGAAGTGGGCATTTCCTTGAGCATATATTTGTCGGATAGCTTTCCAGTTTCTGTCCTGCGACCTTTTGGAATCCATCCACCATGATCGATGCCAAAGTTAATCGCAACATCAAGGGCTGCCAGCTCGACTCCGGTCTGACCGCCTGATATTATTTTTTTAAGCATTGCTTTTGCTCTTGCTCTTGTGTCCATTTGGAACAGAACAAATATCTTAAAGAGCACCCATCGTTAATGCACCCTCAATAATATTCTCTGTCTGGTTTCTGGCATAAGGCCCGTTTTGTCCGATCACATACAGTACTTCGATGCGGTATAGCTGAATCCAATCATTAAGAAGCAAAGCGGCTTTGAGGTCATCCATTTGGTCAAGATCGACACCGAGCATCTGACGGCCATATCTCAAGGTAGCCTTTCTGGCAGATTCTAAATCCCCGGTTAGTCTGCCATATGAAATAATAAGGGTGCCTGTGGCATCCATGACATTCTGTTTAATGCAATCGGAATAATTTTCGGATGACGTCTCCTTGAGTTCGAATCGCTCGGGCAATATACC
>JAJDND010000138.1 GCA_022340885.1 Desulfobacterales bacterium | reverse complement strand
GATAAGTATATTCGTCAGACTTCAGGTTCTGATGTTCAGAATAATTTCAATTGTCCCTCATGGTTTGCCTTTATTGTGTTTGAACTTTTTGAACGTGGCTTTGTTTTGCTTGATTCGTTATTTTGTTTCTCGTTTGTTTCTGAGATTATGGGCTGGGCCTTATTTTTGAAAGGTGCGATTGGAGTGCCCTTATCAAGTTCAAGGATTGCACGGTGTATGATTTGCACATAAGGCTCACCTGTTCGGTATTTCTCATTCACTAAAATAGCCTGGGCTTCGGGCGCTAGCATGAGTTGAATCTGTTTGTAGCCCTGTGCAAGTTTCCTTTTATGCCAACGTTCTCGTCGCTTCCGATCAGTTTTCCGCCTTTGTTCTATTGTAAGCATAATTTCCCCCAATCGTTAATTATAAACGCTTATATTATACGCTTTTTACTAACGTTTGATTGCAACGTCACAACCAATCTATATCAATCACTTTAACACAGGTCAATACTAAAATCAGCTATCTCGAGAAATAATGACATGGTAATGATAACGCTTAATACAGCCCATTTACGACATTTATAATGGCAATGGCTTAAAACCGGTGCATTTATTAAGTAATATGACATTATAATAGATATTTATGTATCATAAAATCATGTCATTCTTTAAAGTTAAATTTGCCGGTGTACAGAGAATGGAAAAGCAGATTGATAACTCAATTCTACCCCTGCTCCAAGTGCCAGGGACCGATGGGAGTGATCGCTGTAAATTTTTCCTGATTTTGTTCCTGAAAGGGAATTCTTAACCTATTCCATACCTTCCCAGTACAATTCAGATTTCGCAAAACAGTTCTTCTTAAGTCTGATGGTTGACTTTTGATCTAGAATGCTTACACAATTTCTATGGAAATATGATTTATCATTCAAGTCCCTTCGATTCATATAGTACCGCGCTGCAGAAGCTGAACCACAAATTTCTTTTCCAATAGACCTGACTCGAAAATGCGAATTCTCATTATTTCCGGCGGCTATTTAACAGTGTTCAAGATCTTCTTAACGCAGCAAGATGCGGGGATTTGACCCTAAAAGAGACAAAAATAGATTTAAAAAAGTAGTAAGCCATGAGAATCGCATTGCTGTCATGGGAAACGCTCTATTCGATCCCTGTCGGCGGTATCAGTGCCCATGTCACCGAACTTGCTGCGGCCCTTGAGCGAAGAGGAAACGAAGTCCATGTGTTCACGAGGATGGGTTACGGCCAGAGTGGCTATGACCGGATTGACGGCGTCCACTACCACAGGTGCCCGTTTGATCTTAACTCTGACTTTGCGGTGGAAATCGAGAATATGTGCCGGTCGTTTGTGTATCATGTCTTCCAGACGGAGGATTACATCGGCCCCTTTGATGTGGTTCATGCCCATGACTGGTTGACAGCTATCGCAATGATCTGGATCAAGCTCGGACGCGGACGCAAAACAATTTTAACCCTCCATTCTACGGAATACGGCAGATGCGGCAACCTGTTCCACGACGGCCGGTCCGCCCTTATCCGGAACCATGAGCGCGCCGGGTCGTACTGGGCAGATCGTGTTATTACAGTTTCTCAATCACTAAAAAATGAAATCAAATGGATGTACGAAGTTCCGGACTGGAAAACCACTGTCATCTACAACGGGGTCAACGTACATTTATGGGATGGTTGGATTGATCCGGGTACCATCAGAGGGCACTACGGGATCGGTCCAATGGATCCCATGGTTCTGTTCTCGGGCCGCATGGTTTATCAGAAAGGCCCCGATCTTCTAGTGAACGCCATTCCTTATATCCTCAAATTCTATCCCAATGCGAAATTCGTTTTTGCAGGCGACGGTGAAATGCGCTCCTCGGTTGAAGAGCGGGCAAGACAACTGAATGTTTCGTATGCCACTCGATTTGTTGGATTCAAAAGCGGTTGGGATCTGATTAATCTTTACAAGGCCTGTGACGTGGTCTGCATCCCCAGCCGCAACGAGCCTTTCGGTATTGTCGTACTGGAGGCCTGGAGTGCTGGAAAACCTGTAGTTGCGACGATAAACGGCGGTCCCAACGAATTTCTCTGGCACGAGGTCAACGGACTTAAGATCTACCCTACCCCAGATTCTGCCGCTTGGGGTCTGGGTACGCTCTTCACGGACTTTGAGCGGGCCCGATGGATGGGACGAAATGGTCGAATCGCTGTGGAGCAGGCTTTCAACTGGGACATGATCGGGGATCAGGTGCTGTCTGTTCTGAATTCATAAGGAGGTTGATATGACGGAAGTTTACCATGCCTTAGGGCTCAATATGCACCAGCCTCTCGGGAATCTTATCGCCCTTCACAATTCCCCTGAGCGCTGGGAGGTAAAACAGATTTTGTGGTCTTATGACCGTCCCGTGAGGATGCTGGAGGGCTATGAAGACATCGCTAATCTCCACTTGAGCTTTTCAGGAACCCTTCTGAAGCAACTTGAAGATCCGGCTGTACGTGAAACTTTTCACGATGTTGTTGACATCGAGGACCTTCTCAACAGTTATCATCGATCAAATATCGAATTTTTAGGCTCCGGACTTTATCATAGCGTTTACCCCCTGACGCCGCCTTCAGATTGGGATGCCCAAACCGGATGGTGGCTGGGCCTCGGGCAACATCTTCTGGGGCGGGATGAATTCCATGGATTCTGGCCACCTGAAATGGGCTTCTGCATGGAGATGATACCCGTGCTGAAGCGCTACGGTTACAAATATGTTCTCGTTGACTGTTGGTACATCAAACCCAAGCGCGAAATGCGGTGGGAGGAGTTGCGTTACCGGCCTCATATTGCTCGCTACGACGGGCATGAGATCATCATTGTTCCTCGCGATCGGGAACTGTCCAGTGCCCAGCAATCCGGTGTCGACCCCGGATGGTTTCAGCATGAGGTCCACGAAAAAACCAAATGGTGTGATTTCCCGGCCTTGGTAACCACGTGGACAGATGGAGACAACGGCGGATGGTTTCGAACCGTCCATATCCAAAGTGGATTCTGGGGTTATTTTTACCGAGCAATCCTGGATAGATACCGGGAGGGGAGCCTGGGTTTCACTCCCATCCACATCAGTGATTATTTAGAGATGTATCCGCCTCACGAAGAGGTGGAGGTCTACAGAGGTGCATGGAACACGGGCCATCATTGGGGCGGCGATTTTCTCCAGTGGAGCGGATCCCTTATTCAGAAAAAAGGTTTGGAGGAACTGTGGAAATGCAGTGATTACTATCAAAAGGTAAAAAGGATGTTTGACCAACGGTATTATGAACTGAACAACCCCGAAGAAGTGCGCCAATTTATCATTGATGGATATGACCATTTATTGATAGCAGAGACGAGTTGTAACTTCTACTGGGGAAGCGCCTGGGTGCATAGGGCTTTCAACGACCTCGAGAAAGCGTATTCGCTCTTTGACACGGCCATGTCCAGGATGCCGCCAATGCAATATCAAAACTAAATTCGAATAATGACGACTGAAAAAATCATAACCGAAAGCGGCATACAGCTATATATAGAAAAACATCGCACTGAAGATAAAACCGAAATCTCTCTGAAAACAGACCGGCATGAAGGGTATCTTCTCCACTGGGGTGTGGGCCGCCATCTCCAACAGACCTGGCAGACAGCGCCAAAGGCCCTTTGGCCGGAAGGCAGCAAGGCCGTTGACGAAGCGGCTGTTCAAACCCCTTTTAGGGAGCAAAACGGCGGGTATCGGATCGTTTTTAGAATTGATCAGACATGGAATTTCTCATGTATCCTTTTCGCTCTTTTTCTCCCGGAGAAAAATCATTGGGATAACAACCGGGGCAGAAACTACCGAATCGAAATCCGGAAGCCGTCTTTAATGCCGATTCAGGCGCTTATACAGGGGACCGATCAGGATAAGACATGTTATCAACACGTACATCACCTTGAACAAAACTATCAATTGGCCATCACCGTGAGCAAAGATGATTCCCTGGCACATGTTGCCCTGGCTACCGATATACCGGGCCCATTGATCATGCATTGGGGACTTGCAAAGCATTCATCCTCCGAGTGGGTCTTGCCGCCATCCTCCGTCCGTCCGGTCGGATCGACCGTGCACCAGAACAAGGCAGTCGAGACGCCTTTCGAAGACCATCAGGGTCACAGGCGAATTCAGCTTCAGGTGAGAGAAGATATGGAGGCCGCAGGCATCCCCTTCGTGCTGAAACATGTCGGCACCGGGCACTGGCTAAAAAATCGTGGAAGCAATTTCTTTATCCCTCTCATGGCACCGCCCGCACAGGGGTTGTCACTCGATTCTGAGCTGAGCGACCTTGCCGGGCAGATCATCGAAAAGGAGACGGGCAGCCATTCCTGGACCCTGATGCACCGTTTTAACCTGTGTTCCGATCTTTTGGACAAGATCCGAAAGGGCGTTCAGGAACTGGCCCTTATCTTCGTATGGCTCCGCTATTCCGCTATCAGACAGTTGGACTGGCAACGCAATTATAATACCCAGCCAAGGGAGCTAAGCCACGCCCAGGATCGCTTAACCCGTAAGCTAGCCCAACGTTATACCGGTGCGCCGGATGAGCGTCCGTTTATCCGTCTGATATTAACCACGATGGGCCGGGGCGGCAAAGGTCAGCGGATCCGTGATGAAATTCTCAACATTATGCATCGTCGTCGCATCAAAGAGGTCTCCGGGCATTTTCTTGAAGAGTGGCACCAGAAACTCCATAATAACACGACACCCGATGATGTGGTAATCTGTGAAGCCTATCTGGCGTTTTTGAAACAAGATGGAAATCTTGATACTTATTACAGGAAATTAGAACAAGAGGGTGTCACCAAAGAACGGTTGGAAAGCTATGATCGGCCGATCAGGTCTCATCCCGATTTTATCCCCCACCTCAAGGACGCATTGATCCATGATTTCGAAGCATTTCTGGGTATTCTGAAACATGTTCATGACGGAACCGATCTCGGCGCGGCCATCTACGCAGCCCGATATTTACTTGACGCCGATATGCATGCGCTGATGGACTTCATTTGGCAGCATCGTGATGAAGGGCCTGCGGGGGTGTGCACTCTGGTAGAGAAAATCACCGAAGCACGCCGACGACTGACCGAATGGCTCGCGGGGCCTCATCACGGGGTGCGCGATCTGCTCTTTCTGGATCTGGCTCTGGAAGATTTTTTGCGGGTTGCGGTGGAACGAAGCTTCCATTCGAATCTAAGCGGAGAACAGATGTTGGATCTGGTAGCGATGATGCTCGAAAACAGATCGCTTACAGATGATGACGAAGATCTGTCACAATGCCTGCGCCAATGGAAGGTCCTCAATGATATGCCCCGCTTCGAAAAAAAGTGGTCCCTTCAGGCCAAAGCCGTACTCGATCGTCTTGGACGCGTCATCGGCGGTTTTATTGATGGTTATTATCAGGACCTTCAGCCGAAAGCCGAATTTCTGGGCAATGCATTTTCCGCAGAGCCGTGGTCCGTCACTCGCTTCAGCGAAGAGGTTGTGCGCGGCCGCCCTGTATTTGTTCTGGTTATGTTGCTGCGCCATCTCGATCCCATATTGCGCCGAAATGCAGATCTCGGCAATTGGCAAGTGGTCAGCCGGGGCCGCGGGCTGGGGATGGTAAAGGTGGTTGCCGACCTAAGATCCGTTCAGGGCAAAACCCACGAGCGTTCAACCGTCATCGTAACTGACAATATCGCCGGAGATGAGGATATTCCCCCGAATATTGTTGCCATCATCACCTCTGATGCCGTCGACCTTGTTTCCCATGTGGCGATTCGTGCACGCAACGCTCAAGTGCTTATTGCCACCTGCTATGATTTGAAAACCGTCGGTCGCTTGAAGTCATTAAGCGGGCAGACGATCAAACTGCACACAAATCACGCCGGCGATGTGGTCATAGAAGAAGGCGCACAAGAGGTCGGCCCTATTGCGCCACGCGTCCGTCCGGCTCGCATACCAACCTCTCGACCCGGTTTTACCGCTTATGCCGTACCGGAAAAAGATTTCAATTGGAATATTGTCGGGGGGAAGTCCAACAATCTGAAACGCCTGCGAACCAAGGTGCCTGAATGGATCCGCATACCCGGCTCGGTGGCGCTGCCCTTCGGCGTCTTCGAGAGGGTACTGACCGAAGAGAAAAACAGTGCAGTTGCAAGACATTATGAAGAGATGACCAAGAAGGTGGATCTGACGACGGATGCGTCCAGAAGCGAATTTCTCAATGAGCTCCGTGAAACGGTTTTGGCCCTTCACCCACCCCATGAACTGATATCTTCCCTTTACCGGGTATGGGAAGGATCAGGGTTTGAATGGTCGGGGAACTGGGCCGACGCGTGGATGTGCATCAAGCGTGTATGGGGCTCCAAGTGGAACGAAAGGGCTTTTTTGAATCGCCGTGCACAAGGTATTCCCCACGAGGACCTTTTTATGGCGGTGCTCATTCAGCCGGTTGTTGAGGCCGAATACAGTTTTGTGATCCACACCGTAAATCCATTTACCGGCGATAGAGACGAAATCTACGCCGAGGTGGTGTTGGGACTTGGGGAGACCCTGGTCGGCAACTATCCCGGAAGGGCTCTCAGTTTCGCTTTGAGAAAACGGGAAAATGAACCGCACCTGCTGGCGTATCCCAGCAAAAGTGCCGGTCTGTTCGGCAGCGGTTTTATATTCCGTTCCGACTCAAATGGAGAGGATCTCATCGATTATGCGGGGGCCGGTCTTTACGACAGCGTCATGCCAACGCCACCCCGCAAAATCGTTTTGGATTACGCCGCCGATCCGCTCATATCAGATGAGCATTTTCAAAGACACTTTCTGTTAACCATCGCCACCATTGGAACGATGATAGAAGAAAAAATGGGGGCACCGCAGGATATTGAAGGAGCCTATGCTCAGGATAGATACTTTGTGCTCCAGACCCGTCCCCAGGTGGGTGAGAAAAGTGACAAAAAGCAGCCGTCAAATTCGAATCGGTAACCAGACCGCTTTCTCGGCTTCCAGTATTATCGAACCATTCCGATATGCGGTCGTCAATGGATTCGATGCATTTGAGTGGTTTCCAGACAAAAAGGAATCCGGAGAAGGGTGGACAGAAGACGATATAAAAAAAAATGCCCGAACGCTGATCCGGAGAATCGCTGCCCACCATGACATAACGCTTTCGGTTCATGCCTCCTGGCAGGCAAATCCCTTAAAACCGGGAGCACGAGAAGTTCTCGCGAGACAAATTGAATTTGCTCAGGACATGGGCGCATCCCTCGTCAATATTCATTTGTGGTCCCAGGAAGGCGTTGAAGCTTATGTGCAGGCAATAGGCACGCTGGTAAAACGCCTCATAAAAAGCGGCATTAAACTCGCTATCGAAAATACACCGGAAACCGGGCCGGAAAATTTCAATGAGCTGTTTGAGGAGATACGCAAGCTCGTCTCAAAAGGTTCCGATCATGTGGGAATGTGTCTGGATTTGGGGCATGCCAACTTGTATCCGCAAACCCTTAATGACTACATCAAATTCATTGACCGGTTGGATCTGCAAATTCCGATCATTCATGTCCATATGCATGAAAACTATGGCGACGCCGATACGCATCTTCCCCTTTTTACAGGACCTGCCGAAAATGATCCTTCGGGCATTGAAAGTGTTTTGGAGCGCTTATCCCGTCGCCGGTTTTCAGGCGCCTTTATTCTGGAGCAATGGCCCCGGCCACCGAGTCTTCTCGACATCGCGCGAAATCGGCTTGTAGAGATGATCAAGACACGCTTTTAAAGGGTGAACCAATGACAAATATTATGGCGAAAAATCTTCATGGACGTCTTCGGGTACTGGCGCAGAATCTCTGGTGGGCCTGGCATCCGGAAGTTATACGACTTTTCACGGACATCGACCCTATTCTCTGGCGCAAGGTGCAGCACAACCCCATTGCCTTTCTGAACCAGCTCACGCCGGAACAGATTGAAAATAGAGCCTCCGGCGTGGCGCTCTACAGTCGAATAAATTACGCTTTTCGGCGACTGAATGAATACCTGGAAAGGCAGGGGACATGGGGAGCCACGCACTGCAGCAACCTGCACCACAGGCCGGTCGCCTATTTCTCGGCCGAGTTCGGTTTGCATGAGTCACTGCCTTTTTATTCCGGAGGCTTGGGTATCCTGGCCGGAGACCATTTGAAAAGTGCCTCCGATCTGGGAATTCCTCTCATTGGAATCGGCCTCCTTTATAATCAAGGATATTTCAACCAACGTCTTAATGCAGATGGCTGGCAGGAAGAAGACTACGCCAGCCTCGATATAGAAAAGACGCCGCTGGAGGCTGTGACGGATTCGGGTGGGCAGCCTTTGGTTGTGGGAATTGATACCCGAAACGGTCAACTCCGGGCGCGGGTTTGGGAACTGCATGTTGGCCGGGTCCGTCTTTTATTACTCGATTCCAATATTGAGGGAAATTCCACTGAAGATCGTGAATTGACCTCCCGTCTTTATGGCGGCGACAAGCGGGTGCGAATTCGCCAGGAGCTGCTGCTGGGCATTGGTGGTGCCCAAGCCTTGCAGGCCTTGAATATCTCAACCGGCGTGATGCATCTGAATGAGGGGCACAGCGCCTTTGCCGTACTTGAAGAGATGCGCAGATTAATGGAATACGACCAGATCCCATTTGACCGGGCCCGGCGCCGGGTGACCCTGTGTACCGTATTTACGACCCATACGCCCATCGCCGCGGGCCATGATCGATTCGCGCCCGACCTGGTTGAGGAGCATCTCGGCATTTTTAGAAAAAAATTGGGGCTGTCTCACAATGATTTCCTGGCCCTGGGGCGCATCAACCCGGGGGACCGTTCAGAGCCTTTTTGCATGACGGTTCTGGCTTTGAAGAACTCGCGTTGGGCCAATGGCGTCTCGGCCATTCATGCGAGCGTTAGTCGCCGAATGTGGCATGACCTGTGGCAGAAGCGGCGTGAGGTGGAAGTACCCATCGGCCATATTACCAATGGCGTTCACGTCCTGTCCTGGCTGGCGCCTCAAATGCATCGGTTGTTCCAGACACGCCTCGCACAAGACTGGACGATCCGGATGGTGCACCCGGATGTCTGGGAAAAAGTAGCCGATATCGATGATGGGGAGTTGTGGGAAACGCACCAGGCCTTGAAGACCCGCCTGATTCACTTTGTCCGCCGAAGGCTGATTGTGCAAGCCGAACGCCTGGGCCACCGCGACACCATCGAGCAAATTCAACAGATACTTGATCCGCAGGTTCTCACAATCGGCTGCGGCCGCAGGTTTGCGACATATAAACGTCTGAACTTGATTTTATCTCAACCCGACCGTCTCGCCAGATTGGTCAAAGATCCCTACCGGCCGATCCAAATCATTTTTGCGGGCAAGGCGCACGCCCGGGATCATGGGGGCAAGCAGGCCCTGCAGCGAGTGGCGCAATTTTGTTTTAATCCTGATTATAAAATGCGGATCGTTTTTGTCGAGAACTACGATTATAACGTGGCACGCCATCTTGTCCAAGGGGTGGACGTGTGGCTGAACAACCCACGCAAACCCTTGGAAGCTTGTGGCACAAGCGGTCAGAAAGTTATTCTCAACGGGGGCCTGAACCTTTCGGTTCTCGATGGTTGGTGGAATGAGGCATACAACGGTCAGAACGGTTTTGCCATCGGTCGTGGTGGAATACACAACGACCCGGATATACAGTATCAGCGGGATGCTGAATTTCTCTATAATACCCTCGAAGAAGAAGTGATTCCGCTCTATTATGATCGGGACCGAAGCGGGATCCCCCGGCACTGGATACAGAGAATTAAAAACGGGATCCAGGGTCTCGGTTGGCGTTTCAATGCAGACCGCATGGTCAAAGACTATGCCGAGCGTTTTTACCTTCCCTCGGCAAACGCATTATCATCGGACGACAATAGACTTTTTTAGGCTATGCGTGGCACCCATCTTACCAGACCGGCTTAAAAGACCAAGAGGTTGGTAGTTTGTCTTTGGTAATTAAATAGCCTCGCTATAGCCCCACTTATTTCGTGTCAATATCGGATTATTTTTTCTTTTCTTTGGGTTTACTGAACATCAGAAAGCTACACAGCTTGCAGATATCAAAGCCGGGATAGGTTTCCCCGGTCCGAGGGAAGGACACACCGCCATCTCGGACGGTTCGCTCCAACATCCATCTAACCGTGGGTTCGAGTTGATCGCCGGGCCAAACCCAGTTGATTTCACCCTGCTCGGTCTTACCTGCAGTTTTACTACTGCTGCACATCGGTGTGATGTTCGGTGCTCTGAGCAATTGGCAACAGACAGCTCCATGGCATACCGATGAATTCATAGTCATGCTCATTGCAAAGGGATGCGTATCATATGCAGCGCACCAATCAATTCCCAGATGATAAGCCTGAAGGACATCGCTGAGACCATGGACAACATCCGGCTCGAAAGGCGACTTATGTAGAGGGGATGTTGCAAAAGCGAGCAAGCCTTTAGGCAGTCGCCTTTTGCTTTTCACAAACCTTTCCGCCTGATCCCAGTCCTTCGTGTATTTCAGGTGGCTCTTTATTTCAGTGATATCCAGTTCTTTCCATCCCATTACGTATTTTGCGTTTGTGCAGCCAAGCTTCTCCCGTGTGCCGAGCAATATGTCTCCACGTTGTCTTGATGCAGCTACATAATGGCAGAAAGTATAAGCACGAAGAGCTGTTTTATATTCTACGTTTTTTTTGAAAGCTGATAGTTCATCCTCTGAAAAAAAGTACTTAATCGCCACAGGATAGTATTTCATCTTTAAGAAGTTCCTCAGATGAAATACGATATCTGCATAGCTGAGTTCTCCGCCGTTTAGTTTTGCATTTTCAAGAAGATCTTTGGCCAACTCAACATCATTTAGATATCTGTCAGTGTTTATTGATTTGATTGATGCTTGTGACGAATTAAATTGTGCAAAATGCATTTTATCATCTCTTTTGTTTTCACGACACAAAATCATGTCTCATGACAAAGAATTATAGATTCCTGCATTATCTTTCGCCCATTCAAATGGTTGACGCTTTTTACCCTACCCAATTGAGATCTCTAGTATCCTGAGTCGAGGTCATAATCTTTCGCTAGGATTTCCTCATCCGGTGAAAAGGTGTCAAAACGGTCCGGCGTGATAGTATCACCGGTATGAACCCGGTCTTCCACCCAAACAATCCGGGTATGGTCTTCCAGGAATTCTAGTCCCAGCTCTTTCCGTCTTTTCGCCTGGACTTTTTCTGCTGTCTTTCTATTCTTGTGTACAGAAACTATCTTTTTTTCGCGTTTTGTAGGGTCAAATTCGTCATAGATTAGTGCATACATGATTAACCTCATTCCTTTATCGATTCGTATCGGAACCATGTTTTGCTCATTTAATTCTTGCCCAATGTTGTTGTTCCCTTTCTCTATAGTCTTTGCCTGAAAATTACCTGAGGCATGAAGTATCCCATAAAATCGCGATAGAGATAGCTGCGCTATACATTTAACAATTCAACTCTAGTAGCTTTTCGAAGATGGAATAAATACAGAACCGTAATAACTCTGTAGGAGAAGGAAGTCGATACTCTGTTCAGCACAGGATTTCGAAACAAGTTGTAGTGGTTAGATCCAACCTAATTAATAGCACATTCCATGCCATATAATGAAAAAAAGCTATGATGGATTTAACAAGTTGATTTAAAAAGAATATTTAATGACAAAATGGTTCGTAGGCGGTTTATGGGGGAGTTGGTTAATTGCAATAATGCAATTATAGAGAGCGGATTCATTGCAAATATGCAAAACTTTAAATCAATGATTATATTTGATAGGGATTATTTTCATAGGCTATTTTGTCCTCTCTTACCGGTCGATGAACAGGTCCGTCTGCAAATTTTCGGCATACTCTAGATCGTAGGCGTAACGATCAAGGTCAGTAATGCCCCGCTCTCGTAGCAACTCTTCGTCGATCAGACACTGTCCCGTAAGCGTTCGGTCTTCTGTGGTCAGGATTGCGTGAGCTGCATCAGCAATGATCTCAGGCTTGCGGCAATATTTGAACGTGTCAAGACTTCCCACAGCGAATTCAATAGCGGCAGTCGCGATGATGGTCTTAGGCCATAGGCAATTGACTGAGATGCCATATTTCTCGAACTCCTCAGACATTCCCAGGCTGAGAACCGTCATGCCATATTTCGACAGTGTATATGGTGCGTGATCGCGCAGCCAAACCCCGCTCAAATTGAGTGGGGGCGCCAGGCTCAGAATGTGCGGATTTTTTGATTCCTTTAGGTAGGGTAGTGTGGCTTGTGAGCAGAGAAATACTGCCCTGGCATTTATACTCTGCATCAAGTCGTAGCGTTTAATTGGCGTGTCCTCTACATTTGTGAGGCTGATGGCGCCGGCGTTATTGACGAGTGCATCGATGCGGCTGAATCTTTGCGCGGCAGCTTCTACCATGGCGCTTACCTGATCCTCAAAACGGACATCAACCTGAAACGGCAATGCTGTTCCACCAGCGGCCTCTACCTCTTTAGCTACCGTGTAAATAGTGCCCTTTAACTTGGTGTGAGGTTCAGCTGACTTTGCAGCGATGACCACATTGGCACCGTCACGGGCAAACCTGAGCGCCATGCAACGACCGATACCGCGGCTCGCCCCGGTAATTATGATTGTTCGTCCTGATAAATCGGCCATGAAAAACCTCCTGGAATTTTGAGTTGAAGGTAATGGTTTGGGCGCGATTAAAAACAGAATTTTCACTCGAGATCGAAGTCAACAGAAATAAAAAGTGGTTATTTATATAGATCGAGAAATTGAATATTTCTGATTCGCAGTCTATCTTTAATAATCTTAGCAATTTCTTTCATAAACAAAAAGCCCATTTCAAAATCTTGATTAAACAATGTCTCCAAATCCGCTGCTTCCCACTTATAAAGTTTGACATCTGTAATCGCTTCGGCGTACGCCATATACGTTTTCTTTTCATGATCGACTGCAGCAGAAAAACCGAATGTCATGCCTCGGGTAATGTCGCTAATAGATATCTGTGCAGGATATTGTTTATCGACCGCGAGCCTCACCTTACCCTCTATTACAGCATAGAGGTTCTCGGCATCTTCACCTTCGTTGAAAATGTAATCACCTGATCTATACGCTTCTATATGGGTAACGCTTGAAAGCTTGTCCAACATCGAATCGTTAAGATATTTTAGCATGATGATTGATTTCAAATCATTGTAATTGACCATTTCTTCTTTACTCATCGGATAACCTCTTTAATGGTTAAGAAAACAAACAGACATATGCATTGGTTTAGTGGTGAAGGTGAAAAAGATTAAACTGGAGTAACGAACTTCAAGAGAAACCCGCTTTGAGGCCAGCGTCGCAGGAAATTCAGACCAGCTATGAACATTTATAACATAATAATATTTTACAAAAGGTCAACCTTTTCCTTGAATCATAAAAGGCCTGTATATTCAAATAGCTGCCAAATAAGCTGTTCTGAAAATGGTAAAAGTTTAACGCATTAAAATTTTATGGACATCACAATGTCCGCTAAATTGTCTGAGGCCAAGATATTGACAAGATCTACACCAATGCATATTTGTTGATTATATAGACTTCAGAAGTTACACATCATCGTGAGTTAACACATCACAAAGGCCCGACGCGGCTTCAGGAGATAAAATATGGCATTGAAAGTAATCGGCGCAGGTTTCGGCCGAACAGGAACCATGAGCTTAAAGGCGGCATTAGAACAACTTGGCTTAGGCCCTTGCTACCACATGGTAGAGTGTCTTCCACGGGGGCCGGAGCATTGGCAGAAGTGGATTGATGCTGCCAATGGCAAGCCTGACTGGAACACCCTATTCGATGGGTTCGAGTCAACCGTCGACTTTCCTTCGTGTTCGAGCTACAAGGCTCTCGCCGCCCACTACCCCGATGCCAAAGTCATCCTAACCGTTCGTGATCCTGAGCGC
>JAJDND010000137.1 GCA_022340885.1 Desulfobacterales bacterium | reverse complement strand
ACAATTTTTTAAAAAGAAGATGAAACACAAAAACAGTGATGCCGACCGTGATCGCACTGTCAGCCACATTAAACGCAGGCCAGTGGTGGTTGCCGATATAAAAATCCAAAAAATCAGTGACCTTTCCGAATCGAATTCTGTCAATTAAATTGCCGATGGCGCCTCCGAGTATCAAAGCGAGGCCCGAAGCCAGAAGCGGCTGTGTCTTGGATACATTATTATAGAAGAAATAAATAAAACAAATCGCTATGGACGAAGCCAGAAGAAAAAGTACATTCCGAAAATGCGAATTTTGATGCGCCAAGAATCCGAAAGCGCCACCCGGGTTAAGTATATGGGTGATGTTGAAAAATCCGGGAATCACGGTAATGGAATGATATAAGGGAAGATTTTTTATAATCCAAAGTTTTGTTAGTTGGTCGAGTATCAAAACCAGGCCGGAAATAACCAACAGCTTTATATACTTGCCGTGTTTGGCGCCGGATCCGTCCGAATCTAAAAAATTTAAATGCACCTTCGATTTGATCCTTTTAAAATATAGTCGGTTTTTCTATGTTTTCAGTGCATTTCGGCACCGATTGCAGATCGTCGGCTGCTCTGAGCCATCTCCAACGGAGATATCCCGTATCCAGCACCGTTCACATTTTTCCCCGGGTGCCGTTTCAACCCGGATCGACAGGCCTTCGATATCCGGGCTTTTAAACGGTGCATCAGCTGCTTTGCCTTTGATCAGTGATGCCTCTGAAACAATGAGTATCGTTTTTAAGTCATTCTTATAGGGCTCAAGAATATCATACATATCATTATCCGCATAAATGCTAATAGCGGCATCCAAAGAATGCCCGATTATTTTTTTTACCCGTGCTTCCTCAAGCGCCTTGGTCACCTCTCCCCGGACTTTAATGAGTTGTCTCCATTTTTGCGCCAATTCTTCATTCTTCCATTCCGCCTTGACCGTCGGCAAGGCTGTCAGGTGTACACTTTTTGAGTTCTGTGTTTGACTCGGCATAAAATGCCATATCTCTTCGGCTGTAAACGCGAGTATCGGCGCCATCAGCCTGGCAAGGGCGTCCAGAATGGTATATATAACGGTCTGAGCGCTTCTTCTGTCCGTGGATTTAGACGGCGAAGTGTAGAGACGGTCCTTGAGGATATCCAGATAAAAAGCGGAAAGATCGACGATGCAGTAATTGTAAAGCGCATGGTAGATAATGTGAAATTCATAGGTGTCATAGGCTCTTCGAGTCCTTTGAATCAATTCCTGAAGTCTGTGAAGTGCAAATCGGTCCAGTTCAAACAGCATATCATAGGAGATACAATCCCTTTCAGGGCTGAAATCATAAAGATTGCCCAACAAAAATCGGCAGGTATTTCTGATTCTTCTGTAAGCATCGCTCAATTGCTTTAAGATATTTTCGGAGATTCGGATATCATCCCTGTAGTCCGATGCAGATACCCACAAGCGTAAAATCTCGGCACCGTGCCGTTTAATCACTTCTTCGGGCGCCACGACATTTCCCAGGGACTTGGACATTTTTTTGCCTTCGGCATCGACAACAAAACCGTGTGTCAATACTGATTTATAAGGTGCGCTTCCCCTTGTCCCGACAGCTGTAAGGAGTGAACTGTGAAACCAGCCCCGGTGCTGATCACTGCCTTCCAGATAAAGATCGGCAGGCCATCTGAGATTCGAGCGTTGCTCCAGGACCGCCGCATGACTGACGCCGGAGTCGAACCAGACATCCAGTATATCATCCTCTTTGGCAAAGGTTTTATTGCCGCAGGTTTCACACACAGCGTCTTCAGGAAGTAATTCTTCCACTTTTTTTTCAAACCATATGTCTGCGCCGTTCTCTTCAAATAATCGATAGATATGACTGACGATGTTCTTGTTTAAATACAGTGTGCCGCATTTTTGACAATAAAATATGGCAATCGGTACGCCCCATGCCCGTTGTCTTGAAACGCACCAGTCCGGACGATTTTCAATCATGCCGTAAATTCTTTCTTTACCCCAATATGGGATCCATGTGACCTTGTCGATTTCTTTAAGTGCATTTTTTCTAAGCCCTGTTTTATCCATAGATATAAACCACTGGGGCGTCGCACGGAAAATAACCGGTTTTTTACATCGCCAGCAATGGGGATACGAATGTTCCAGGGTCCCTTGGGCCATCAACGCACCGCTTTTTTCCAAATTGGCAACGATATCGGAATTGGCGTCAAAAACGAATTGTCCGCTGAAATACTCCGCCTCCTTCGTAAAACAGCCGCGGTCATCTACCGGGGAATATGCATCCAGATCATATAAAAGTCCAACTTCGTAATCTTCACGTCCATGTCCCGGAGCCGTATGTACGCACCCTGTTCCAGCTTCGAGCGTTACATGGGATCCAAGGATAATCAATGATTCGCGATCATAGATCGGATGCCGGCATCCTTTTCGTTCGAGGGTCGCGGCATTGATCTCTGCAACCTCGGTAAAATCTGAAATTCCGAAGGTTTTCATGCAATTTTGAACCAGTTCTTTTGCCAAAATCAAAACCTCACCGTTTTTTGTATCAACGGCGCTATAGACGATATCCGGGTGAAGGGCAACGGCGAGATTGGCCGGCAGGGTCCAGGGCGTCGTTGTCCAGATCACCACAAATACCTTTTTACCGGCAAGGTTCGGATATTTGTTACTGATATCATCCAAGAGCAAAAATTTTACAAATATGGACGGCGATGATTCGTCATGATATTCGATTTCTGCCTCGGCCAGGGCCGTCTTGCAACTGCAACACCAGTATATGGGCTTTTTACTTCTAAAAAGACTTCCCTCCATGGCAAATTTACTACACTCACGTGCAATCGTCGCTTCGTAGGCATAATTCATGGTTAAATACGGATTGTCCCATTCCCCCATGACACCCAGTCGTTTGAATTCTTCCCGCTGTATACCGATATATTTCTCAGCGTAGGTCCGGCATTGTCTTCGGATCTCGGCCTGGCCCATGGTTAATTTTTTTTCACCGAGTTCTTTTTCAACATTATGTTCAACAGGCAGTCCGTGACAATCCCAACCCGGTACATAGACCGCATCAAAACCGTTCATTTGACGGGATCGAACGATAAAGTCCTTCAGGATTTTATTGAGTGCGGTACCGATATGAATATGACCGTTTGCATAAGGCGGACCGTCATGTAAAATAAACGGCTCACGGCCTTTGGAAGCCTGTCTGATCTTTTGATACAGCATCCCCTCTCCCCAGGACTTCAACTGTTCGGGCTCACGCTTGGCCAAACTGGCTTTCATGGGGAATTTCGTCTTCGGGAGATTGAGTGTCTCTTTATAGTCCATATAACCTCCAACACCGGGTTTTATGTTAAATATTGAAAGGTACTTTCAAATTATTTTTCTGTCAAGGAAATAGACGGTCGTCGAGAGCTTTAACCGGCGGCGGCCACGAAAAAGCCCGAACAGATCGAAGTCCGGGCTTTAGATCAAACAATATTCATCGGGGGTGCTTTGAAAAGCGGCTTTAATATATTCCCAAATCCTTCAGCACTTCATTGATGCCGAGTTTTTTAACCTTCAGTCTTAAAAATTCGGCGATCGTCGGTTGGTATGCTTGAACTTTGAGGTACATACGGGCTTCCGAGGGCGTCCTCCCCCCCTTAAGGTTGTTGCACGGCTTGCAGGACGAAACACAGTTTTCAAAGGTGGTTTTACCGCCTTTCGATTTTGGAATGATATGGTCAATGGTAAGCTTCCCATGAAAGTTACCGCAATAAGCGCATCTGAAACCGTCTCTGATGAATACATTTTTTTTACTAAACGGCACTCGGTTGATGTAAAGGCTTCGGATAAGTTTCAATAGCCGCATGACGGCCGGGATTTTAATAACAATACCTTCCGCAGTTCTGACTATCTTTCCGGAATGCTTTAAAATCTGGACCTTGCCTTTGGCGATCATGCACATCGCCCGTTTCCAGTTCACCACATTCAGAAAGGTATAGTCGGCATTCAGAAGAACGCACTGAGCCATGCTTTTCTCCTATATTCAATTATCCGAATCTCCTATATATGACTTTAAAGTCAAAATCAACAACTTATATTTTGAATCCAGAAACCAGTCCTTTTAATGGCCCTGATCATGTCCTGGAGTTTATCCATAAATGTATTGAAGCAATTTATAAGCTCTAAAACCTCCATTTGAAGAGAATGGGGGAATAGAATGCCGGGCCGGAAGGTTACGCCCGGCATCCCATGTTTCTGCGGTTATTTAACGCTGATCACCTTGGAGTTTTCCCAAAGACCGTGGATATTGCACAGGGATGTAGCGAATAAGGTGCCGGATTTATTAATCTTAAGCGAAGCCGTTGCTGAGTGATGGGTGTACACCGGACCCTGGTTCGCGCCGTCCACGCATTCGCCATGAGCGGAAAATTCATAATTGCCCACCTGGTAGGAAAATTTATCGCCGTCCGGTTTGAAATAGATCTGAACCCACCGGATATGATGCTCGGTGGTATTCGGATGCGCGATCTCCTTGCCCAGGCTCACGGACACCTCGAAGACTTCATCTGCTGCAACGCTATCGGGACAATCGATCACCGGAACATGTTTTTCCGCTTTCCAGTCGGCCGTTTGATACAATTCGCCAATTTTAGACATTGTGTTACCTCCTTTTGTTTGGTTGTTCATCAAAAGACATATTTTATGTCGGTTTCGCAAGAGCGGAATTATCCCGCCCTCCTCGTTAATCGGCAGATTTGACCGAATCTTTCAAAATCTCATCCACGTCCTCTTTATTCAGCGTTTCATGTCTTAGCAGTTGCTCGGCCAATGCATCCAACTTTCCCCGGTGATCCAAAAGGGTCTCTTGAGATTTTTTTTCCATATCCGTTATGATTCGATGAACTTCTTCATCGATCAGCCTCGCTGTGTATTCGCTGAAGTCTCTGGGTTCGGTCAGTTCGCGCCCC
Source organism: Desulfobacterales bacterium (assembly GCA_022340885.1). Classification (GTDB taxonomy): domain Bacteria; phylum Desulfobacterota; class Desulfobacteria; order Desulfobacterales; family UBA11574; genus UBA11574. The sequence goes on along the minus strand of JAJDND010000137.1, from coordinate 2,894 downwards.
AGAAAGGGATGCTGCTCTCCCATACGAAAGGTGACCGGTCCCAATTTTTCGCTCATACCCCACTGGCACACCATGCGGCGTGCCAGTTGAGTGGCTTTTTTGAGGTCGTCACCGGCGCCGGTGGACACATCGTTAAAAACGATTTTTTCAGCTGTTCGACCGCCCAGTATAATGGCGATGCGACTGAGTAGATAGCCGCGCTTCAGATTGTAACGATCCTCCTCCGGAATTTGTTCCGTCGCCCCCAATGCACGCCCGCGGGGAATGATGGATACTTTCTGAAGCGGATCCGCATCCGGCAAGAGCTCAGCCATCAACGCGTGGCCCGCCTCATGATAGGCTATTATTTTTTTTTCGCTGTCACTGATAACATCCTCACGCTCGATACCCATAAGAATCTTGTCCCTGGCCCGGTCAAAATCTTCGGCTGCCACGATGTCCTTATTCTTTCGACCTGCCAGCAAAGCGGCTTCGTTCACCAGATTTTTCAAGTCTGCTCCGGACAACCCCACTGTTCTTTCAGCCAAAATTTCCAAATCGACATCATCGGACAACGGGACCTTGCGGGTATGAATTTTAAGAATTTTCCTGCGCGCCTCCTTCTGGGGAAGGTCAACGGTGATACGGCGGTCAAAGCGCCCGGGACGGACCAATGCCGGATCGAGTACATCCGGCCGGTTGGTGGCCGCCAGAACCACGACAGCTTCATGGGTCGAGAAGCCGTCCATTTCAGCCAGGATCTGGTTAAGGGTTTGTTCGCGTTCGTCATGACCGCCTCCCAGACCGGTTCCCCGCGCTCTTCCGATGGAATCCAGTTCATCAATGAAAATAATGGTGGGAGCGTCTTTTTTTGCTTTTTTGAACATATCACGCACGCGGGAGGCACCCACCCCCACAAACATTTCGATAAATTCAGATCCGCTGATGCTGTAAAAAGGGACATCAGCCTCTCCGGCAGACGCTTGAGCCATCAAGGTTTTACCGACTCCCGGGGGGCCCACCAGCAGGATCCCCCTGGGCAGCTCAGCACCCAGGTTCTTGAACTTGGTGGGGTTTTTGAGATATTCCACAACTTCCTGGAGCTCTTTTTTGGCATTATCCAGACCTGCCACGTCATCATAGGTTACAGTGATACTTTTTTTGTCAAATAATTTGGCTTTGGACTGGCCGAATCCGAAAATCCCCTTGCCGCGGCCGCCCCCCATCATCCGTTCCTGCATTTTTTTGCTGATGTAAAAAAACACGACAAGAATCAAAATCCACGGCAAAAAAGAAAAAACGATCGTCCAAAACGTGGAGCTTTTTTGAGATTCGGCATTGATTATCACCTTGTGTTTTTGAAGAAGCTGCAGCAGTTCGGGATCCCGCAGGTCCGGTTTGATGGTCTGAAAATGTTGTGCCTTGGACGATTTATTTCGTAAAAACGAAAAAATAGACCGCCGGGGCTTTTCGGGTTTATCCTTTTTTTCCGATTTTTCCGAACCTTTGGCCTGCTTATATGTCCCATTGATTTCGTTGCCCCGCATGGTGATTTCGGCAACTTTGTTTTGGAGAACTTCATGTTTGAATTGCGTGTAGGATATTTTTTTGCTGGCCCGCGAGCCTCCTAAACCCTGGAACATGTAAATAAATAGAAGCCAGACCACGAGGACCCAAAGCAACGTCTTCCAGTCAAAAGAGTTCCGTTGCCATGGTGGAGTGAATTTATTTTTGGCATTCCTTTGATTCATGCGCTTCCTGATTCCTCCGGCATACGTCGCAGCACCGGGATATTCTGGTTATATATCACTTACGATCTCATCGTAGATAATTGGCAATGACCGCCCAGATTAAGACGCAAAGAACGATCCAGAAAACGATGCCAAGAGCGATGAAACTCATTTTTTCAAGCTGCCTTTGCCGAGGCATCTCTTCCAACTGTTCCAGAGTCTCATGGCGATTCCGGGGCGGTTTCAGGGGTGCAAACAGCGCGGCCAGAAGTACGGCGAGCAATCCAACTACCAAGAACTGCAGCCAGCGAACATGCGCCAGCACCGGTCCAAAAGGCCGTATCCATACGCCGCCGGCCCAGGTGGCCATCAACACGAAGAGGAAAGACCATACGGATCCGGTGCGCCGGATTCTGCTGCGCGTGAACAGTGCAAAAATGACAAATAAAACCAGCGCCACCGCCAAAGACGTGAAAAATTCTTTAAATATTATTGTACCCATCTTGGATAAAAGATTCTCTAGCCATCTATAATCCCGGGCCATGAAAAGAAAGACGACGTGTTTAAAATTTTATATCATTTCTGTCGGGGATGTTGAAACCTTGCGCGGGTCATTCAAATGAATGATCTGGCTTGTCGCAGAAAAAAATATGGTCTGGCCGTTATTTTGACCCGTTGAACATTTTAAATTGTAACTCTTTTACAGCTTCTATTCAAGTGTATAATGCTCTTTGGTGCATTGCAAACAAAAAGAACTTATTTTTTAACGATCCTGCATACTTTTTACGCATCAACCTTATTGGAGGTGAAGTTATCGGAAACGCACCCGTCGATTTAGGGCTCGCGCAAAAATAACTTAACAGAATTGGCGCTCAAATTTGGGTCAGATTTGTTCGATCCGAAACCGCCAAACCACAGGAATAGCGGGTCTATTTCGAAGATTTGGCGCTTGAGGATCAGGCAAAGATGGCCTGAAGACGGAATGCGAAAATGTGAAATTATTTTTGCGTGAGCCCTTAGTTCCTCAGGGCTGATTTAAGTCGTTTTATGACAAATTTCCTGTACCCGGGGTCTTGTTTTTGATTTTCATCGATATTTCCGACGGGAATTTCCGCCCGGGCCGCGCTGCTGTGACCGCCTGCGGACCCGATATCACCGACCATTTCTTTTGCCAGTTTTCCGACA
>JAJDND010000131.1 GCA_022340885.1 Desulfobacterales bacterium | reverse complement strand
GGACCAGGATTTTTATATGTCGTTTGAATATCTTATAGGCGGCCGCTATCTCAGGGCCAAACAAAAAGAGACGTTCATTTCACTCATTACCTTCCTCTCCATTGCCGGCGTTACTGTCGGAGTAATGGCACTGATAGTCGTCATCGCAGTCATGGCAGGCTTTGAATCTGATCTCAAACAACGGATACTCGGCGTGGAATCCCATATTGTCGTAATGCGCCACGGCGGTTCTTTTTCCGGATATCAAAAGATCACAAAACAAATCGACGAAATGGATGGGGTTAAATCGGCGACGCCGTTCATCTATTCTCAAGTCATGCTCCGATCATCAACCGGTGTGGCAGGGGCGGTAGTAAGGGGCATAGATCCGGACTCCGCCGGTGATGTCATAAAAATTTTGAAAAAGTCCGCATTACAGCGCTTAAAACAAATGGACCGCCAAGAGACTTCAAAGACATTGACTCCGGGAATTATTCTCGGTAAAGAACTTGCCGGCAATCTGGGTGTCGTAGAAGGGGATACGGTATATCTGATATCCACCCGGGGCATGTTGTCTCCCATAGGATACCTGCCGTCCATGAAACGGTTCGAGGTTGCAGGAATCTTTGTATCCGGTATGTACGAATATGACGGGTCCCTGGCGTATATTGATCTGAAAGATGCCCAGAAAATGCTTCATATGAAAGACACGGTGACCGGTATCGAAGTTCGTGTCCATGATATATATGATGCGGGGAATATCGAGAATAAGATCGTTTCCAAATTAGGCTTCCCGTTTTGGGCCAGGGACTGGATGCAGATGAACCATAATCTCTTTTCCGCACTTAAACTGGAAAAGACGGTAATGTTTATTATCCTGGCGCTTATCATCCTGGTGGCGGCGTTCAACATTGCCAGCACACTGATTATGATGGTTATGGGAAAAACAAAGGATATCGCTATATTAAAGGCGATGGGCGCCATGGACAGCAGTATTAGAAAAATTTTTATCTTTAAGGGCATGATTATCGGCGCCGTGGGGACGACACTGGGCGTATGTTTGGGGTTTGCTTTATGCAAGCTTTTGGAAAAATATAAATTCATCCATCTTCCGGGTGATGTTTATTATATTTCGACGCTGCCGGTGCGGCTTGAAGCCATGGATGTTATTACAATAGCTTCTGCCGCGATGATCATCTGTTTTTTTGCAACGCTCTATCCGGCGATTAAGGCATCAAAACTCAACCCCATAGAGGCGATTCGCTATGGGTAGCCCTCGAGACCGTGATAAAGACGCTTTTAGGGATCGTTTTCTGTCCATTAGAGAACTATACAAGGGTTTTGATAACAGCAATGCACGAATCGACATCCTAAAAGGCGTGAATATTGATTTAAATGCCGGAGAGACGCTGGCGATCGTCGGCGCTTCGGGAATCGGAAAATCGACACTGCTCCATATTCTTGGCGCTCTGGATCGCCCCGACAGCGGGACCTATTATTTTAAAGGGGAGGATATTTTTCTTTTCGATCAAACCCGGCTTGCTCGATTTCGTAATAAAACCGTAGGATTTGTATTTCAGTTCCATTACTTGCTCCCAGAATTTTCGGCACTTGAAAATACGATGATGCCGGCACTGATCAGCGGACAGAGTAAAAATAAAGCAAGAGCGTTTTCCGAAGCGATGCTCGTCAGGGTCGGTCTCAAAGACCGATTGAATTTCAGAATCGCAACGCTTTCCGGAGGCGAGCAGCAGCGGGTGGCCCTTGCCAGGAGCTTGGTGCTCAAACCTGAAATTCTATTGGCCGACGAACCTACCGGCAATCTTGACAAAAAAAACAGCGAATATATCCATCAGCTGTTTTTGGAGTTGAATCACGAGTTGAATATGACCTTGGTCGTGGTCACTCACAATACGGAGCTTGCATCCTATATGTCGCGTATCATGACCATTGTGGACGGCAAACTGATGTCATTGAAGGAGTCATAAAGATAGGATCGAGAATTTAGGTATTGAAAACTTTAATTTATAGACACCTGAGCTTGATTTTCTTGGCGATACTATTGTTTTTACCGAATATTGCCCGATCTGCCGGCAGCGTTAAGGTGATGGTTCTGCCCTTTGATATTCATTCAAGTGAAAAACTTCCATCTCTGCAGAACGAAATCTTGAATGTCTTTCAAGGGTATATCCGGGAAGAAGGTGCCGTTACTGTGGCATCGGGGATTACTTCTGAAGCGGCTTTGAAGGAAGTAATTCAAAGTCATGAAAAAATCCGGACACTTGGCGTCAGTAAGGGCGCTGAATATGTAGTCTGGGGAAGTTTAACCTTGATCGGGCAAAAATTCAGCCTCGATGTGAAAATGATCAACGCGCACAAAAAAGGCCCTCCGCAAATTTTTATCAAAGAAGGCCAGGGCATGGAAAATTTACCCGGAATCGCGAAACAGCTTGCAAGCAATATCGGAATGAAGCTTTTTAAGCGGGAAAAGATCGTGAGCGTGGAAATTACCGGCAACAAACGAATAGAATCCGATGCTATAAAAAGGGTTATCAAAACCAAGCCCGGCGACATCTATATCCCGAAGCTCCTGTCCGAAGACTTGAAAGCAGTGTATGCAATGGGGTATTTTGATGATATAAGAATCGAAGCGGAAAATACGCCCGAAGGGAAGAAAATCATTTTCAATGTTAAGGAAAAACCGACAATCCGGGTCATCCAGCTTAAAGGGAATAAAGTATTCAAGGATGAAAAAATCAAGGAAAATCTGACCATCAAAACCGGCTCGATTTTGAATACCTTTAAAATCCGCAGCAATGTTGCCCGAATAGAAGAACTTTATAAGGAAAAAAATTATCATAATGTGAAAGTGACCTATCATATTCATCATTTGAAGCATAACCAGGCTGATCTGGAGTTCGATATCGATGAAGGCAATAAGGTTTTGATCAAAAGCATAAAATTTGAAGGGAACAACGCTTACTCGGACGACCAATTAAAAAAAATAATGAAAACTTCTGAAAAAGGCTTTTTTTCCTGGCTGACCTCGTCCGGGGATTTGAAAAAGGAGGACCTTGACCAGGATATCTCCAAATTGTCGGCATTTTATTATAATCATGGATACATACAGGCCAGGGTAGGAGAACCACAAATTAAATATAAGGGAAACTGGATTTATATCACCATAAAGATCGACGAAGGCCCGCAGTTCAAGGTCGGGAAGGTGGACATCAAGGGAGATCTGGTTTTACCCAAAGATGACCTTATGAAGCGTCTCAAAATTACGCACGAGACCTATTACAATCGGGAGATCGTGCGTGATGACGTTTTGGCGCTTACCGATCTGTATTCCGATGAAGGATATGCCTATGCCGATATATCTCCAACTATTGATAAAGACCTTAAACAGTTGAAGGTAAATATCACCTATGTCATCCACAAGGGCAAGCAGGTCTATTTTGAAAAAATTATTATCGCGGGGAATACGAAAACGAGAGACAAGGTAATTCGGCGGGAGCTTCAGGTTTATGAACAGGAACTATACAGCGGCAAAGAGCTGAAACGAAGTGTTCGAAACCTTTACCGGCTCGATTATTTTGAAGACATAAAAGTCAATACCGCCAAAGGGAGTGCCGATGATAAGATGATATTGAAGATAGATGTTACCGAAAAGCCGACCGGCACCATGGCTTTTGGCGCAGGATACAGCAGCGAAGAAGCGGTTTTCGGGACAGTGTCCGTTTCCCAGAGAAATCTCTTTGGACGCGGGCAGACACTGGAAGCGGAAGGGCAGATCGGCGGGAGGTCGACTCTCTTTAAACTGAGTTTCACGGAGCCCTGGCTCTTTGATATTCCCTTATCGGCGGGAGTTGATCTTTATAACTGGAACACCGACTATGATACCTATGACCGGAAAAGCGTCGGCGGCGGATTCAGGCTGAGTTATCCTGTTTATGACTTTTTAAGGGCGAGCGTCCAATACAATTATGACGATGCCGATATTTCAAACATCGCTGAGAATGCCGCACAATCGATCAAAGACTTGGAAGGCGTCAATATCACAAGCAGTGTGACAGTGGGGTTAACCTATGACTCCAGAAATAGAGTTTTTAATCCGTCGGAAGGATCAAAAGACAGCATAATGGTCAAATATGCAGGCCTTGGCGGAAATGTCGGCTTTACCAAACTCGTCGTTGAGACCGGGTGGTATAAGTCTCTTTTTTGGGATACCGTCGGTTTCCTGCATGGCAAAGCAGGATGGGTCTCGCAGAATCCGGGTGCGGTTTTGCCCGATTATGAACGATTTTATCTGGGCGGCATCAATTCGGTCCGCGGATATGGTTGGCGGGCAATACATGCTGTAGATGAAGATGGAAATGCGATCGGAGGCAACAAATACGTTCAATTTAATGCGGAATATATTTTTCCTTTACTAAAAAAACAAGGGCTTGTCGGCCTGGTCTTTTTTGACGCGGGAAATGTCTATAATGAAGGGGAGAATATTGACTTGAGTACGCTGAATGATAGCGTCGGTTTCGGTGTCAGATGGTTTTCTCCCATGGGGCCGATCCGGATCGAATACGGATACAGGCTTAACAGTGTGGAAGATGAATCACAAGGCGGCAGTTGGGAATTTTCCATGGGGTCGGCATTCTAGAACAGTTTATGGAAACCTCTTTGCCTTATTGAAATTTTCGGGCTTTAGAAGGAGGCTTCTTTTGTACAGCAACTTGGAATAGTGGAATATTGGAATAAGGGAATATTGGGTCTTAAAGTGGAAAAAATCTTGTTTAAAAGGCGACGGAATA
>JAJDND010000118.1 GCA_022340885.1 Desulfobacterales bacterium | reverse complement strand
GTTTTTCACCATGGTCATACAAAGCCTTTGCATCTGCTGTCTTGTCAGGTCCAACAGGCGTTTTGATCGAAGGCGCACAAGCAACCAACCATAACAAAACTGACACTACCAATATTTGGAATAATGGAACAATGGAATACCGGAATATTGGGTCTTTTTTGTATCGCATTGAAAAAAATGATATTTTATGAGATAAACACATCATGGGTCGAAAAAATATAAATATTGCCCTTGGTTCTTGTGGAGAATTTCATTCCTGCTGTGTAAGTTTCAAAAGAGCCAATCAAATCACTGACGATGAATACGAACAAATAGATCAACTCCACTATAAAGTTGAAAATGCATTACTTAAGTTGATTGAATCTCTTCAAAAAAAGCAAAAAGATCAAACTTGGGAAGACAACTTTCAAACCAAATATAAGTAGTTAGAATGAAACCCAAAAACCTTAATCCAAACACTGAAATTATACGTTTTTAACACATTATTCCAGTATCCCATTATTCCATCATTCCATTGAAGTGGCATAAACCAGTAGCTGTTAAAAAATCTTAATTTCAATCAATTGTAGAACCTAAGTTGAGCGATTTTCAAGTTTGCCGCAGATACAAGGAAGATGTTGTTTCGCTATAGTCGTCTATGCGGAACGACATCTGACACAGTAGATGTGGTGAAATTGGAAATCCCGCATGGTTTCAAATTATTGAAATTCAAAATGATAGAATACCTTAAAAATATTGTTAAATTAACCATTTCAAAAATTTGAAACGCTCAGCTTAGGTAGAGGTTAATGGTACGGATATCAAAAACCGGACCGTCTATACAGGCATGAAGGTAGGCCTTATTCATTTCTTTTTTTTCAACCGCACACCCAAGGCAGGCGCCCATACCACAAGCCATCACTGTTTCAACGGAAACCTCGCACGGCACATGATATTTTTCGGCGATGTCCCCAACACATTTTAACATGTCCAAAGGGCCGCATGCGTAAATGATATCCGGACGATCATTTTTTGACTTCATTTCAAGAGGATGGGTGATAAAACACCGGTCTCCCTCACTTCCGTCGTCCGTGGTGACCTGAAGTTTTATTCCGATGTCTGAAAATACATCCCTGCACAACAGATCATCCTTTGATCTTCCACCCAGGAAAACCAGAGATTTTCCAATATCGACCCCTTTGGTTTTCAAATAAGACGCCAGAAAAACCATCGGCGCCACCCCTATACCGCCTGCCGCGAGATAGACGGTTTTATAATGACTGGAAAAGGTAAAACCATTCCCCAAAGGGCCAAGAATATCCAAATCGTCATCGACCTGACATCCGGATAGTTTCTCCGTACCTTCTCCCACGACCTTGTAAAGGAGTTCAATGCCAACGACCCGGTCATTATCATAAATCAGCTGATGAATGGAATAAGGACGCCGTAAAAATGGCGTGATCTGCCCCGGAAACCTCAGCATAATGAACTGGCCGGGTCTGGCATCTTTATATCCATGGTGGCAGGTTAATCCGATTCGATAATATCCCGGACCAACGCTTCGATTCCACAATACCTTAACTGTCTCCTGGAATATTTTTCCTTTGTCCATTGTCATTATTCATTTCAGGCCGATCAGGTTCGCGAATCTTCCGGTCGCCCCTTCTCCTCGGTAGGAAAAAAACCGCTCTGGATCACATTTTGTGCAGATCCGGCTGACATCCACATTTTCGGCCAATACGCCTTTGTCACACAACTGGTCTCGACTGATGGACCAGAAATCAAAATGGTTGGCATCATGTTTGTATTTCCAAAATACCTTGGGGATTTCTTTCTTGTAATTGACGAATTCTGCACAGCACGGACCGAGAGACGGTCCAATTCCCGCAATCATATCTTGCGCAAGACATCCGAATTCTTTTTCCATTGCCCTTACGGTGCGTCCGATAATATCGCCTATGGTGCCGCGCCATCCTGCATGAACATTTGCGGCCACATGTTGAATTGGATCATAAATGAGCACGGACTGGCAATCCGCCGTCTGAATCACCAACATTTTTTGAGGAATATTCGTTATCATTGCATCGGCTTTGAATGGGGGTTTAGCATCGATGCAAAAATCATCCTTCCAAGAGTCAGAATTTTCGGAATATTCTATATCGAGGTCATCATCTGCATCTGTTCTCTGATACGATTGACTTTCTTTTGTAAAAGCAACAATGCGTCTGCCGTGAACCTGGTTCAGAAAAACCAGGTCCTCTGCATTGATACACCGGGATATAATTTTTCTGTTTTCCAAAACGGTCCGGTGATCGTCTCCGACACCTAAACCGACATTCAAACTTTTATAAGGCCCTTTGCTTTTTCCGTTTCCCCTGGTAAAAATTCCATGCAGAATCCCAGAAAAGCCAGCCAGCTTAGGAAACTCCAAATAAAAGACCCCGTTTTCCCGCTTCACGATCATCGCTAAATTCCATTTTTAAAAAAATAAATAACCGTGGATGAACGCTGATAAACATAGACATTTCTCTTTTAAAAGTTCCAGGTTCTGCGTTCAACGTTCAGGGTTGTAAAAATGTTCTATCTCATCTCATTGGTAAACCCTGAACCGTGAACCTTGAACCGATTAACCCGTTCTTTATTTGTGTCTATTCGCGTTCATACGCGGTTCCCTTTCCATAGAGTTTCAGAATCCTCTGGATTATACTGGACGTTGAGATACCGGGGACCAGTTTAATTCGGACGACTTTTCCCCCATAGGCTTTGACCACATCCGATCCGATAATATTTGTCTCTTCCCAGTCGGCACCTTTTACGAGGATGTCCGGTTTAATGGCTTGTATCAGCGACAAAGGGTCGGCCTCATCAAATATCGTAATGTAATCCACACATGCCAGGCCCGCTAAAACTTCTGCGCGTTGATCCTGGCTCACGACGGGCCTGTTGTCGGATTTTATTGATTTTACAGATGCATCGGAATTCAATCCCAGAACCAGAACATCACCTTTTGCTCTGGCTTCGCCAAGGTACCTCACATGCCCGACATGCAGAATATCGAAGCATCCATTGGTAAAAACAATCCGTTTCCCGGATACCCGAAGGTGCTTTAAGGCAACCATCAGATCTTCTAATGTTAAAATCTTAGATTCCATCATTCCAAGTCTAAG
>JAJDND010000096.1 GCA_022340885.1 Desulfobacterales bacterium | reverse complement strand
TCGTTGACGGAATATACCAGGTCATCCCGTTCGATATCCGTCCCGTCCCTGTTCACCTCAATCTCGTTTTCCGAAGTGTCCGGAACCCGCTTGATGCACACCAAAATTTCCATAATGTCCCTCCAATATGAATAGTTGCTTGAGCCCTCGGGGCGTTTTTTTTCTAAATCCTTATAAATAGCGGAATGGATAATCTTTTTTTTAAATCGGATGCTGTTTGAGTGGCTTAGGGATCGTTGAGAAAGAACAGGCGCATTCCGGAATTTTATCTTTAAGAGAATTTAAGTTATTAGATTTAACATCTTGATATTTCAAAGACAATATCCTGTTCTTTCTTTACGAACCCTTGCCGCGAGTTCATGCGGTTTAAAAAAAAGATTATCCATGGAGCGCCTGTTTTCATGACATCCCGACCCATCAGTTACTTCTTAACCGAATTTGCTACCTTACATCGACAACACGCGGCGCAAGCGCCTGCGCTGCGCGTCATCAATCATAAATTATACCAGATGCCTTTCAACAAGTTCAACCAGATCAATCGCCTCCATCTCCCCTTCCAGGCCGCTGGTCTTAATGGCATCTTCAATATTGACCATGCAAAACGGACAGGCTGTAACGATCACGTTTGCACCGGCGGCCTTGGCCATTTCAACCCTGACCTGGCCCATCCTTTTTTCCTCGATGGGTTCGTAAAACAGCATCAGCCCGCCGCCGCCGCAGCAAAACGATCGGTCCCTGCATCTTCCAATCATTTCCACCCGGTGAATACCGGGGATCGCGTCGATGACTTCCCGGGGATCATCGTAAAGGTTGTTGTGCCGGCCAAGGTAGCACGGGTCATGATACGTATAGATCTTTCCTGAATTTTCAACAGGCTTTAAACGCAGGTCACCTGATTTTAAGCTTTTCAGGATGGTTCGGCTGATGTGCTCCACCGGTGGAATATCCCTGTAATCGTGTGCCAGCGCATTGAACGCATGGGGGTCCGCCGTTACGATACGCGCCACACCGGCATTGTTAATGGCTTCGGTGTTACGGTCCCTTAAATCCATGAAGAGCATCTCTTCACCGAATCGGCGGACCTCATGGCCGCTGTCTCTTTCACCGGGCCCGAGTATGCCGAAATCGATACCTGCGGCGAAAAGAACTTTTGCCGATGCCCGGCCGATTTCCTGAATCCGGTCGTCGAAGGAGGTGATGCTGTCCACAAAATAGAGGGTGTCGGCGGTCTCTTTTTTGCCCAGGATTTTGATATTGAAGTTTTCCGGCAAATCACGGGTCCAGTCCGCGCGCTTTTTCTCCATTTTGCCGTAAGGATTGCCCCGTTTTTCAAGGGCGCCCAGCGGCTTTTGCAAGGATTGCGGCACCATGCCTTCGTCCACCAATCCGCGTCTTACGTCGACGATTTTATCGATATATTCAATTAAAACCGGACACTCCTGTTCGCAAGCGCCGCAGGTGGTACACGACCAGATCTCATCTTCTTCCAGAACATTTCCGATAAACGGATTCACATCCACCGGTTCTTTTCTGAGGGGATATTTATTGAACGAATAGTTGCGGCATTTCACGGAAATGAACCGCGGAGAAAGCGGGCGTCCCACGGTATTGGCCGGACAGTTGTCCGAACACCTTCCGCAATCGACACAGGAATAAAAATCCAGAATATGTTTCCAGGTAAAATCTTCGTACTGTTTGACGCCGAATGACTCCAGGTCATCCAGGGCGTCTTCGGTAACCCCCCATCGCACCGGTTTGACGGTGCCTTTGTCCAGCTTCGATAAAAACACGTTCGGAAAGGATGTAATAACGTGAAAATGCTTGCCCAGGGGCAAAAAACACAAGAAAAAGAAAAAAATCAGTTCATGGGAAAAATAGGCGGCGATGTGAATGTGCTGCAGCATATTCATCGACGACAGGGTCAACATATGGGCGGCCGCCCAGGTTCCGGTCATGGGAACGAGTACTCCCGTCCCCAGCCCTTTTTGCATCTGCGCCGCAATTTCGCTGCCTTCAAAGGCCATATCGCAGGTGACCAGGCCTGTGATCAACAGCAGCACCAGAACGGCTTCCCAGGTATGCTCTTTACCATATTTCGACGGGACCGCGTAACGTTTCGGCTTAATCACGAGCCGGCGATACAATGCCGCGACGCAGGCGATCAGGACGAATGTTCCTGCAATATCCTTGAGTACCATATACACTTGGCCGGCGGCTCCGCCCATCCCCGGCAGGACATAACCGTCTGAAATGCCGAGCAGCACGAGGGTGATGGATCGCAGGGCCAGGATAACGAAACCCGCAAACAGCGTAATATGAATGATGCCCGCATCCAAATACCTTGGATGCCGGTATTGCCCGAGGGCATACTTAATCATCCGAACGAATCGGGTCCAAAGACGATCAAACCGGAAATCCGGCTGCGCCTTGACCATGGGTTTGAGGCGAAGGGCGATGATATAGGTAAAAACCGCCACACCCGCCAGAGGGATGATCAAAGAGAATATAACCGTGGGGATTCCGAAAACAAAAGCCTTGGCCGGTGATATCAAAACAGGTTCCATTCTTTACGTTTTTAACTCCTTTTCTCCGATACAATCAGGCAATGATTTTATGAATGAACGTTCATTCATTTTTTAACAAACGCCCCTTGACACTGTCAAGAAAAAGTTCAATTTCTCGTCTGGTTCCAAATTTATTTTGGTATAACACTATGACATGAATTACAAGCTTTCTTGACAAATATCCTTTTTCATCCTAACAGATAGAACCGATTAAATTGGAACTGGCGCGTTAACATCGCAAAATTTATGAAATCTTCAACCTCGGTGAATTCGTAACACATCTTACGCACCCAGTTTTTGGTATTCAGCACCAAACGTTTATCCGCGACATTTATACCAAAACCCATAAGGGGGTCCGATGACAACGGAAATTACACATGGCGACAAACCCTGGTTGGCCAGCTATGAAAAAGGCGTCCCGGAAAGGATCACTTATCAGGAAGTATGTCTTCCGGATATACTCAAAAGAACCGCCCGCAAATTTCCCAATAAACACGCCCTTCTTTTTGAAGGGTATAAATTGACTTATCAGGCCCTCGATGAAATGGTGAATCGTTTTGCAGCGGCTTTGAAGTCCTTTGGCATTCAAAAAGGCGACAGCGTGGCCATCCTTCTGCCCAACATCATCCCCTGCGTTGCTGCTTACTTTGCCATATTAAGGATCGGCGGCATCGCGGTGATGAATAATCCTTTGTATTCGGATCGGGAGCTTGAACACCAGTTCAATGATTCCGGTGCCGGCATATTGGTAACCCTGGATCTTTTGGGAAATCGCATGATCGACCTGAGATCCAAAACACAGGTCAGGCAGATCATCTATACCTCCATCGGCGATTATCTGCCCTTTCCAAAGAACCTGCTGTTTCCGCTGGTTGCTAAAAAGAAAAACCTTGCCGCAGATGTAAAGCCTGCCGAAAATGTCTACAAATGGAAAGACATTCTGGCCCGAAATGTAACACCCCCTCCGGCGGTTGAATTGTCGTTTGACGATGTTGCCATGTACCAGTACACCGGTGGCACCACCGGCATATCCAAAGGTGTGATGCTGACCCACGGCAATCTCAGCAAACAGGTCCAGCAGATCGCCGCATGGTTCCCGGCTTTCGGGAGCGATGAAATCATGTTGGGGGCCCTTCCTTTTTTTCATGTGTTCGGCCTGACCACGGCTATGAATCTGGCCGTCTATATGGGATGGGGGGACATCCTTGTTCCAAAGCCTCAACCGGAGCCGCTGATTAGAGCCATTCAAAAATTCAGGCCGACATTTGCACCGCTGGTCCCGACCATGTATATCGGAATATTGAATCATCCGTATATCGACAAAATCGACTTGACGTCCATCAAAGGATGTTTTTCCGGAAGCGCCCCGCTCCCGGTGGAAGTGCTGCGGGATTTTGAGAACAAAACCGGCGCGGTCATTGTGGAAGGATACGGCCTCACCGAATCATCGCCGGTAACACACGTCAATCCCTTTGCCGGCGGCAAACGAAAGGTCGGGAGTATCGGCATCCCCATTCCGGACACAGAGTGCCGTATCGTGGATCTCAACGACGGCGTCTCGGATCTGCCTGTCGGCGAGTCTGGAGAACTCCTTGTCAAAGGCCCGCAGGTCATGAAAGGATACTGGAACAAGACCGGAGAGACAGCCGCCACGCTGACGGATGGTTGGCTTCACACCGGAGATATCGCTAAAATGGATGAAGAAGGATACTTCTATATCGTCGACAGAAAAAAAGATATGATCTTATCCGGCGGACTGAATGTGTATCCGCGTGATATCGAAGAAGTATTTTACGAACATCCCAAAGTTCAGGAAGCTGCCGCCATCGGAATTCCCCATCCCACCCGCGGAGAATCCGTCAAGGTGTTCGTAACACTGAAAGAAGGCCGGTCCGCCACTTCGGAAGAACTGATCGAATACTGCAAAGGTAAAATGGCAACATTCAAGCTGCCGACCGAAATTGAATTCAGAAATGAACTGCCAAAAACAAATGTCGGCAAAATCCTGAAAAAAGATCTCAAGTCAGAGGAGATGGCCAAGCGGCAAAAAACAGCGTAAAAAGTCAGACTACCTGGATTTTATTACCACCGAACGGGATTTGGTTTGTTGGAAGTTCCTTAATTATTGAAATACAGCAAGAAACTATACATATGGACAGGATAAACCAACTTCTTGCAGGTAAAATGCTGCGATTCAGATGGCTGATTTTCATCGTGCTGAGCCTGGCCTATTTTTTTGTGTATTTTCATCGCCTCTCCCTTTCCGTGGTCGCGAACGATCTCATCAAAGATTTCCGAACTTCCGCCGGTGTCATGGGCTTTTTAGGGTCGATATATTTTTACTGTTATGCCGCTATGCAGTTTCCCGCCGGTCTGCTGTCAGATTCATTGGGCCCCCGCAAATCCGTGACGTTTTTCCTGATCATCGCGTCTATTGGAAGCATTATTTTTGGTTTTGCGCCAACCTTAAAGATTGCCTTTTTGGGAAGGGTGTTGGTGGGATTTGGTGTTTCCATGGTTTTCATCCCCACCATGAAAATCCTGTCCCGCTGGTTTCACCCCCATGAGTTTGCCTTCATGACCGGTGTTTTAAACGCCGTGGGAGGCATCGGCGTATTGGCGGCCACGTGGTTTCTTGCCTTGATGACGGTGTTTCTCGGATGGCGCGTCTCCTTTGAGCTGATCGGCGGCTGTACCTTTATTATCGTAGGGCTGGTGTGGATTATTGTCAGGGATCGACCCGAGGATAAAGGGTGGCCGCCTATCGAGGCGATGGATGACAACAGGGAACGACAGGCCCGGCCGATAAAACAGATACCGCTTCTGGAAGG
Organism: Desulfobacterales bacterium; assembly: GCA_022340885.1. Classification (GTDB taxonomy): domain Bacteria; phylum Desulfobacterota; class Desulfobacteria; order Desulfobacterales; family UBA11574; genus UBA11574. The sequence goes on along the minus strand of JAJDND010000096.1, from coordinate 15,595 downwards.
GGCCCGCCGGGTTTTTTGCGAAAAATACTTCTGGCCGGTGGCGATATGGTTTTTCTTTGATTGCGGAATATTTTTCGGTTTTGGGGCCTTGTGGGGCGGCCCCTACCTGATGCATGTTTACGGCATGACCCGGGCACAGGCCGGTGCCGTGCTCGGCATGATCGCGTGGGGAATGATCGTCGGCAGCCCTCCTTTGGGGTTGTTGTCGGACAAGATTATGAAAAGTCGAAAGAAGCCCCTCATTCTGTGTAATTTGATACTTGCCGCCGAATTTGCATTTCTCAGCATTTATCCGTCAGGCCTTCCCCACTTCGCGCTGTACATCCTGTTTTTCATTTTCTCGATATGCGCATCATCCGTGGTTATTGTTGGGTTTACAACTGTCAAGGAACTTTTTCCCGTGGAGATCGCCGGCACGTCAACGGGTATGGTCAATCTCTTTCCGTTTTTGGGAGGTGCCGTCTTTATGCCCTTTTTGGGCCGGGTGCTGGATGCGTATCCCAAATCCGACGCCGGCGGGTACTCGCTTGAAGCTTACTCGATGCTTATTTATATACTCCTCTGCGCCGCTGTCTTTGCGCTGATCTGTGCCTTTTTGACAAAAGAAACGTTTCAAAAGCAACACGCCGTTGAATGATGAATTTGAGCCGACGGCAGCGGGCATTCATCTCATTTCCTCTCCCCCATCATGATCATTAGGCAGCTCAAGATTCAACACATACATTTTATTTTCACCGATCTTTTTAAAGACTGCGGGCCCGTATGAATAATACAAATAGCCGTAAAACCTCCCGTTCGGCCCAAATATTTCATAAAGACGGGGCTCAAACTGTGTGTAAGGATAAATCCACTGGGTAACTTCGATGAGGGTTTTTTTATCTGGAACCGGCTTCCATAAGTCCCCGACCAGGCTGGTGTCGCCGTTCTTTGGATTGAACAAAACGCCCAAAGGCAATCGAACGTCGTACCCGGCATATAAAATGTTGTAATCATGCCACTTATCGATCAAATCCTGAATGGTTACCTTTCCTCCGGTGCGGGGAAGTATCTTGGTATAGCCATAATTCTTAAACACTGTGGCACAACTGGAAGTCAGCAGAGTGATTAACATTAACATTAAGAACATGTGAAAATATTTTTTCATTTTCTTTCTCCATCTATTATGAATCGTACGTCCAATCCAATAATTTATACATACGGGCTGGCGTTGGTTATCAAAACAGATAAGGATACAAGTGAACTGCTTAATGTTAATCATTACCCGATACCCTGTCAAAGATCAAGAAAACCGAATTCAAGGCGCATCCGGTTCGGGTCTGCCGTATCCGCCGCCGCCCGGCGTCTCGATGCGAAGCCGATCTCCCTTGTGGAGCATAGCGGAAAATTTCCCGCCTCTTTGTTCCCGGTTGTTGCCTCTGAAAATGATGTTTTTCCCCACGGCACCCGGTTTCCCGCCGAAAAGCCCGTATGGCGGGACCTTTCTTCTTTCGGACAGCACCGTCACTTCGGCATCCGTCAGCAATTCGATTTCCCGAACAATGCCGTCCCCGCCCCTGAATCGTCCGCCCCCTCCGGTTCCGCGCCGGATGGAATACTCGGTGACCAGAAAAGGATAACTGTATTCTAAAGCTTCCACCGGCGTGTTCATGGTATTGGTCATGTGACAATGAACGGCGCTCTCTCCTTCACCTTCGGAAGATGCACCGAGGCCGCCGGCGATGGTCTCGTAATAGGCAAAGGGACGGTTGTTTCGCGGATCGATGCCGCCGATGGTCACGTTGTTCATGGTTCCCTGTCCGGCGGCGGGAATCTTATCCGGAACCGCATGGGAAAGGGCGCCCAGTACCAGATCCACAATCCTTTGGGACATTTCCACATTCCCGCCCGCAACGGCCGCCGGGAAACAGGCATCCACGACGGTTCCATTCCGGGTTACCACTTTTATGGGCCTTAAACATCCGGCATTGGTCGGTATATTTTGGGCCACCAGGGAACGGAAAACATACAGGACCGCCGAAAGGGTAATGGCATAAACCGCATTGATGCTTCCTTTGACCTGGGGGGCGCATTCTTTGAAATCAAGGACTGCCGAATCATCTTCAATGGTTATTTTAACATGCAGTTGGATGGTCTGATCCGATATACCGTCGTCATCCATTACGTCTTCGAATGTGTAAACGCCGTCCGGAATTTCCCGGATGGTCGCCCTCGTGAGATGCTCGGCATAATCCATCAGGGCGCCGGCATAAAACCGGGTTTTTTCAAGCCCGTACTTTTTAATAAGCTCTTCGGTTCTTCGCACACCGGTAATATTGGCCATGATCTGGGCGCTAAAATCCCCTTCCCGCTCCGTCGGGGTTCGAACGTTGTTAAGCAAAAAACTCATGATTTTTTTATCGATGGTTTCTTTTTCCACCAATTTCAAGGCCGGAATGATCAGGCCTTCTTGAAATATCGATGTGGAAAGCGGCATGGATCCGGAACTCATGCCGCCCACGTCCGCATGATGGGCCCGGTTGGCAACGAAAAACACAGGGGTTTTATGGGTAGAAAATACAGGTGATACTAATGTAATATCGGGAAGATGCGTTCCTCCCTTAAAGGGATCGTTTAAAATTACCATGTCCCCTTTTTCCCATGTGACGCTCTCAATGGCCGCCTTGACCGACATGGGCATGGACCCCAAGTGCACGGGGATGTGCGCCGCCTGGGCAATCATATCCCCAAACCGATCAAATACGGCACACGAAAGGTCGCGCCGTTCTTTTATATTGGGTGAAAAAGCCGTCCGCGTCAGGGTGACTCCCATCTCTTCGGAGATGGATGCGAATCGATTTTTAAACACTTCTAAAAGTATCGGATTGACTTCCATGCACACCTCTATCCTTTATGTTTTACATTAACAAAACCATCAAACCAACTCGTTTCACTTATAATCAAAGCTCAGTATTCCATTATTCCATTATTTTTCCTTCCATCACTTCACCTTCTTCGGTCATTCCGTTGCAATTTCCATGACAATATTGCCGTATCCATCCACATGTGCCCAAGCAAACGGCGGAATGACCAGGGTTGAAGAATATTCCACCACTATCGCCGGTCCCTTGATTCGGTTTCCGCTTTGCAGCTTATCTCTGGCGATAATTTTTGTGGCCAGCCGCCGATGATCAAATACCGCTTCTCGCTCTCCTAGAAATGCATCAGGGGGAGGCTTTTTTTTAAACTTTTCCGACTTTTTGAATTCGGGTTTTTCCGGCACCCCCCTTGCCCGAAGCCGTATATTTACGATCTCGATGGCCTTGTCTTCATTCCGGTATCCATATGTTTTTTCGTGAAGATCATGGAATCTTTCGACATAATCCCTGTCAAAGGGAACGATAATTTCATAGGATTGGCCCTGATAACGCATGTCGAGATATCTTTCGAGAAGGATTCCATCTCCCGAAATTCCCTCGGCCCGAAGGTCTTTTGTTCCTTTGCGCTCGATGCCGCCAAACATTCCGGACAAGGTCGAAAAAGTGACATCCGCCTGATTCTGCATCACCGTCAAAGAATAGTCCTTGATCACGTCGGCCATCAGCATGCCGATGGCGGAAAGAATACCGGGATTTTGAGGAAACAGCACCTTGGGTATATTCAGAAGTCTTGCCAAAAACGCAGCATGCATTCCACCCGCACCGCCGAATGAAAAGAGCGTAAATTCCCTGGGGTCATATCCCCGCTCCACGGAAATCACCCGGATGGCCCGTTCCATGGCGGCATTGGCCACATCGAGGATCCCTTCGGCCGCTTCCTGGGGGGTAAGTTGTGTGTTTTTGACCATTTCATCGAAATAAATTGCCAGGCGTTCCGGCTTCAATGCCATTTTTCCACCGAGAAAATGCTCGGGAACCAATCTTCCCAGAAAAAGATTGGCATCGGTGACGGTAATGCGCTCTCCTTTGCCGTAACAGATGGGACCGGGATCGGCGCCTGCGCTCTCCGGTCCCACCTTGAGGGCCCCGGCTTTATCCAGCCTCGCAATGGAACCGCCGCCGGCTCCCACCGTATGAATATCGATCATCGGCACTTTTACAGGATATCCGGAGATGCCGGACTCCAGGGTCAAAGACAGATCGTTTTCGATCAATGAGACATCGGTGGATGTCCCGCCCATATCAAAGGTAATCAAAGTGTTGTGTCCGGTCATCTTGCCGATTTCATAGGCCCCCACCGCCCCGCCGGCAGGTCCGGAAAGAATGGTTCTCACCGATTCTTTCATGGCGGTCTCAACCGAAATGCTGCCGCCGTTGGACTGCATAATCCCCAAGGTGTCCCCCGGGACCAGGTTCTCGATGAGGTATCGGATATACCGTTTCATCTTGGGCGACACATAGGCATTGATCACAGTGGTGGATGTTCTTTCGAATTCTCTGAACTCGGCAAGGATCTCATGGGACAAGGATATCTGGAAGCCGGACGGTTCGAGCAACTCTTGTATCTTTTTTTCATGCAACGGATTCACGTATGAAAAAAGAAAGCACACGGCCACGGATTCGACGTCCAGTTCCTTGAGGCGCCGGCCAAGGTCTCGGGCAGTGTCCATATCCAGCGAAACGAGTTCCTCACCGGTCTGGCGCATTCGGCCGTCAAGTCCGAATCTCAATTCCAAAGGAATGATGTGGGGTGCCTTTCGATAGGCCAGATCATAGAGTCGGCTGCGATTCTGTCGTCCGATCTCGATGATGTCTTCAAATCCCTTATTGGTGATCAGGGCGCATCTTGCGCCGTCTCTTTCGAGAATGGCATTGGTGGCCACCGTCGAACCGTGTACGATCTTCCTTCCAGTTGGACGCCCTTTTAGCGAAGACCCGTCTTTTCCCCGGGCAAGATGGTTCAGCCCTCCAAGAACCGCCCGGGCCGGGTTTTCCGGGGTCGAGAGGACTTTATAAATCCCCCATCGACCGCCGTCTTTGTATACGAAATCGGTAAATGTCCCGCCGGTATCCACACCGATAATCATTGAAAACACCCCGCGTTGAATTGAATTTAGTAAGTGTCCATCCATAAATGGTCTTTTTGCCCAACCTCTGCGTTATGCTCAAAAAATAATCCTCGGAATATCAGCTATATGCCTGCGGTTATTTTTTTCGCATGCCTTGATCTTGAACAAAAACCCTCATTTATGGATGGACACTAGTTAGATCCCCAAAAACGCCGATCGGAAAAGGTCGCTGTCGAGAAGTTCTTTCCCCGAACCTTGGGCCACAATTTTTCCGGTTTGAATGACATAGCCCCGGTCTGCAAGTACAAGGGCCTCACGAACATTTTGTTCGACCAGCAAAATGGTCATCCCTTCTTTTTTGAGCCGGCCCACCGTATCCAGCACCTCGTCCACCAGTATCGGTGCCAGCCCCAGAGAAGGTTCATCGAGCATCAGCATTTCGGGATTCGACATCAGCCCGCGGCCGATGGCAACCATTTGCTGTTCCCCGCCGGACAGGGTCGAAGCCGCCTGACGTCGCCGTTCTTCAAGACGCGGGAAAAGGGAATAAACAAAGTCGAGATTCTGTTGAATCCGCTGTTTGTCCTGGACAACATAGGCACCCAGCATAAGATTTTCTTCTACGGAGAGCGGACCGAACAACATTTTTTCTTCGGGAACATAGATGATACCGAGTCTGACGATATCCTCGGTCTTTAACCCATGAATCGCTTTTCCCTTGAAGAGGATTTCTCCTTCGAAGGTCCGCTGGGTCGCCATAATTGCTCTGAGCAGCGTTGACTTACCGGCACCGTTGGATCCCACCACGCAGACCGTTTCCCCCTGACCGACGGTCAGGGAAAGTCCGTGGATCACCGGAAGCCCGGCATACCGGACCCTGATGTCCCGGATATCCAGAATGGGTTCGGTCATGGTAATGTCAACAACCCCCAAATAAAATCGTATCACGATTTTATGAAACGCGGCTATGCCGCTAAGTTGGCGAAAGGCTAAAATTCCTATCCCCGCAGCAAGCTGCGGGGTATTCAAATTTAAAGCATCTCTTGATGTTCTCGAACAAACCGTTCCCCCAGATAGGCTTTGATGACTTCAGGATCTTTCGCAACCGTCCGCGGCGGGCCGTCGGCGATCTTCCGGCCGTAATCCAAAACCATCACGCGATCGCTCACCTTCATCACGAGCTCCATCACATGCTCGATGAGCATGACGGCAATGCCCAGATGAGAGTGGATATGCCGGATATTGGCCATGATCTCTTCGATTTCATTGGGAGTCAGGCCAGCCGCCACTTCGTCGAGAAGCAGTAATCGGGGGCCGGAGCCGAGCGCCGTAGCCATGGTCACCCGCTTTTGCACTGCCACCGGAAGCTCACCCACGAAAACATCCCCTATACCGGTCAGGTTGAACTCGTTCAATATCTCTTCCGCCGCTGCCTGGGCCTTGCTTCTCGAACGGGTGCGCATGAAACAACCCACCATCACGTTCTCTATGACGGTTAGGTCCCCGGAAGCGGCATAGATCTGAAATGTTCTCGCCAAACCCCTCCGGGCTGTTTCATGTGCTTTGAGCGCCGTAATATTTTTCCCGTTGAAAATGACCTTGCCGGAGCTCACCGGGTAAAAACCGGATATGCAATTGAAAAGCGTGGTCTTGCCCGCGCCGTTGGGACCGATGATCCCCACAAGTTCTCCCTCTTGAACGGAAAAAGAGATATCCTGGTTGGCGCTCAAGCCGCCGAAGGTTTTCGTCAGATTTAAGACTTCCAGCAGTGCCATTATTGCCACCTTCTCCGTCGAACCTTTTCCACAATGCCCCAGATTCCCCGGGGTTCCAATGCAGAAATCAGCATGATGATAACCGCATAGATCACCAAATCGATCCCTGCCAGGCCGGCGGCGCCACCCAGCCATGCCTTTAGATAACTCTTGAGCGGTATCAGAACCGCCGCGCCGATGATGGGTCCCCACAATGAACCTGCCCCGCCGAGCATGGCCATGAGTGCAATGAGAATGGAGAGATCCAGCCCCATGGTATCCTGGGGTTCGATATTTTTGATATAACATGCGTGAAAGGATCCCACAACGCTGACAAATGCCGTAGCAATGGCATATGTCTTTATTTTCGCCCAGTGAACATTAATTCCCAGGGAACTGGCCATTTCTTCATTGTCCCGAATCGATCGAAGCTGAAATCCCAGTCGCGACCTTCTGAACCCATTGACATATAAAATGCCAACGAAAAAGAAACCCAAGATCACATAATAATAATAGATGTCTTTTTTGAAAATCAGGCGCCAGAAATCCGGATAGTGGTATTTAATGGGTGAAATCTCAAGACCCCGCGCCGCTCCGACAAATTCCCAGACCGAAAACAGGTCCATGAGCACCAGTGACGTTGCAATGGTGGCAATAGCGAAATAATGTCCTTTTAATCGAAACAGGGGATAGCCGATAATAAATGACCAGGCCATGGCCAAACACACGCCCAGCGGCATGGAAAACCAAAAAGGAATGTTCCATCGAATGAGCAAAACCGCAGTGGTATAGGCGCCGATGCCCACATATTGCGCCTTTCCCAAATCGACCTGACCACCGTACCCGCCGATGGTATTCCATCCCATGCCGTAAACGGAAAACATCAAAAACTGGATCATGGTAGCCATGGCAAAAGCCGAATGGGAAAAAAGCGGAAACACCAGCAAGAATATCGCAATGATTCCGGCAATGGAGATGTCCAAACGCGGAAAATCGGAAAAATCAAACGCGCTCTTTAACGTTTCCATCCAAACAATCCCCTTGGACGCAGCACCATGATAATAAAATAGGCCAGATACACGAAGGTATACTTGAGCGATGTCATGGGAACATTCGCCATCCAATCCCAGTTCAATGCATAGGTCAAAAAATCCCATATTCCGGGAATTTCCATGATCATGCCGACCACAAGCCCCGCAAAAAAAGCACCGGGTACACTGCCGAATCCGCCAAGGGCCACAATGGCAAAGGCGATCATGGTAAATAAGATCCCGACAAACGGATTGACGGACCAGAAATTGACCAAAAGGGCGCCGGCCATAGTGACCGATGCGCCCCCGATTCCCCAGGCCAGTGCATTCATTCGATCGGTGGGGATGCCCATGTATCGGGCGCCCCGTGCGTTCAGCGCCGTGGCGGTCAGCGCTTTTCCTGTTTTAGTCCGGTTCATCAGGAGCCATATGGCCAAAAATGCGATAACGGACAGTAAAGCCGCCGCCAGCTTGGTGGCCGGAACAATCACGCCCATGCCCAGGTCAAAACTTTTTCCAATCAGGATTCCGCGATGCAGGGCCTGATCTTCGGAACCAAAGATCAAAAGGGCAAGATTTCTCAAAAAAAGCATCAGGCCGAATGTGCCGAGAAGTTGTGCCACCATCGGGCCTCTCACGAGATATTTAATAAACCCGTAGTAACAGATCACACCCAGTAAAAAACCGACCATAGCGGCCACGGGCAGGGTCAACAGTGGATCGATCCCTGTCGCCTGTGCGGTCAAGAGGCCGGTATACATACCGATCATCAAAAACTCACCATGGGCAAAATTGACGATATCCATCACCCCGAAGATGATGGTCAGGCCCAGCGCCACCAGCGCAAGGATCATGCCGATGAGAACACCCGCCACAAGCGATCCGATCAATATGTCCATGGTCTGTTCATCACCTTAGAAATAAAAATACGAGCAAGGCAAAGCCGTCATCTTTATCCCCCAACCGAGCCACACATACCTGCGCCAGGAATCAGCTATTCAATGAAAAAAAACCCGCCCCCGAGAAGCCGGAGACGGGGTCATCGAGTTTACCACTTGGGGAAAGGATAAATCATGTTTGCAGACGCAACGTCAAAAGGATAGACGATCTCCAGGCCGATGCTGCCGTCCTTTTCTTTCTGATACTGGCCGATCAAACCGGAGCCCAGCACATTTTGTCCCAATTCATCACCGGATGTGGAAAATTTGATGCCGGCCCATGGGACCACCAGTTCTTTACCTGAAATGTGAATGCTGTTGGCGGCCGCCTGGATAGCGGCAGGTTTCGTAGAGCCCGCTTTTTCCAGAATATAGACCCAGGTCTGCAGCCCCGTAAACGCCCTGGCGGAGGCGCCGCCCAAGTCATTGCCGGTTTTGGCTTTATAGAGGGCATTGACCTGTCCAGCCACTTTTTTGATCTCCACGACTTTTGGCAGGAAAACCGTCCGGGTAAGAATGCCCTGGATACTGTCGCCCAGTGTTTCTCGAAACTCCGGTTTTTCAAACCCGGCGTCCTGGCCCCAGATAATCTTGGGCTGGGCCCTTTGCGCCTTCAATGTCTTGACCAAAAGAATGGCATCCGAAGTATAGGAAGCAAAGAGCATGACATCCGGGCGGGCGGCCTTCAAGGATCGGACTTCGCTGGAGAGATCAGCGGAATTAGCGGCATAGAGGAGTGATTTTTTCATTTTAAATCCATATTCCTTATAATTAACTATTGCAAGATCCTTGATCAATTCGGAAACATGGGATCCCCACTCGGTGTTTTCACATGCGGAGGCCAGATTCATGAGATCCTTTTCAGGCACCTTTGCGACCCCGCGCACCTTGCCTTCCATCAACCCTTTGAGCAGTTCGAACAGGTCTTTTGTGAACCATTTATCGTGGGGCGTAGTTCGCCAGAACCATTTGAACCCGCGTTGAGTCAGCCCCGGCGATGTGGAAGAGCCATTGATCATGGGAACGCCGTACTGTTCGCAAACAGCGCTCACGGTTTTGGTCACGGAACTGTGATAGCATCCCAATATGCCGTCCACCTTGTCGTCCAGGATCAGCTTCTTGGCCAGATCGGCGCCCAGGGTCGGATTTCCTTCATGATCTTTGAAGATCAGCTTGATCTTGGCACCCCCAAGGCTTTTGATGCCGGCGTTTTTGGCCATGGCCATGGGAAGATCCGGCATTACGTTATTGGCGATTTCCGCCGCCAGTTCCGCGCCGGCACGAAGTTCGCGACCGGCTGCCGCCGCACCGCCGGTCAGCGGATAGATCACGCCGATTTTAACTTCCTTTACGGCCCAGGCTCCGGATGGAACCAAAATCCCGACAACCGCAAAGAGACACATGACCGTCATTATCTTCCTCGTGTACACCTTCATTTCAATACCTCCTTTCCGTTTGGTATCTTAAAGATAATATCCTGTTCTTCCTTTACGATCTCTTGCCGCGAGTTCATACGGTTTAAAAAAAAGATTATCCATGGAGCGCCTGTTCGGAAAACACCCCGACCCCTTGTATATTCAGGTAGGGGATACAGCTGCGTATATAACACACATGAATATATTATGTCCGGCGTGAAGTCAATACGAGGGAATGTGAGTGACTTTTTTTAAGTTCGGGAAAAAGATCGATAATATTAAACAGGAGTGCAAATCAGTCGTCTAAGAAGGTTACAACAGTGTTAAATCCTCATCTTTAAGATCCGACACAAACATATGCCCCGGTGAATGGGTAATCACCAGCGGAAGCGAGGCGGCAGTCACCGCCAGAGAAGACGTAACGCCGCATGCCCAGAACACGGGGATCTCCCCGGGTCTGATCTCAACGGGATCGCCGAAATCAGGCCGGCTCAAGTCTTTGATGCCGATCTCGCGGGGGGATCCCATATGTATTGGCGCGCCATGCGTCAAGTGAAACCGGGTGGTCACCTGCACGGCCCGGACCGCTTGTTCGGGCGTCATGGGTCTCATGGTTACCACAAGGGGAGACGTGAACCGGCCGGCAGGCCGGCATGTTTTCGAGGTGATATACATAGAGACATTTTTGTCTTCTTCGATATTCCTTACAGGAACACCGGCCGCCAGAAGCGCGTTTTCAAAAGAAAAGCTGCACCCCAACAGAAAACTGACCATGTCCCGGTCAAAAAGGTCCAGGACGTCCGCCACTTCCCCTTCAGGCTGCCCGTGCCGAAACACACGGTATTTCGGCACATCGGTCCGAATATCCGCACCCGGCGCAATGGTCGGTTCCGGCCGGCCGGATTCGAGGACATCCAGGATCGGACACGGTTTGGGATTTCTCACACAGAACAGTAAAAATTCAAATGCCGCTTCCCCGGGCAGCATCACCAGATTGGCCTGAACAAATCCGGTGGCGGCGCCGCTGGTGGGACCCGTCCACTTCCCGGATCGAATCTGTTCCCTCAGCCTCGCGGGCGTTGTGTTTGTCCCCATGGTAAACCTCTTACTCCAATATTGTGGAAACAGAAAAAAAATTTATCACGAAAGCACGAAATTTTAAAACCACGAAAAAGAATGCATTATTTCGTGTTTTCGTCCTTTCGGCTTTTCGTGATTGGTTTTTGATATAAAATAACAGAAATTAAATTATACCCTTAAACGACATTGTTTGCAAAAAGCTAATCGTTTTTATCCTCCGAAAGAATCTTCGGGGATTTCTACCGCTGCGCCGTTAAAGGCCATAATCGCTTTCATCTTGCCGCGAGTGATCGGGAGGATCGAATATATGAAAAATTCGGCGCTTTTGATTTGCCCTTCGTAGAAGACGACGTCTTTTTTCTTTGGGTTGTTTTCCAGATTTCGGGCGGAAATCGCGGCCCGCCACAACAGCATCCACGCCATCACCACATCGCCGCAGACCTCCATGAACGGATGCGCGAAAGCAAATGCACTCAAGACTTTTGGCGACATGGCCATCGTTCCCATGTGAAGGGCGACTTCTCCCAGCTTGTTGACGGCCGCTTCCAACTTGCCCGCAAAATCTTCCAGTCCCCGGGTTTCCTTTGCCATGGCAATGGTCTCCTGGATCTTGCCTAAAAGATCCATCACGGGCTTGCCCTTGTTGAGCCCCAGTTTTCTTCCCAGAAGATCCATGGCCTGAATCCCGTTGGTTCCTTCATAGAGCATGGTAATTCGGCAATCCCTCAAAAGCTGTTCCATGGGGTAATCTTTGATATATCCATAGCCGCCGTATACCTGAACTCCGTGGCTGCATACTTCGAAAGCCCGATCGGTGACATATCCTTTGGCAATGGGAATGAGCACGTCGATGATGCCCTGATAGGTTAATTTTTCTATTGCATCGTCTGTAATTTTAACCCGGTCTTCGCACATTCCGACGTAATAGAGAAGGCTTCTTATGCCTTCCACATAGACTTTCATCATCATGAGCTGGCGCCGGACGTCAGGGTGCTGAATGATCGGGACCGAAGATGCATCTTCATCCATGATTTGCAGAAGATTTTTTCCCTGCACCCTTTCTTTCGAATAGTTTACGGCATACATGTATGCGGAAGATGCGCAGGCCAGCCCCTGAAGTCCCACCAGCAGCCGGGCTTCGTTCATCATTTGAAACATGGCGCGCATTCCCTTGTGCGCCTCTCCGAGCAGCATCCCCCTGCAGTTCCCCTTGCCGCCGAGAGCAAGGGAACACGTGCCGTTGCCGTGGATTCCCATTTTCTCTTCAATGCCCGTGCAGACCACATCATTGGGCTCGCCAAGACTTCCGTCGTCGTTGACCCATATTTTAGGGACAATAAAAAGCGAAACCCCTTTGGTTCCGTCCGGGGCGCCCTCGATGCGGGCCAACACCGGATGAATGATGTTTTCGGACAGATCGTGTTCTCCGCCCGAAATAAAAATTTTATTGCCGGTAATCGAATAGGTCCCATCGTCATTTTTTACTGCTGAAGTGGTGAGCGCGCCCACATCCGATCCAGCCTCAGGCTCCGTGAGAACCATTGTCCCGGCCCATTCACCGGTATACATTTTTTGGAGAAAGAGCTTTTTTTGCTGCCCCGTTCCGAAAGTTTCAATCAATCTTCCGGCACCATGGGTAAGTCCCAAGTATATCATGAATGCGTAGTTTGCGCCGACGAGGTAATCATTGGCCGCCAAAGCAGCGGTTGTGGGCATGCCCTGCCCGCCCCATTCCGGATCTTCGGTCATGGCCACCCATTCGCCTTCTTTCAAAAGTTCGTAAGCCCGGTGAAAAGACTCCGGAACGATCACGTTTCCGTTGTCGAACCGGCACCCTTCCCGGTCCCCGAGGGCCCGGGTGGGAAGAATCTCTTTTATTGCCAGATTGCGCGCTTCCGATACGATCATATCAACGGCTTTATTCGTAAAATCGGCGAACAGTTCGGTTCGGCTCAGGTCCCCGACCTGCATCTGCTCGTGAAGAACAAAATCGATATCCCTTCGATCTGCGATGTATTGTGCCATGTTAATATTTCTCCTTTAATAGATCTTGAAAAACCTGCCCCTTTTGGATCAGGTCAGAAATAAATAGATCTTCCTTGGGGTTTTACGTCTAAAATCACAAATTACAAGCACTAAATTACAAACAAATTACAAATTCCAATATCTAATGATCAAAACCTTTAAGGACGAAACATTGTTTGAATATTCAAATTTCGGTCATTGGGATTTGTCTGCCCTGTTAAATAAATCGAAGATTTAATGCGAAGCATTATTTAACAGGGTAAAATATTTGGAATTTATATTTGGAATTTCAGTAATTAAGTCAATCTGCTCCGTCATTCATTACATGGAATCTGTGGTATCAAGAACCGGGCGCATTGTTATGCCCGATGCCTCTCATAAAAAGATCCACAAGGGGATCTGCCATGGTGACCAGATTGTAATTAGAACCGGCATGAAGCCAGGTGTTGATCACCTCGTCCACCGCGCCCAGTATGAAACGCTTCACGAGCCCCAGATATAAATCTTTTCGGATGGCGCCTTCTTCCTGGCCCTGTTCGACAATTTCGGCGATAATATCGAGGTACATTTTCGACATCTCCTTTATCTGCTCTTCGATCAGCCGGCTGTTCTGATGGGTTTCAACCCGGTAGACCATCGCCATGTTCCGATCGTTTTGAAATTCTTCGAGATGCCGTCGGATCAGGTTGCGAAGTTTTTCGACGGCAGTATCCGCACGGTCAACCTCTTCTCTGAAACGGGCAAAAGCCTGTCTGGCTTTATAACTGAAGAACTGAACCAGGATATCTTCTTTATTCTTGAAATAAAGATAAATAGTACCATCTGCAACCCCGGCTTCCTTTGCGATCTGGGAAACCGTTGACTGGAAAAATCCCTGATCGGCAAATACCTTGACGGCCGCTTCAAGGATTAGATGATACTTGTTGTTGCTTTTTTCCTTGGTAGTAATGATAAACCTCCCTACTCCGACGTTTCATAAAATCAGATCATGAATGAATATTCATTCATTATCAGTCGAACCATTGAAAGTCAAGAAAAATTAAAAATGTTAATTTTGGAAATTGAATAGATATGAAGAAGAATTGGATGTTACGAAAGAAAAGTCTTTTCGGTTATTGAGGCAGAGAACTTAAAATCTTGTTTCCAAAAAAATGAACATATATTCATTTTTGATCTCCTGGGTCGATCAAAATTCTGGTAGATGCATCTGTATTTTCTTTGGGAAACCGTTTGTTTGACAGGGCAATGAGCGCCAAAACCTTAACCCCGTTATTTTTCAAGGCATGGGCAACGCCCGCGTTGATCTTAATCAATACGGCACCGGATCCCATGAATTCCTTTGTTGAAATCCGCGCTGTATCTTTTGCTGCCCACGCCAGGGTCCAGACATCCGAATATGATACAATCAGCATCTCTTTGGATTGACGATGATAATGGTTTCCCCGGACAAAATTCGGATTAATTTTCCCGAAATGGATATTTTGAATTTTATCAAGAAATTGCAGGTCCGCATCAGAGATATCGTATAAATCGCCTCTGGTATCTCCGTAATTGTCAATGACTTTGATCTCGATATCTTGCATGGTTATCTCCAGAAGTGGTTTCAAAACCTTCAATCGGGTTTAAGGGCAAGGCGGACTGAGGCGACCAACCGAGGGAATATCGGGAATATTTCGAGGATTGGCCGCATCAGTCCAACACAGAGATTGTGCCCGAGGGGAGGTTTTGAAACCACTTCTAAATAAACTGAAAACCTCCTCCTTCAAGCGCCGCAATTGCCGCAGCCGATTTTTCCGCTGGCATCAAAATATAATCGGTGTCATAGGTCGATACAACAAAAATGCTGATTCCAGCTTCGGCCAGCACCTTTGAAAGGTGTGCCAGAATACCGACGGCATTCAGATCCAGGGGGCCGGATACTTTGATACACGACCAGCCCCGATGACGCTGCTCACTGCCCAATTCAAGTGATTCCCGGCACACAATGGAGAGTTCTTCATCGGTTTTGACGATGCCGAACATTGCTTCCCCAAAAACCGCATCCGGAATGCCATGGGAGGGGTTGAACCGGTGTATTGCAAATGTGTCTTCCAACAATTCCAATCTCAAATCAGTACTCCAAAGCGACTAAAGTTAAGGTACCGCTATCGCTCTACCAATAAAATCGTGTAACGATTTTATGAAACGCGGCTATGCCGCTAAGTTGGCGAAAGACTAAAATTCCTATCCCCGCAGCAAGCTGCGGGGTATTTCGGAATTTTTGCCACAGCCCTGAGGGCTGCGGCACCGCTCTTTCGCTTTAAATAAGGATCTTATCTTTATTTGAATTCATCCCGCGCTGCAAGCAGCGGGGAATTCAAATTTAAAA
>JAJDND010000076.1 GCA_022340885.1 Desulfobacterales bacterium | reverse complement strand
AAATCCCGCAGGGTTTCAAATTATTGAAATTCGAAATGTCAGAATACCTTAATAATTTTGCTAAAATAACAATTTCAAAAATTTGAAACGCTCAGCTTAGGTTCAAGTGTTTATCCCAGTTTTTTCAGCAAACTTTTGAGCTCCCGTACCGCTTGGGCGGATTTGTCGAGGGCGGTCTTTTCTGTTTCCGTAAGCGTGATTTCGATGATCTGTTCAACGCCGTTGCCACCCAGCTTTACGGGGACGCCGATAAAAAGGTCGTTATATCCGTATTCGCCTTCGAGGTACACTGCGCAAGGAAGAATTTTCTTTTTGTCTTTAAGAATCGATTCCGCCATTTCAACGGCCGCCGATGCCGGTGCATAAAAAGCGCTCCCTGTTTTGAGAAGTCCGACGATTTCGGCGCCGCCGTTGGCGGTTCTTTTCACCAGTGCATCTATTCTTTCTTTTGAAAGCAATTCCGTAATCGGAATTCCCGCGACAGTAGAATAGCGGGGGAGCGGCACCATGGTATCCCCGTGTCCCCCGAGAACAAACGCCGTTGTATTTTCTACGGAGACATTAAGCTCCATGGCAATAAAAGCCCTGAATCTGGCGGAATCGAGCACGCCGGCCATACCGATCACGCGGTTTTTGGGGAAACCGCTGGTATTAAAGGCGACATGGCACATGGCATCCAAAGGATTGCTGACGATAATCAACACTGCATCCGGAGAGTGCTTTGCTGCCTCCTGCACGACATTTTTCATAATTTTTGCATTGGTGCTCAAAAGATCATCCCGGCTCATCCCCGGTTTTCTAGGAATTCCCGCAGTAATAATGACGATATCGGAATTCGCCGAGGCTTCGTAATCGTTGGATCCTGTTGGATGGGCGTCATGTTTTTCAATGGGCGCAGCTTCTGCAAGATCGAGGGCTTTACCCTGGGGAAGCCCTTCAATAATATCCAACAACACGACATCACACAGTTCTTTTTCGGCCAGTCGTTGCGCGGCAGTGGCACCGACATTTCCTGCTCCGACGACGGTTACTTTTTTATCCATGATGATTCTCCTTTACACGCAAAGATAATTGGAATATTGAAACCTGAAGCTCTTTGAAAGATTCGATTTTGATAACATAAAATAGCATGTTGTCAACCTATTTATATCATAATTCCGTTTTCTTATGGTTGACATTCGGTAATTGCCGGGATAAAAAATATAGATTAATTAAATAAAATGTAATAAAATGCCGTTATATATAAGTACCCCTATTTTAAATTTGAATTCCCCGCTGCTTGCAGCGCGGGATGAATTCAAATAAAAAAAGATAAGATCCTTATTTAAAGCGAAAGTGCGGTGCCGCAGCTCTCAGGGCTGTGGCAAAAATTCCGAAATACCCCGCAGATTGTCGCAGTGGAGCGAAGATCCCCTTCACGGGGCTGCGCGCGGATAGGAATTTTAGCCTTTCGCCAACTCAGCGGCATAGCCGCGTTTCATAAAATCGTTACACGATTTTATTTTAAAGAAAATATCTCATCATACCTGTATTTTTACATTTATACAATATTTCCCGAGGTTGAACATGAGCGTCGTAAAAAAAATAAAAGCACTGTTGAAAGAAGCGGAAATGTATCATTCACAGGGGCTGCTGTATGAAGCGATGGCAAAATATAATGATGCAACCGAACTCGTCCAGAAAAGTGATCAGCTCAAAGACAAACCGGCGCTAATAGGCGGTATCTCCAAGAAAATAAATACGTTGAAAAAAGATATTTCAAGGATCGAATTGGCGCCGAAAAAACCCGAAATGTCGACAAATATCCAGGATCTGATCAAAAAAATGTCCTTGTTTTCACCCGATTTGGACGAAGATGCAAAAGCCCTCGATGCTGCAGTGACCTTGGCGAAGTTCGGTCAGTTTAAAAGAGCGATTTCCGAGTTCAATACACTTTTAAAGAAAGATTCGACACGAATTCCTGCCGCCAAGAATATTTTAAGATGCCACATCGCCCTTTATTCGAGTAATGACGCCGTTGCACAATACCAGACATGGCTTTCAGAGGATGCGTTTCATCCGGACCAGTTGGATAAGCTGCGTATTTTTCTGGAAAATCAGCTCAAAAGGGAGGGCGTTGAAAAAACACTGCCAAAAACAAAAGATCAGATCATTGAGATCTCGGCAGAAGCATCTGCCGAAGCTGATGAGGAGCACGTGCCGGCACCTGAAATCACCGACGAAGAACATCATGAACCTGCTGCTGAAAGCGAAGATGTTCTCGATGTCAACTCCCTTGGCATCACCGTGGACGACGGCCCGCAAAAAGGGAACGTGTATGAATTTAAAGTGAGGTTTCAATTGGGAAAAGTGGTCAGTCTGCTGATTCCCAGCAGAGAAAAAGATGTGGTTGAAAATTTCAAAGTCGGATCAGAGATACATAATGTGCAGTATTACACCAACGTTGGTTTGTTTAACGGATCAGGACTGGTTGCTGCGGTAAAAGAAATTACAATCGGTCCCTTACGCGGAGATTTTTGTGTCGACATTGAAGTTGTCGTACATTAATTTTAGGGCTCACGCAAAGACAACTTCACAGGATTGACGCCCGGATTTGGGTCGGATTTGTTCGATCCGAAATCGCAAAACCATAGGAATAGCAGGCCTATTTCGAGGATTTGGCGGTTGAGGAGCGGGCAAAGACGGCCTGAAGACGGGATGCGAAAATGCGAAGTTGTTTTTGCACGAGCCCTTAAGATGCGGAGCTGACGATAAATGGCTATATTGAATTTTAAAAAACGACAGATCGAGTGTAAAATCGTATATTACGGGCCCGGAAGATCCGGCAAAACCACTAATATGGAATATGTCTATAGGACATACACCAAACAGGTGACCGGTGATATGGTGTCCATTGACACCGAAGGCGACCGGACCCTGTTCTTTGACTTTTTACCCATGGGGCTTGGTGAAATAAAAGGGTTTGATGTCAAGGTTCAAGTTTATACCGTTCCCGGCCAGGTGCAATACAGATCGACCAGAAAACTGGTATTAAAAGGTGTCGACGCGGTTATTTTTGTCGCCGATTCATTGGCGGTGCGGCGAGAGAAAAACATGTTGTCATTGAAAGATCTTCAACATAACTTAAAAGAATACGGAATCAGTATTTTTAAAATTCCCCTTGTTATGCAGCATAATAAGAGAGATCTTGTGAGTGAAGCGCTTCCGATTATGTCGTTGGAACAAATGGAAAAGGACTTGAACAGACAGTTGAAGGTGCCTTCTTTCCCAGCCAGCGCCCTTACCGGCAAGGGGGTCGGCGCAACCTTAAAGGAATGCTTGAAGTTAACACTAGTATCGCTGAAAAAAGAAATGAAATTGGAATAGCATGAATTAAAATGGGAAATTTCGCTTTCGCAGGAAATCTTAAATTTTTAAGTCTTGGTGATATATTACAGTTTCTCGGATCAAATTCAAGTACAGGTGTTTTGATCATCAAAAGTAAGTACGCTCAAACTCCGGGTAAAATATATTTCGTCGATGGAAATCCCGTGAATGCATCGGCCGGATCTTTGGTCGGACTCGAAGCTGCAAACTCACTTTTTGGTTGGGTTGACGGGGAATTTGAATTCGTTGATGAAAATGTCGCCTGTGAACGCATCATTCATAAAAGTCGTATGCAGCTTATCCTCGATGCATTGAGCATGCTGGACGATGGTCAAATCGAAAGGTTGGGCCCGGTGTCATTCTCCGAAAAAACATCCAATGGTAATACGCCAAAATTACCGGTCATCAGGGGACCGCTCATCGATTATACCTATATCGTCGACGAGGAAGAGATCGGTGCCGGTCAAAAAATCGTCATTGAAGGAAAACACGGCGGATGGTTATGGGTTATATTGGAAGGGGTGGCGGAACTTGCCAGGGAAACTCCCGCAGGACCGCTGAAAATACTCAGAATCGGTGAAGGCGCTTTTATCGGGAGTGTTGCGTCGTTTTTAATGCTGGAAGGAACCGTGCGAAGCGCAGCCATTTCCGCGGTGTCCAAAGTCCAATTGGGCGTCCTTGACTCGCGTCGCCTGTCCGTCGACTTTCTGCGGATGTCCAACGAATTCAGAAACCTTTCCATAAGCCTTGACAGGAGGATGAAACAAGCCACCGATATGGCGGTAAACGCCTATCTGAACAAAGTGCGGCTGGATGATTATATCAACGTGAAAAATCAAATCATCAAACAGGGAGATGGTGAAAAGAAATTATTCGAAATCACTGAAGGTGAAGCGCATATCGTTCGTCATACCGAATATGGATACGTACCCCTGGCAAATCTGCAGCCTGGAGATTTTTTGGGTAACATCCCGTTTGTCGATTTGGGGCAGGAACCGTTCAACGCATCCGTTTTCGGATCTGAAAACCTCAAGCTCGAATCACGGGGGCCTGATGGCTTTCAGAAAGAATATCATGAACTTACACCGACCTTCAAAAACTTTATCGAACATGTTGCAACGTGCATATCGGTCACATCCAGGGTGGTATGCGAATTCCATAAGAAAAACGTCCAAGGGAAAAATAGGAAATAGAAAAGAGAAAAGAGGAAAGAGTTTAAAGAGAAGTTCGATTTACTAA
Source organism: Desulfobacterales bacterium (assembly GCA_022340885.1). Lineage (GTDB taxonomy): Bacteria > Desulfobacterota > Desulfobacteria > Desulfobacterales > UBA11574 > UBA11574. The sequence goes on along the minus strand of JAJDND010000076.1, from coordinate 1,349 downwards.
TTTCTAATTCCTATTTTCTCTTTTCTAAATCTACAATAGAGGAAAAAGCATGGTGACAAATGAACAAAGGCATTGCCCAAGGATTCAGGCGCTTAATCTGATATCGTACAGCTGTATCGGCGAATCTGAAAAAATTGAGTCACAGGGAATGGGAAGGACGCTGAATATCAGCGAAGAAGGGATACTTATAGAAACCTATGTCTCGATTGATCCCAAATATTCCATAGCGCTGTCCATCGGTCTTGAAGACGAACTCATCAATATCAAGGGACAAATTATTTTTTCCCAACCCGGCAAAAATGAAAAATTTGAAGCCGGTATTGAGTTCCTCGAAACAGATGAATCGACACTTGATGTTTTGCGAAAATATATTAAAGCCTTTTCCGAATCGCATGAATAAACGGCTGCCGCTTGAGAGGGGATGATATTGAATGGAACGGACGGTTATTGAAACCAATTTCAAAGGGCTGAATCTCATTAAACGGGGCAAGGTCCGGGACATCTATGATCTCGGGAATGAGCTTTTGATGGTGGCCACTGATCGGATATCCGCTTTTGACGTGGTTATGCCGGATCCTATTCCTGAAAAGGGAAAAATTTTAACCGGTATCTCGCTGTTTTGGTTCGATATCATGAAACCGCTTTTACCCAATCATGTGATTTCCGGAAATGTCGATGATTATCCTGAAAGTTGCAGACCTTATGCGGATGTGCTTCGGGGAAGAAGCATGTTCGTCAAAAAGACGGAACCGCTTCCCATTGAATGTATCGTAAGAGGCTATCTATCCGGATCAGGCTGGAATGATTACCAGGCTTCCGGTGAAGTCTGCGGCATCAAACTCCCCGAAGGTTTGAAAGAATCCGCCAAGCTTCCCGAACCTGTTTTTACACCTTCAACCAAAGCCGAAACCGGCGTTCATGACATTAATATCGACATGAACGAAGCCATCAAAATGATCGGGAAAGACGTGGCCGCCAAAGTCGAAACGCTCAGTATCGAAATCTACAAAAAAGGCGCTGATCTGGCGCAGAAAAAAGGTATCATCATTGCTGACACGAAATTTGAATTCGGCATCCTGGGAAACGAGCTTATGCTCATCGATGAGATTTTAACACCGGATTCATCCAGGTTCTGGCCTCTGGCATCCTATCGCCCCGGCGGCTCGCAGAAAAGTTATGACAAGCAATACCTCAGAGACTACCTGTTGTCGATCAGCTGGAACAAAAAACCCCCGGCGCCGGCCCTCCCGCAAGATGTGATCTCAAATACACACAACAAATATCGAGAAGCATACCGGCAGCTGACTGGACAAATATAGGTTGAAAAGTTCAGGGTTCACCGTTCCGGG
>JAJDND010000069.1 GCA_022340885.1 Desulfobacterales bacterium | reverse complement strand
CTGCAATAATAACACCCCAGATTATTGGGGAGATAAACGGTTTGAGTATTAGGAAGCACCAGCCGATCAGAAGTGTCAGTACGCCGATTTTAATGGCCATTTCAATCGCCGGGACGACATGAGCTTTAGTGTTGGTTGAATCTGTCATTGCCTTTATCCTTTCAAGTTATTCGTTCCGCCATGATGTAGCACGCGCTTGACGAATTCACAGCAAGATATCTGAAACCAAACCACAGGCCCTCTTGCCGACTGTTTTGGAAAGTAATTCACTAACATTTTTAAGGCATAAAAAACCTGTCTGATATTGTTGAAGCCGCCACTTCTATTGTTTGGTGAAAAAAATATAAAATGTGCATGCCATCCATTCTGTAAACTCAATTCCCGAAGGACCTTTCGACGTCAAATCCCAATCCCGGCTTATTTGTGGGATATAAAGTCCCGCTTCGAAGAATGACGGCTCCGGCTGAAGGATCATCGATTAAATCGAGATGACCGTCCAGATCGGCGTAGACGACGTTGGGCCTGGCCAGCGCAAAATGCAGCCCTGCGGCAATACCAAGGGCTGCTTCATCCATGCAGCCAACCATTGCCTCAAGGTCCGCGGCTTTGGCAACAGAATTGATTTTGACTGCTTCCGAGATACCGCCGACCTTCATTAGCTTGATATTCACCATATCCACCAAATTATTCCTTGCCAGTTTGAAAGCGTCGCGGAGGTTCATCAGGCTTTCATCCGCCATAACCGGGATAGGAACATGGTTGGTGACGCGGCGCAGGACACCGGCATGCTCTTTGGATGTGGGTTGTTCAATCAATTCCAGGTGGGCCTTATGCGTACCCTTTACGAAACGAAGGGCTTGGTCTTCGGAATACCCCTGATTGGCATCAAAGCGCAATTCGATCTTTTTCCCCACCGCTTCCCGAATCTTAATTATTTTTTCAATGTCTGCTTCAACATCAATACCTCCTTTTATTTTTAACGACTCAAAACCGCGGCCGACATAGGCCTTGGCTTTGGAAACGCTCTGGTCCAGGGGCAAAATACCGATGGTGATGCTCGTCTTCATTCGCGTACGAAAGCCGCCCAAAATCTTGTACAACGGCAAACCGGCTTTTTTACCCAGAATATCATATAGGGCCATATCAACCATAGCCTGGGCAGAAGGTTGTCGGGTGAGATGCGGCTTCAATCGCTCCATAAACAGCGCGATTCTGAGCGGATCAGCCCTCTTCAGAAAAGGCTCGATAATGTCTTTGAATGCGTTTAAGACGCTTTCCGGGGTTTCTCCGGTCACCTCATAGTCCGGAGCCGCACAGCCGAATCCGGAAATGCCTTCCGATGTTTCAACGCGCAAAAAAATATTGGTGGTCGATGAGATGGTTTCGTAGGCAATGGTATAAGCCTCGGCCAGTTGCATTCTAACCGGCCAGGCATCCATCTGTTCGATTTTCATTATGAATACCGCTGCTAATTGATTTTGTCCGTCACCATTATTTTTAGATCTTCAACCAACGCGACGAGATGGGCCATCATGATTTCCCATATTTTTTGACCTTTTTCGGCACTGGCCCGGGTAGGATCTCCCAGAACACCGCTGGAAGAAATCTTATGGGTATGACCGTACCATATCACTGCACGTTTAGACGTAAAGTTCAGATAACGGCTGGAGAACTTCGGAACCGATCGCCGGACCTTATCCATTCTCACCTGGTGGGGCCGAACGGCCAACGCTGTGCTGGTTTCGATCTCACCGGCATGGACATCGTTGGCCGTCTCTATGAATCGGTCGATATCCACATCACTGGTTTCGCCGGTATCCACACAAACAAAAATACCGGCATCCCGGTTGATCATTTGTGCCGCATAATTCAGTGCCGGCCCATTGCCGCCATGGGCGTTGATGATGACCAATTTCTTTATGCCGTTGCGGGCCGCATTCATCCCGATTTCATAAACGAAACGGGACAGGGCATCATTGCTGACACTGAGGGTTCCTTTAAAATTATCATGGTGATATGATACACCGAATGAAATCAACGGGAGCACCAGCGGTTTTGGATCGCTGCAGGCTTCGGCAACCCGCTGGGCCAGATAATCTGCGTCAAATGCATCCGTATCCAAGGGAAGGTGCGGGCCATGCTGCTCTATGGAACCGACGGGCAAAAGCGCGACATTCACCCTTCGGATTCTCTCCCGGAGTTCCGATGAAGTCAATTCACCCCAAATACAGCTTTGTCCGGCTCCGGGAGAGGACCTCGATAGATTTATGTTGCTGGGGTTTGCGATATCAATCTCAAAGGAGTAGGCCCACGACATGGCCGGATCCGTTATCGGATCTATGTTCACCCATCGATTTTCGAGGTATCGGACGGCGCCCCTTGCGTGTTCAAGGCAAACTCGGTAAAGGGGCTTGCGAAGATCAACCGGGATACTGTTTACGGGCGATATCGCGGAATGGAATCGAAGGTTTAATATTTCAGGGTGCGCCTTGAAAATACTCTTATTTGAATTATCTGGTTCAATCAAACCCTTTTGTAGCAGCATGGTCATCAGCTGGTGGAAACCGGCCTGTTCCTGACTGATTCCTTTTCGGGCGATATTTTCTAAGCAGTTCTGAATTTTTGAATCCGAATAGCCGCACCTCCGAGGATCGACACCGACAGCCGACAACATTCCGACGATTCGCCGGCATTTTTCACATTTGCCGCAAGGTTTGATCCGCTCTTTTTCCTTGTGTGCGGCATGACAGGAGATCTGATTTTCCTGAAGATGGGGGTAACGAGCCGCCAGAATTTTTTGAATCAGCAGCTCGGAAAGCGGCCTCAACACGGAAAACTGACTGATAAACCATCCTTTTTGCAAAAAGTAACGGGACAATGCATCGTCAAAATAACGACTCTGATCAAACAACCCGTCATAATGTTCAATGCCCTTGTAATTCGTACAAACAGTGGTGTCGAACTCATCCCCTATAAGAAGCCGTCCGATATTCCGACGCCGAATCAAGGGCAAGACACCAAATAAAAAAACGGCCACCGTCCACAGACGGATGGGATACTCATCGGAACGGATGTCGGCAAAATTTTTTCGAATAAAGGGCATTCGCTGGAGCATCCATGCAAATATCCGATCGGAATTCACCCAGACTCTGCTCGTGTTGGGCATATTTTGTTTGAAGTAGCGATATGCATTAAGGGCGGTAAACCAGTGACGTCCGGATTCATTGACAAAAATTGGATGAACTTCGCATCCGATTTCATCCATGAGGCCGAAGCTCAACAGGCTGTCCTTGCCGCCGCTGGAGAGGATCGCATGGCGGTTTCGGTCGGCGGGCCAGAACCGCCATGGAAATTTCGGTCCGCGGTGATCGGATTCTGGAAATTGAATCTCTGCACGGAGATAAGCGTCTTTTTTCACCGCCGGCAAATGGGCGGCATCTCCCACGAGAAACGGATTGGGTTCCAAAAACTTTTTTACATAGATTTCCCGGGCTGTGTTTTCGGCCATGTCCCGAATAAAGCGCTTATCGGCTTCTTCAAACACTCCGCGAAAAACGATCCGACGGCAAAACAGACCGTAATTCAGTGCCACCTGTGCGGCAATCATATTTGATAGATTAACGGACTCCGGTTCCAAGGGGTCGAAGACCTTTTCTTCATATCGATAGATGAGCTTCGTCTCTTCATCTTTTCCATTCGCCACCAGGCGGTAGGGTGCTACAAGCCGTTGGGGTTCCAGCTTAACAGGGCCGACTTCCAAGCGGTCAAATACTTCCAGAGTTGCCAATGGATCATCTTGCGAAGTGTCGTGCTTGTCGGGATTTAGGGTTGGTTTGTCAGCAGATGGGTTCGGCATCGGATTCTCTTTAAACGGATGTTGAGGGCCTGTTCATCTTCAGATATGGGCTCAATAGGTTAACCAGCGCACCGGCACCATCTCGCAACACATCGAATGCAGGCAGGCCAATGGTTTTATATATGGCATCGCAAATGACCGGGATCTGTTCATACGGTAAGTCTTCGTGGTTCACGGTGACAGCGACCACCGGCCTGCCGGAAAGCAATTCAATGACTTGAATTTGCCTGGCCAAAGGATGCATGGGATAATCCGGGAACCCGTCATAGGTGTGTCGGGCGGGGGCATGCTGCAGTACAACCACGTCCGGACGTCCGGCAGCCAGGATTTCGAACCCACCGGGATAAGCTGGATTCATGAGGCTCCCCTGGCCTTCGATGACGATGATATCGGGGCGAACTTCATCCCAGGCCTTCCAAATTGCGTGCTCGATCTCCCCTGACACAAAATCGTTAATCAACGAGTCCAGAATAATACCGTATTTTGAACCCTGCATCCAGGCGGTCTGGCCGGTGCCGATCATTTCAGCCCTGTGACTGATGCCGTTAAACTCCTGTACGATTTTCCATGCTGTGGTGCGTTTTCCTACCGCCGAATCTGTGCCCAGAACAGCGATTTTCAGCGCTAGGACTTCTTCGATTTTTCCACTGAAAAAATGAAGATGTTTTCGGTGTGGTGGTTTGCGGACGTCCCGCAGCAAAACCCCCTTCTCTGATGCCAACCTTTCAAGTTCAGGGTCTTCCGACAAATAGTCGTGTAAACCGCAATCCACATGGCATCCTGATTCAATCGCTTTGCGAATCGCCGTTCGTGCATCGGCGCTGAGTCGACCGCCGTCCGGAGCCAACCCGATGACAAAATGGGTGGCCGGAGTCCCGCTGTCTTTCGCTGCCTGAAGGGCACGGTCCAGGCTGTCATAAACCGGGAGGTTATTCGGTTTGTTGTCCAGAATTTTGCCGGCATCACCACCTGCATGGCGCGAATCGACTACAGACATCACCCGGTAGCGCTCTGTGAATCTGACCAAACCATGGGCGGTTTTGCCATTGGGGGTATTAAACGCTCCTTCGCAATACACAACAGCATTTCCTTCAGGCAGGCTCATGTCTTTCTCCCGGTTAAAATCACGACAAAACGGTCGTTAGGTAATGCTTCCTTTCGGTGGCGATCAAGCAATGCAATCAATCCGGCTGTTGATGCAGGTAAAACCTGTAACCCTTCTTTTTCACGAATCATGCGGGAAAAATCACGCATATTTTTATCCGATGCATCCGAAGCCCATCCATTGGTCTGGCGTATCCCTTCAAGGGCGTAGTCGCCGTCCATGGCATGCCAGTTGACCAGCGGTTCATTGATATGGGTCTCCCTAATTCTTTCCGGTAGCAGATCCTCACAAGTCTCCATGTTTTTAAGGTATGCCTGGACGATTGGATTTTTGTGAAATGAAGAACCGCCCACGATCCTGGGCATGCGTGACGTTTTGCCCCGCCGATATAAACTCAAAAATCCGCGGTAAATACCTGCCAGAGTTGTCCCGTTGGAAACCGGGACGGCAACGACCAGCGGGGCATCTCTTAATTCGTCATACAATTCATAGGCAATCTGGCCATAGGCACGGAACTGCAGTGAGGTATTTGCCCCACCGGGATTGGCATCGTAATAGTCTTGCTGTTGAGCATGTTCTCCTGAAATTCTCACAGCATTTTCATAGTCACCGGGTGTGCGAACGATCTCTGCGCCCAGTGATTTCATTTCATTGATGCGAAGGGTATGATAATTTTCAGGGATGAAAATCAGGCACCGCAGCCCGGCAACGGAAGCAGCCAAGGCCAAAGCCGTGCCATAATTCCCGCAGGTAGCGACCGTAATGGCTTCGAACCCCCTCCGGAGTGCATCCATTGCCTGCATAAAAGCAATGCGGTCTTTCTGAGTACCGGTGGGATTGCCACCTTCGAATTTAAGATAGATCTGACGAACACCCACCTCGCGCTCAATGTTGCGGGCGCGCATTAATGTGGTATCCCCCACCTCCGAGTCGATGACATCCTCATAGGCTTCCAAACGCTCTTCGATAGAGTATGTTTTATCTTCGATTATTTTCTGATTCCGCTTGAGGGCGTCAGCGGTTTCGAACGCTTCACCGGTTGCTCCGTCAAGCAAATCGAAAAGTTTTTCTCCGTTGGGTGAGCCGGAATTATCTTTTGGGGTTGAATCCATCGCTATCAATTCATGACATTCAATTGTGTGACTGCCAATGCCTTACCGCCAATAAGAGGATATAACCATAGAAATCATACTTTTTAAAAGTTGAGGAAACCGGCCACGACCGGAAATCCATTAACTTAATAGATATCAAACTCAAGGTTTAATTATCAAGCAAGAATCATTTTTCAGAAATCGTTTTCATATCTCGGATCTGGTGTTATCTGTGATCTATTTAGACTACCTTATAAAAATGGGATTTGTCAAAGACTGTGTTTCTGCCCAAAACCCAACTCAGGCCAAAATTGTGATATGATATTATGGTATCACAGAAATTTCAGGTGATTGATATTCGTACGAATTGCAGAGATACCATTATGTCTAAAAGTCCAGCCTACACACATAACAATAAAAGACTTACTTTATGTAGTCTGTCAATGTAAACCAACGATTGCTGTCGGCATATACAGAACGGACGGAGAGTCCGCTAACAGAAGCAAACTCGTCTATGTGATGGGACGTAAACTTGTGGGAGTTCTCAGTGTGAATGGTCTGTCCCTTTGAGATTTCCAATACTCCCTCAAAAAATGGGGATTTGACGATCATATCCCTCATAGCGACCAGATGCATTTCAATCCTTTGTTCATCATCGTCATAGAATGCATGATGTCGGAAATACTCGGGTTCGAAATCGGTTCTTAATATTTTGTTGGTTACGTTCAAAATGTTCTTGTTGAACTTGGCTGTAATACCCTTTTCGTCATTATATGCTCTTTCCAAAACAAGCTTGTCCTTGACCATATCCAAACCTAATAACAGCCGCTCTCCTCTCTTTATCAATTTCCCCAGCTTCGCAACGAATCGAAAAGCATCTCTTCTGTCAAGGTTGCCAATAGTGCTCCCGAAGAAACAGAATATTCTGTTTTCATGTTGTGAAACCAAGTGAATCTGTTGCATGAAATCGGCAACGATCCCGCATACCTCGATAGCTCCAAACCTGTCCTGAAGTTTACATCTGGACTCTTCAACGGCACTCAGGCTCACGTCGATTGGGACATATGTTGACGTCTTAAGCTTCTCTCTACATAACGATTGCAGGAGAATGGAAATTTTGGAACAATCTCCACTTCCTAACTCCACTAACGTAGTGCCATCGGCACCTTGCATTAGTTCTCCGGAATTTTGTTTCAATATGGATTTTTCAGTCCTGCTCGGGTAGTACTCTTCCAGTCTTGTAATTTGTTCAAAGAGCTTTGAACCTGTCTCGTCGTAGAAAAACTTGCAGGGCAGATACTTTTGGGTTGCCATGAGCCCGGCCAACATCTCCTTCTCCTTTGTTTCCATAGCAATTTCCAGAAAAGTGTCTTCTGCCAGTATGTCCGGATCTCTTTCCATGGTTCCTTCTATTGCGGTTTTCCAACAGTAATTGGATTGTTTGGATCATTGGACCACTCGTACCAACCCCCGTCATAAACGGCGATCTTGTTCCATCCCATCAGATAGGCGTTAAAGAAGGCTTCACTCGCCCGCCAACCGGTCCCGCAGTAGAACACATTGAACTGATCCGGGGTAATCCCCGATTCGTTCCACATCGCCTGGATTTCGTGGTACTCCCGTGTTGTGAGATCTACATTTCGGTAGTTTTCCATATGGTAAGCATCACTGCCGCAGTTACCGAAGATGGCACCTGGAATGCATCCTTTTTTGAATATGTAATTGTACCCGCTCACCTTGCCGATGAATTCAGCCCAACTCCTTACACTGATTACGTTTCCATTTCCGGATCTTAAAAGCTCCTTTACCTGCGGCGTATCAATAAAAATCTCCGGCCATGCAGGCACACGGTTTCCGAACTCGGATAAAGGTTCAAGCTTCAACTCGTTTTTAGAGAGGGAATAACCCTCGTTTCCCCATGCGGCGATACTTCCGTTCAGCACTCGGACATCCCGTACACCTGCATACATCATTAAGGCTGCACAACGTATTGATCCCAGGTGTCCAGCCTTGCTGCCAGGGTGAGGGTCAGTGTTGCGAGGGCTTGAAAACCTTCCATATACGACCACAGTCGTATCTGCAGAAATGCCCAGCCTCATTAAGGCCTGCTCCAATTCTTCGGGAGAACGGCGATTCCACGTATCCGGGGATTCAAGCTCAAGTGTATCCAGCGCTATGGCGCCCGGGATATGACCGATATCATAATCTGCCTTATTTCTGTAATGGCAGTGACATATCGCGTATTTGTTTCCATTGAAAGCCGGAGGACGCTCTCCGGTAATGAGCTGATGGACCCATCTCGGATAGACTAGTTTTTCAAACCGCTCCATTCCTTCCATAGGAAGGGATTCGTTTGCGGCCCACTCATCAAGGAAGTGTGTGTATACACTCACTTCCTTGTAACCCGATAAAAGAAACCTTTCAGCCACTTCCGCTGCATCGGCCTTTGTATAACCGTAGACTACTATCTGGTGGTTTGGCATTATATCCTTCTTCCTCACTATCTCTTCCCAGTTTTCTTCATCCGTCCAACCGACGGGCAAGGTTTTTGCGGACATTATATGCCCACCGCGTTGTTCACCTTCCAGCGTCCAACCATTGTATGCATCGACCGGACGAACGTCGAGAATACGGTGCGATTTGCTGCCAATGGCCTTTTCCAGCTTCTTCGTCGAAATCTCGTTCACTGCACAGTTCTCCTCTAAACAAAAAGGTTTCAATAAATACAAATATAATGGCTGGATCTAACTGCAAATAAATCGGGGCATCTCACAACCACATGATTCCACAATAAAATTGAAATACATCATAATTTTCAGACCGTTTCAAGGTACTTGTGGATAAAGCTGACGGTCACTGCACCTTGCCCCACAGCCGAGGCCACGCGCCGAACCACCCCGTGGCGGACGTCACCGGCAGCAAAAATACCGGGAACACTGGTTTCCATTAGAAAGGGGTCGCGCCTGAGCTTCCAGTTCTTTGGCCTGCGTCCGTCCTGGATCAGGTCCGGCCCGGTTAATATGAATCCAACTTCGTCCCGTTCAACCAAATCCGCTACGATTTCGGTGTGAGGATAAGCACCGATAAAGATGAATAGTGCATCTGCACGCAACTTTTTGGTTTTCCCGGTACCGCGATTCTCTACCGTGATGGCTTCGAGCCGGTCTGTGCCATGCAAGGTATTCACCGTCGTTTGTACCATCACCCTTATGTTCGGTGTCTTCTCAATCTGTTCCACGAGATATTTCGACATTTTCTTTCCCAGCGCGTTATCGCGTACCAATATGGTGACTTTGCTGGCAAACCGGGATAGAAAAACCGCACCCTGGCCGGCGGAGTTGGCGCCACCCAGGACAAATACATGACCGCCCTTGTAGTGCTTGGCTTCAGTAAACGCAGCCCCATAGTACACTGAGGCTCCGATAAGGGGTTCAATGCCGGTAACGTTAAGTTTTCGAACTGTCATACCGGTTGCAATCAGGAGCGCATGGCAGCTCAACTCCGTCCCATCGTCTAAAGTTACGATCCGGTAAGGATTTTCCACGCGCACCCGAGTGGCTTCCTGAGTGGTTAGAATCTCTGCGCCAAAGCGTCTGGCCTGGGTTGTCGCCCTTCGGGCCAAGTCTACCCCGCTCAATCCATGAGGAAAGCCCAAGTAATTCTCAATCCGTGCACTGGTGCCCGCTTGCCCCCCGGCGGCCTCCTTCTCAATAACGACTGTCCGTAGTCCTTCGGATGCCCCGTAAACTGAAGCTGCCAGTCCTGCAGGACCAGCGCCGATAATCACCAGATCATAAAAGGGCTGCTGGGCCCGGGTGTGCATGCCCACCTTTGACGCCAAGGTCCGAAGGTCAGGGTCAACCAGCAGGCTGCCGTCATTGAAAAACACCACCGGCAACAGATGACGGTCCTGCTGAACCGTTTCGACCAATGTTCGCGCTTCCTCGTCTTTTTCAATGTCCAGCCACTGATAGGGTATCTGGTTGCGGGCCAGAAAGTCCTTGACCTTGTGCGAGCACGCCGACCACTGTGTACCGGCCACCCGGATGCCGTCATAAGGCACAGGGACGGTCGCCAGCCAATCGCTCAAAAGGTCGTCCAACACAGGATACAGATACTGTTCAGGCGGATCCCAGGGCTTCATGAGGTAATAATCAAGACCAATGGTATTAATACTGGTAATGGCCGCATCGGTGTCGGCGTAGGCGGTGAGCAACGCCTTACGGGCTTCAGGATAGA
>JAJDND010000048.1 GCA_022340885.1 Desulfobacterales bacterium | reverse complement strand
CAGCTTCCGGTACAAACCCCGCAATCGAGACAATAATAGGTTTTGGTCGTATTGACCAGTTCGGCAACAGCCGTCATTTCACGTTCTCCATCATTCAGATTCTTGTATTCATTTTTTATAACCCGGGTAAACTGAAATTATATTTCATCACGAAAGCACGAAAGTATTAAAACACGAAATAAATAATGTTAAATTTTCGTGATGGTTTTTTTTTTGGTTCTATTGTATTTAAGCCGCCTGCTTCAGTGGAGACGGTCCCAATGTTATGATTTGGTTCGTAAATTCGCGGGCGATCTCTGCAAACCGCACCCCTTCCGCCGAAGAAACCCACTCCAGCCGGAGTCTATCAAGGTCGATGCCGATGATGCCGGCCAGCTCCCGGGTTGTCTGAAATATCTTTTCAGCCTTTACATTACCGTCCAGGTAATGACAGTCTCCCATGTGTCACCCGGCCACCAACACCCCGTCGGCCCCCTTTTCAAAGGCTTTGAGAACAAAATTGGGGTTGATCCTTCCCGAGCAAAGCACGCGGATAATGCGCATGCACGACGGGTACTGGAGACGGCTGACGCCGGCCAGATCTGCCGCCGAATACGCGCACCAGTTACAGGCAAATGCAATAATCTTCGGCTGAAATGTTTCCGTCATATCTTCATTCCTGATTTGGTTAAATCGTTAGTTAAGTCGTTGAATCATTAAATCGTTGATCCGCCATCTGCAATCAACTATTTCACCCTGTTAAATGCTGCTTTTGGCAGCCATCCTTTGGAGGATTTAACAGGGCAGGCAATCATATACGCGCTGCGCGTCATCAATCAAAATGCTGCTTCCACCATGGCCAGCACCTTTTCATCGTCAAAGTGGAACACCGATGCCGCGCCCGTAGGGCAAACTGCGGCACAGGACCCGCAGCCCGTGCACACCGCCGGGTTGACCCGGCAGACGATCTCATCTTTCATAAAGTCGATGGCCTGATACGGGCAGGCCTGTTGGCAGATTCGGCAGCCCCTGCAAAGCCGTTCATCGATTCCGGAAACAACGGCGTTGCCGAATACTTTCTTTTTCGACAAGAAGGTTCCTGCCCGGGCGGCGGCACCGAGTCCCTGGGCCACAGCTTCGTCCAAGGGTTTCGGCGAATGGGCCAGGCCGCAGACATACACCCCTTTGGTGGCGAAATCAATGGGCTGGAGCTTGACATGGGCTTCCACAAAAAAGCCGTCTTCGTTCAGGGGCACCTTGAACAACGCCGCCAGCGGATTGTCCTGGGGCGGTATAACGGCGGTGGCCAGCACCAGCAGATCAGGTTTGATTTCCACTTCCCTCTGGAACATGGTGGAAAAACATTGGATTGCCAGTTCCCGGTTCTCATTGGACACCGTGAATGGTTTGTTGACATCATACCGGATAAAAACGACCCCTTTTTCCCGGGCTTTTCGATACAGCCCTTCCCGTAATCCATAGGTGCGCAGATCCCGGTATAGCACATAGACGTCCATGTCGGGCTTGCGTTTTTTCAACGCCAGCGCGTTTTTGACCGAGTGGGTGCAGCAGACTTTGGAGCAATAAGGCCTTTCCTTGATTCTGGATCCCACGCACTGGATAAACGCGGCCGATCGGAAGTCGTCGACGGCCAGGGTGTTGTCGATGAATTTCCGATCCAACTCGAGTCCGGTGAGCACCCGCGGATCTTTTCCATATAGGTACTGGTTTGGTTTGAATTCCTGGGCGCCGGTGGCGATAACGGCCACCCCGTGATCGATGACCTGTTCTTTGCCGGCCATGTCGACGGTCGTTTTAAAATTGCCGACAAAACCGTCGACTTTTTTGACCTGGGTGTTGGTCAAAATGTTGATGTTGGGGTCCGAGGCCACCTCTTGGACCAACTCGGCCAGTTTTGCCTGAACATCTTCGCCGTCCCAGGTTTGATATAAATTCATGGCCTGACCGCCCAGGGTATCGCTTTTTTCAATGATATTGGCAAAATACCCCTGTTTGGACAGGTTTCGAGCCGCGGTCATGCCGGAAATTCCGCCGCCCACAACCAAAGCGGAAGGGTTCACGTCGATTTCAGGATCGTAAAGGGGCGACAGCAGACTGACTTTGGCCACGGCCATGCGAATCAGATCCTTGGCCTTTTGGGTGGCGTTTTCTTTTTCATTGCTATGGACCCATGAGCATTGATTGCGGATATTGGCCATTTCAAAAAGGTACTTATTGATGCCGGCATTGAGCACGGTCTCCTGAAACAAGGGTTCGTGGGTCCGGGGCGTACAGGCCGCCACGACGATCCGGTTCAAATTTTGCTCTTTGATAATTTTGGTGATCTGTTCCTGGGTATCCTGGCTGCAACTGAAGAGATTATCCTCCACATACGTCACATGGGGAAGGGTTTTGGCGTATTCCACCAGATCCGGAACATCGAGATACCCGGCGATATTGGTACCGCAGTGGCACACGAATACGCCGGTTCGGGGCGTAGCGCCTTTGACATCCCTCTCTACGGGTATCTCTTTTGTCCGGGCCAGAGTCCCCCGGGATTCGGCAAGGGTTTGTTCCGCCATGGCCGCACAGGCGCTCGATTCGATAACCGACTGGGGGATGTCCTTGGGGCTTTCAAAGGTGCCGCATACAAAGATGCCGGGTTTGGAGGTCTGAACCGGATCGAAACTGCCGGTGGCGGCAAGATCAAAGGAATCCAGCCCGATCTCTAATTTTTTGGCAAGAGCGACGGCCTGCTGAGGGACACTGAATCCCACGGACAACACCACCATGCCAAAGGTCTCCTGGACCCGCCGACCGGATTCGTCGACATAGCTGATCGCCAGATCGCCGGGATGATCCGCTGGAACAATGTTGCTGATCTTCGATTTTATGAATCGGACGCCGGTTTCCTGGGCCCGGTTGTAATATGTTTCAAAGTCTTTTCCATGGGTCCGGATATCGATGTAAAAAATAGCCGTGTCGAGGCCGCCTTTCAAGTGTTCCTTGGCGATGACGGCTTCCTTGACCGCATAGGTGCAGCAGACCCCCGAGCAGTAGGGCTGTGATCCGGGGTGAAGATCTCTGGAACCCACACACTGAATCCAGGCGATTTTTTCGGGTTCCTTGTTGTCGGAGGGTCTGACCACGTGACCGCCGGACGGGCCGGTGGCGGCGAGGATACGTTCGAACTCGAGACTGGTCACGATGTTCGGCGACGTTTTATAATTATAGATATCATAAACACCAGGATCGTACGCGTCGCAGCCCGGGGCGATGATCACCGCGCCCACATTCAACGTGATTTCTTTTTCCCGATCATCGAAATTGACGGCGCCCGTAGGGCAGAATTTTTCACAGGCTTTGCATTTGCCCTTGTTCAGAAAAATGCAATTGTTGTCAATGGCGTATTTTAAAGGAACAGCCTGGGGATACCTGACGTAGGCTGATTTTCGTTTGGCCAGTCCCGCGTCGTATTCGCTTGATACTTTTTTAGGACACTTCTCGGCGCAAAGACCGCAGGCAATACATTTTTCCACGTCGATATACCGGGGGTGCTGAACCACCCGGACATTAAAATCACCCACTGTTCCGGAGATGTTTTCCACTTCCGACAACGTCAGAAGCTCGATGTTGAGATGCCGGCCGACCTCGACCAGTTTGGGCGAGATGATTCACATGGCGCAGTCGTTGGTGGGAAAGGTCTTGTCGAGCTGGGACATGATGCCCCCGATGGAGGATGCT
>JAJDND010000043.1 GCA_022340885.1 Desulfobacterales bacterium | reverse complement strand
GGAACGATCATGGAAGAAGCGTCCCGTGCGGCCCACACTGTCGGTTTGAAACAAACCATTCTGTTCCCCTTTGTGACCCTGGGGAGCCTGATCAATTTTTGCGACTGCCTGATGTCCGGTGGCACGAGCAATAAAGACCACAGCGAGGTTGGAAGCTCATACATTCATTTCAATTATACACCGAATCAGGACAAGGCCACGCCGTCGCTCATCGGCGATGTGCCAAGGGGCGTGATGCTGAATCAGTCACCGATATTTTTAGGAGGGCAGGGGGGTCTCGTTGGGCCCTGCCGCCTGGAATTCGGAACCATTACCGCGGCCGGAACCATCTGCAGAAAAGATCAGCTGCAGCCCGGTCAGCTCGTGTTCGAAGCACTTGGAAAAAGCGGAAACATTCCCTTTACTCCCGGCATGTATCCCGGTATCAAACGGATCGTGACCAACAATATCATCTATATCGCCAACCTTTTGGCGCTGGAACAATGGTATCGTCAGGTGCGCTCGCAGTTTATTTCAAGCGATTTCCCGGAACTGCTTTTTGATGCCCTGACAGAAAAACTTTTGATAGGGTTGGACGAAAGAATAGGGCGCTTAAAGGTGTTGAGCCAAAAGATGCCGGATTCTGTGGCTGAATATAAAAGTCATACAAAAACAGATAGATCCGATCTAATTCTTCAACAAAAACATGAGTTTTATGCGAAGTGGGCTGAATTAGAGGACTTTTTCACGTCAAAGCCAACAGTAAATATAAAGGAAAACATAAAAGACGATTTTCTGGACAAGATCCAAAACAGCATCAGTGTCAATGGCAAAGACTATCTGGGTGCGATCCAAAACCTTAAAGAAAAAGATAAGGAATTAGGAACCCAATGGCTCCAGGGCATTGTCGATCACATCGTCAACGGCGCCTTTAATATTATACCATCATTTAAAAATAACAAATAGCAACCGCAGATGGACGCGGATGGACGCGAATTATAAAAAAACCCGTTACACATTTTTCAGTGTTCAGGATTCAGCAATAGGCTGAAATCAAATGTCCTATTAACCTTGAACGGGGAGCGGGAAACCCGGAAAACTCTCGAAGAGAGAGAAATATTTGCGTTTATCTGCGTCGATCTGCGGTTCCCAATAGGGGTGACAATGAGCAAACTGTTCGGTACGGACGGGATTCGCGGGGTTGCCAATCAATATCCAATGACGTCTGAAATGGCCTTGAAAATCGGAAAGGCCGTGGCATCGATTTTCAAAAGACCGGATGAACCATCGAAATTTATCATCGGCAAAGATACCCGAATCTCCGGAGACATGCTGGAAAATGCCGTGGCATCAGGGTGTTGTGCCATGGGAGGCGATGTGTTTCTCGCAGGAACGCTGCCCACGCCCGGCATCGCCTTTCTGACGGCTTCAACCGGTGCCGATGCCGGCATCGTCATTTCCGCCTCCCACAATCCGTTTTATGATAACGGCATTAAAATATTTAAAAACAGCGGCTACAAGATCTCCGATGAAACAGAAGCTGAAATCGAACGGCTGGTTCTGAACGAAAACATGGAGCTTCTGACCGAAGCCATTCAACACACGGGCCGCGTGCACCCTGTGACCGATGCCGGGAAAAAATATTCGCGGTTTCTCAAAAAATCCCTGCCGCAAAATATGAGTTTTAACGGCATAAAAATCGTCATGGATTGTTCGAACGGCGCGACTTTCAGGGTGGCGCCGGAGCTCTTTGCCGAATTGGGCGCGGATGTCGATGCCATATTCATCCATCCTGATGGAAAAAACATCAATGCGAATTGTGGATCCCAGCACACCCAGGGGCTGATAAACGCCGTAAAAGAAAAAAAAGCCGATATCGGTCTTGCGTTTGACGGAGACGGCGATCGACTGGTTGCCGTGGATGAGACCGGCGCCGTTGTCTCCGGCGACCGGATTATCGCGGTTTGCGCCAAATATCTAAAACAGATCGGGCGGCTCGAAGGAAACCGTGTGGTCAGCACGGTCATGAGCAACTTGGGACTGGGTCTTGCATTAAAAAACATGGGCATCGAACACGTGCTCTCAGATGTCGGAGACCGGCACGTAGTTGAAAAAATGATATCCAAAGGTGCTGTTCTGGGCGGTGAAGACTCGGGCCATGTGGTTTTTTTGGATCACCATACCACCGGTGACGGGATTCTCACGGCCCTGAAACTGATCGAAATCGTGAAAACCCAATCAGCGTCATTGTCGAAGCTTTGCCGGGTCATGACAATATTTCCGCAGGTTCTGATCAACGTGGAAGTCAGACACAAACCGGTTCTGGATACCCTACCGGAAATCAAGGACGCGATAACATCGGTGGAACATCGGTTGGGCGATAAGGGAAGGGTGCTGGTGCGTTATTCCGGAACCGAACCGCTCTGCCGGGTCATGGTCGAAGGGCCGACCGTTGAAGAGACGGATGCGTACTGCCGGGAGGTGGCCGGTGTTATTGAGAAGGAAATAGGAAAGAGGAAATAGGAAAGAGGAGGACCCGGCTTCGCTCTTCGAGCTTCGCCGAGGCAAGCCGCTTCGCTCGGACGACCGCTGCGCTGGGAAGACCCCGGTTAAATCCGCTTCGCTCCTTTTCTTCGAAAAATTTAACGGGGCAAGTGTACGATCGCTTCGCTAGGAAGCCCCCGGTTAAATCCTCCTTCGGAGGGCTGCTTTGCAGCATTTAACGGGGCAAGTGGACGACCGCTTCGCTTGGAAGAGGGAATCCAGATGACTGACGACGGACAACGGATAACGGAAAAACCAGAGGACTGAGGTCGGAAAAGCAGGAGATCAGAAAATCAGAAAAATAGTGGCATCGGCGAACCCCTGAACCCAGAACCTTGAACCTTTAACCGACAGAGCCAATAAAACTAATACAACCAATTAAACAAACGTAACGATCCTAACAATCTAAACCATCTAAACTGCATAAAACAGTTATCGGATAAAAGTGGCTTCAAAAGCTTCAATCGGGTTCAAGATCAAGGCGGACCGGGACGGCCAACCGCAGGAATATCGTGATTATTTCGAGGATTGGACGTCCCGGTCCAACGCAGAGATTGGATTCGAGGGGAGGTTTTGAAGCCACTTTTAGTCTCGGTTACCGAGGATTCTAAGCAGCATCAAAAACAGGTTGATAAAATCGAGGTACAAAGCCAGTGCGCCTAAAATCGCGCCTTTTCTTAGGACGCCGCCGTCCAGGCCGTCCGGCTGTGTCAGGGCCATGGTTCTGAGTTTTTGGGTGTCATATGCGGTCAGTCCCACAAAAACGATGACGCCGATGTAGCTGATGATCAGGCTCATTCCCGAGCTGCGCACGAAGATATTTACGACCGACGCAATCACGATCCCGATGAGGCCCATGAACAGAAATTGTCCCATGGAGGTGAGATCGCGTTTTGTGACCATGCCGTATATGCTGGCTGCGACGAACGTCGCCGCGCAGATAAAAAATGTTGAAGTTATGGAAGAACTTGTATAAATGAGAAATATTACCGAAAGGGTTGCGCCGTTCAACGCCGCATACAATAAAAAGAGGTAGGTTGCCGTCGATGCCTGCATTTTATGTACCCTGGCGCTGATGGTGAAAACAAGCACCAGTTCACCGATGATCAAACCGAAAAACGTGATCTGATTGCCGAAAATGAGCTTCATCAGGGACTCGCTGTTCGATACATAAAACGCAACAAATCCTGTCAAGGCCAGGCCGATGGCCATCCAGTTATAGACGCTTCGAATAAATGCGTTGACCCTGACCTGGGCCACCGTTTTATTGAGCGGAAGAGACTGCTGCATTATAACCTCCTGATATGAATGAGTATTCAGAGCTCCCGTCTGCGCTCTTCGAGCTACGCCGGGGCAAGCAGTGTTCAGAGTTCAGCATTCTGCACACCGAACACTCTCGCAAAAAGCCGCTTTTTTGACTATATGCAAAGATCAAGTAAATATAACACAGAAAATAAGCAATGCAAGATTAAAAGTTCTTTTTCAAATTTCTCTCGCAGAGCTCACAAAATTCGCAGAGCAAAAGCTTCACATTTCTCACAGAGTCCACCGTGAACACAGAGAAAAACGATATTATTTTAACCCTGCGAGTTCTGAGGGCTCTGTGAGAGATAGACTTTACACTGCATGATGAATCCCGAACAGATATATCATGATCTAAAAGAGCTTGCGGAAAAACTCGGTATTTCCATACAGGAGCACAACTTCCGAGGCGCCGGGATGCATGTGAAAAGCGGTTTCTGCAAGGTAAAAGGAAAAATGCTCATCATTTTGGACAAACGAAGGCCAACCGCCGACAAAAATGAAGTGATCTTATCCTGCCTGAGCCAAATGCCCCATGAAGACATCTTTATCGTTCCGTATTTGCGCGAATTGCTGAATCAATATTCTAAAGATTGAAAGTCGGATAGAA
>JAJDND010000040.1 GCA_022340885.1 Desulfobacterales bacterium | reverse complement strand
CACTTCAAGTGTCCATCAGGCCATCATCCAGTATTTTTCTCCGAAAAACAGCGGAAGTTCGGCAGCACAAACCGGTCCGACATTAACGGAGCGGCTGCTGAGCTTCGCCAGATCGTCCCGAATGGCCGCGGCAAATCCCGGCAAAAAAAGGGTGGACTCCGGCGCGGTTTGATCGAGCCTTTCCCGGTGGACTCCCTCCATTACCCGTTCGGCGGTCAATACCTTGTAGACGATGGCCATGTCCACGGTATGTCCGTTCGTGTCCACGACCAAGTACCAGAACGGGCTCAATGTGGTTGAAAGCACCGCCGTGAGAACTTCAGCGGTGATCGTCGAATTGCCGGATACCAGAACCGGTGAACCCTTTCCGGGATGATTAATGGGAAAGAGGCCGGTTGGGCCGGGAGCCGGAAGCTGCAATACCTCAACTTCGGGCAAAATCTCTTTGGGTCTGACCGCCCAGAGCAAAGATAAAAAGCGCATCTTTGCCATTTTGCAATGTGAAGGTTTGAGCCGGCCCGAACGAAGCTTTTTCAAAAACTCTTCCCTGCTGAAAAACCCGCAGGCTCTGCAGTCGCCTGAGGAAATATACGGTTCTATTTCGATTTTTTCTTCATAGAGATCCGCCCGAAGCATTGTAACCTCCCAGAAGTGGTTTCAAAACCTCCCCTCGGGCTCAATCTCTGCGTTAAACTATGACGGCCAATCCTCGAAATATTCCAGATATTCCTGCGGTTGGCCGTCACAGTTTGTCTTGACCTTGAACCCGATTGAAGATTTTGAAACCACTTCTAATCAATGTTCTGAGACCATTTCAAAAAGAGGGGTTTTTCAAAGGTCTCTTCCAGTTCGATCATAGCGTGAATGTCATGTCACTGCCTACGGCAAAACAGTCCAGGGAATGATTCCTGTCGGCGATGATCCCTTTGCAGATATCGACCATTTGATCCACCTGCTGATCGGATCTTTCCTGGTTTAGATGAAACAGGCCGAACCGCTTGACGCCGGCTTCGATGGCCAAATCAAGGGTTTCCGTGAATACCGAGTGTCCCCATTCGATCTTTAAAGGGTATTCTTCAGGGGTATATTCGGCATCATGGATCAATAGATCAACACCCGACGAAAATTCCAGGTAATCCCGGGACGGCAAGCCGCCGGGATGTATAAAACCGAGCTCGTTGTCTGTTAAAAAGACAAAGGATTTTCCGTCTTCGGTAAATTTATACCCGCTGCCTTTGTCCGGATGGCTGATTGGAATGGGGGCAATGGTTACTGATCCGATTTCGAAAGCTGCGGCAGATGTCTCCATATATTCTATTTTTGCGCTAATTTCAGAATATCTAACCGGAAAACTGGGGGGGGTCATAATTCTGGAGAGGATGATTTCTACGAACTTGCTGTGAAAGGGGCATCTGTACATTCTGAATTCGGACTTTTCTTCATACAGCGGTTTGAAAAATGGAAATCCCATTAAATGATCCCAGTGGGAATGGGTAAAAAGGAGGTTGTACTTGTAACGATTTTCATCCATCAAGCGATTGCCAAGCCTTCTTATGCCTGTTCCGGCATCCACAATGATAATATCATCGCTATTGGTTCTGATCTCGAGACAGGTGGTATCGCCGCCGTATTTGATATATTCCGCCCCTGAAACAGGGGTGGAGCCTCGAGAACCCCAGCATTTAATAATCATCGTTAATCCTTCTTTCCTAAGAGGGTATGCCAAATACCGTCACATTCCCAAGAGTTAATAATGGTTATCCCATTACGGGATAAATCGGTTTTTACCGCCCTTGCCTGGCTTCGCAACAAACCGGAAAGAATGAACCACTTTTTATTATAAAAATTCCGGGTACCCATCATGACTTTCATTACATCGTAATGGATATTTGCTATCACAAGATCAGAAGCGGCGTCAATAAAATCTTCCGCTCGCCCCTGAGCAACCAGGATTTTATTTTCAAGACCGTTTAGCCGTATATTCCTCAGCGCCGTGTTTGCGGCTAAGAAATTAAGGTCAATCGCAAGTATTCTACCGCATCCGAATAGTGAAGCGGCCAGGGCAAGAATTCCCGTACCTGTTCCATAATCTACGGCGAATTTTATATGATCGCGGGAAAATACCATTTCAAGCGCTTTTATACAGTCGCGTGTGGAGGTATGCAATCCGTTTCCGAATACAACGCCGGGATCGAGCAGGATAGTGATCGCTTCCAGACCCCGGATTTTTTTCCTCCGGTTTCTTTGCCATGGAGGTACAATATAAAATCGTCCGACGTTAAACGGCTCGATTTTACTTCCCTGCCATTGATCGTAGGTCATATGAAATTCTTCGAGAAGGGTCGATTCAGGATTTGAATTCAATATTCCGGCAACTTCATCTGCAGAGGGCTTTGAGAAAAAGAGAAAAGAATATTCACTTTCCTCCCAGTTGCCGATAAAGCCGCTGCCGGATACCGGGGTTGCGGGCTTAAGCCGGCCCTTAATATAGTATATATAAAGCTGACTGTAGGGACTCTCAAAAGTTTCTTCCGGGTCCTTTCCCATCATGCACGCGAGTTTATTCATCTCTAAAATGAGACCCTAACTGAGCGAAAGCCGAGGATGCCCCAGATCCAAGGCGTCCGAGGGTGAAGCTGTAGTCGCCTACTGCGAACACTCGGCAACGAAGGAGCTGGGGTATCATCGGCTTTCCCGCAGGGTAAACAAAATCGATATAAAATTGTAGAATTCATATCTAACTGTTGATAGAGATATTAAAAATTGTTCAAATAACCAGATTTCTGTTTGAAATTAATATATTATGACCGCCATCGATTTTGTTTACGCTCATTTAGGGTGGGAATCCCTGTACCAGTCCATGGGATCCAGAAGCGAACACCCCATGTTTTTGAGTTTCGTTTTTAACGGCCCGATATTTTGAGTCAAGAGATACGGGAATACGGCACGCTTTCCTTCTTCCCAGTATCTAGACACGAGAATACTTCCGAATGAAATTTTTTCTTCCGACACTGCGTCGACAATTTTTTTCATTTGGCCGATTTTATCTTCTACGAGTAAGCACAACAATGTTCCCGGATCGTTAAGTCCCAAAACCTCGATGAATTCACGTAAAAGGTCGCGGGTGGAAATGATGCCGATGAGTTTTCCCTGATCGTCGACAACGGGAAGCGCTCCGAAACGATTTTTCTGCAGTAACAGCAGTGCGTCCTGGATGGTATCTAAAGGAGAAATGGATATGGGAGATCTTGTCATAATCTCCTCTACTTTACTGGATGCGATTTTTGCAATACTGTCTTTATCGGTCGACTGAGAAGAGGGCAGGGCGCTCCGAATGTCCCTGTCCGTTACGATTCCGATGAGCAGATCATTCTCGTTTACGACAGGAAGGTGCCGGATGCCATGTTTGGACAATTTTTCCTGTGCGGTAGAAATATCAGCATCTTTGTCAATGGTGACGACATTTTTGGTCATTACTTTGCTGATAAACATTTGACCCTCCCATGCTTTCAAGGTTCCGAAGGCTTTCCTGCGAAAGCTTCATAAAATCGTTACACGATTTTATTGATTCAATAAAATTTTGACATGGTTCGCCGCCAGTTCCGGAAGGCGTTCAAGGCAGTATCCTCCCTCTAAGACCGAGATCACTTTCCCGCCGGCATACAGTTCGGCCAAGGCGACGATCCTTTCCATTAATCTCGAATATCCCTGCGTCGAAAGCGTTATATCGGACATGTCGTCATCCACATGCGCATCAAACCCTGTCGAGACCAGGATGATTTCGGGACTGAAATGCTCGAGAACCGGAAGAAGGTCTCTTTGAATCAGTCCATGATACTCGTTGTCTCCATACCCCGGCAAAACCGGATAGTTCCGTGTTGCTCCTGTACCCGGACCGTTTCCGCTTTCAAAAGCCCGCCCGGTTCCGGGGAACGCAAATGTCGGATGCTGGTGGATGGAGTAGTAGAATATTTCCGGATCTTCCTCGAAAGCGTGCTGCGTGCCGTTGCCGTGGTGAACGTCAATATCCACGATGGCAATCCTGTTTATGTGGCATTCTATCTGAAGATATCTGGCTGCGATGGCAACATTGTTAAAATAGCAAAACCCCATGGCCGAGCCGTGTTCTGCATGGTGTCCGGGAGGCCTGACCGCACAAAAGACATTGTCGAGGTCCCCCGATATTACTTTTTGGGCGGCTTTGATAACGCCGCCGACGGCCAGGACGGCGGTTTCAAAAGTTTTGGCGCACATCTGGTTGTCCGGATAGTCAAATACGGTAATGCCGGATCGGCATGAAGTTTCGAATCGGTCGATGTATTCTTTCGAATGGATCGTTTCGATCCATTTCATATCGGCAGGATCGGCTTGGAATAAAGTAAGCTTGGAAAGGAGCCCGGCGTCTTCCATCCCCCGATAAATCGCCTTCAGTCGTTCCGGCTTTTCGGGGTGATTGGGACCGGTGTCATGAAGCAAATATCTTTCATCGTAAAGAAAGCCTGTTTTTTTCATATTTTTGCAAAATAAACTATTCAATTATTTCATCAAATATCTCAAAAGCCGCCTTAACCGCAGTGTTGTCTTCCGGAATTTCAATTGTGGGCCGGCCGTTCAGGTCATATTCATAAACATCATTATCTTCAGGTATGGTTCCGGCAAGTTTCAGGCCGTTTTCTTTAATGAGGTTTAAAACCGCATCAGACGGTGCATCTTTAACTTGATTGATGATAAGATAGCTTTTTGAAACGCCGATATTAAGGTTTTTTGCCAGTTCATTAATTCTGACGGCTGCCTGCAGCCCGCGGCGGGAGGTATCTGAGATGATCAGCAGTATGTCGACATTACTGGTGGTCAGCCGGCTGATATGTTCCATTCCCGCTTCATTGTCCATGACGATATAGGGATAATTCCCGGTCAGTTTTTCTAAAAATCCTGTCAACAGCGTGTTTGCCGCACAATAGCAACCCGGACCTTCGGGCTGCCCCATGACAACGAGGTCGAACCCTTCATCTTCGACAATCGCCTGTTGCAGTTTCATATTCATAAAAACATCCTTGGTCATTCCGCTGGGTACAACTCCTTTTTTCATATCTTCGCGAGCGTTGCCCAGCGTATCGGTAACGACAAGGCCGCAGACTTCATTTAAATTTGCGTTACTGTCGGCATCTACTGCAAGGATGGGTGTTTTTTCCATCTTGACGAGATATTTGATGAGCAGTCCCGCCACGGTTGTTTTTCCGGTACCCCCTTTGCCTGCAAGCGCAATTGAAAAAGACATATGTATCAATTTCCTTTCTGCAATGTTAAAGGTTTTGAAGCCAATTAAATGGAATCTAAAGCACTGATTTTTGTTGTGCTTAACGTATAACAATTTTTATGCTTTTTAGCAAGCCGAACCAAATCGTCAGGCCTGGTTTTCAAGATTATTCTGAGATAACCGCGACAACTTAAAGCCCTTGCAATAGACCGGGGCCTGTGGTAAATCTTAAGAAAAATAAAACGCTTAAGGAGATGGTACACAAAATGGATTTTGAACTGACAAAACCACAAAAAGAAATTCAAAAAGCCGCCATTGATTTTGCAAAAGGAGAGTTTGACAAAGATCTTGCCCTCGAATTGGAAAAAAAACACGATTTTCCTGAAGATATATGGAAAAAGGCTGCGGAATTAGGATTTGTCGGCATTCACTTTCCCGAACAATATTCCGGACAGGGCCTTGGTGTTTTAGAGAATATTCTTGTTGCCGAAGCGTTTTGCAGCAAAGACTCCACCATCGGAAGCGCCGTGATATTGGCCAGTTTTGCGTCCGAATGTGTTTTGCGGTTCGGCAGCGACGCCCTTAAGGATAAATTTTTACCCCCTATTGCGGAGGGTAAGATGCTTTCTGCAGGGGCATTTACAGAACCGGATCACGGGTCCGACATTACATCGATGAATACAACGGCGCAAAAAGATGGGGATGAATGGATCATCAACGGCTCGAAAATATTCATCACCAACGGCGAGATTGCCGGCTATTACTGCGTTCTTTGCCAAACGGATCCGGACCGCAAACCGACCTACCGCGGCATGAGCCTGGTCCTGGTTGAGGCGGATCGAAAGGGCGTTTCCGCGACGGATGTCGGTGAAAAAATGGGAATCCGTATGATGTCCACAGCCGAGGTCACGTTTAAAGATGTCCACGTACCATGTTCAAATCTGATTGGAAAAGAAGGCAAAGGCTTCTATCATGTGCTTGAATTTTTTGATGAAAGCAGGATCTTGATCGCCGCCCAGGCCCTTGGAACCGCCCAGGGGGCTTTTGATCGGGCATTGGCTTATGTGAAACAGCGAGAACAGTTCGGAAAAAAAATCGCACAATTCCAGGTCACGCAGCACAAACTGGCAGATATGGCCACTAAAATAGAGCTGGCCCGACTGATCACTTATAAAGCCGCCTGGAATTTCGACCAGGGGCGCATTGATCCCAAATTGACATCCATGGCCAAAATGTTCGCTGCCCGCACCGCGGTGGAAGTTGCCGATGAAGCCATCCAGTTGCTTGGCGGATACGGATATATGGCGGAATATGAAGTTGAACGCTTTTACCGTGATGCCAAAATAACGGAAATTTATGAGGGGACCCGGGAAATTCAAAAAAATACCATTGCCGGCGCTGTTATCGGGAAGTTGAAATAAAACTGGCGAAGGCACTCCCTGAATACCTGCAAGTGAACCGTCGAATAAAGGAGGTTTTTATGTTGAATCTTATCAAAAAGACCATGTTGACCGGTATCGGCTTGGCCCTTATCGCAAAGGAGGAAGCCGAAGATCTGGCCAAAGAAATGATCAATAAAGGCAAAATGTCGGAAAAAGAAGGAACCAAATTTCTCGAGGATCTTCAGAAAAGATATGACGAGACCCAGGCCAAGCTGGAAGAAAAGGTTCAACGAGCGGTGAAGGATTTTATGAAAAAAGCCGATGTCGTCACCGGAGACGAGTTGAAAGCGTTGAAGAAGGAAATCAGGGAACTCAAAAAGGCAATGGGCGAGAGAAAAGATTCGACCGATCAGGGTTGAGTTTTGTCGTCAACGCCACATTCATTTTGGTTCAGCGCAAAAACTCTGGCCCCAAGGGTAAAGAACCCGTGAAAGAGTTTGAAGTGAGCTAAAACCTACCCTGGAGCGTATTGATAATAATCAGCTTTGATCTACTCACCATTGCAAACATGCCTTTTTGAGCTAAGATCAATAATTATCGGTCTGGGCCTGGGTTTAAAGTGAGTCCCGCCCTGGCGGGATTGAGGAATTCTGTCAATCCATAAGAATAAACACATTCTCTAAAATGCTGAGTATTAGAAAAATCGGCGTTGTAGGCCGAACCTACCGCAATCTTAACCGATACCGCCAGATACTGACGATACTGATTAAGTTCGGCTTTGGTGATTTGATAGACCTTTTGAAGATCGATCAGTACATCGAAATCGGTCTTCAGCTCATTTCTAGAGACCGTCGGCATCCCAACGAAAAGCTTTCGAGGGCGGAAAGAGTGAGAATGGCCATTGAAGAACTTGGTCCAACCTACGTGAAACTCGGCCAGGTTCTCTCCACCCGTCCGGACCTCATTCCCATTGAATTCACAAAAGAGCTCTCCAGACTTCAGGACAAGGTTCCCCCTTTTCCTTTCGAGGCGGTGAAAACAACCATTGAAGAAGAATTCGGAAAACCTCTGGAAGACCTTTTTACTTTTATCGATAAAACACCTTTTGCTTCAGCTTCCATAGGACAGGTTCATCGTGCGCAGTTGGAAGACGATGAGATGGTGGCGGTAAAAGTCCAGCGGCCCGGCATCAAAAAAAATATAGAGATCGATCTCGAGATCATGCTGCATATGGCAACGCTGGTGGAGCGCAACATCAAAGAGATGGCTTTGTATCGACCGGTTAAAATCGTGGAAGAATTTGCAAGAACCCTTGAGCGTGAAATCGATTATACCATTGAAGCCGGAAGTATCGAGCGATTTTCACGTCACTTCCTGGCAGATCCGAACGTTTATATCCCGAAAGTTTACAGGGAGAAGTCCACCGACCGTGTGCTTACCATGGAATTGGTGGACGGCATCAAAGTGTCCGAAATCGACAAGCTTGAAACCGCCGGGCTTGATCTGAAGATGATCACCGACCGTGGGGCGGATTTTTACCTGAAGCAGGTATTTGAGCTCGGTTTTTTTCATGCGGACCCTCATCCCGGAAATATTTTTATCCTTCCTGAGAATATCGTTTGTCTTATCGACTTCGGCATGACCGGATCGGTGAATCTGGAGACCAGGGAAGATTTTGTCGATTTGATCGACGGCATTATCAACCGGCAGGAATCAAAAGTAACCCAGGTGCTTTTGAAGCTGACCCAGTGGGAAGAAGAGCCTCCCATTAAACAGCTTGAGAGGGATGTGTCGGACTTTATGGGCCAGCACCTATACAGGCCGTTGAAAGAGATCGAGGTCGGCAAGCTTTTGAACCATCTTCTCGAGCTGGCTTCCCGTCATTTTCTGATCATTGCGCCGGATATCTTTCTTATGATGAAAACCCTGACAATGATGGAAGGCGTGGCGATGACACTCGATCCGGATTTTGACATGATCGCTAAAGCCGAGCCGTTCATAAAACGGATAAAACTTGCACGGTTTCATCCAGGAAGAATTGCGGAAGATATGCTTCAGCTCGGATCTCAACTGATGCAATTCGGCCGGCAGTTTCCCAAAGATATATTGGAAATTACGCGGCTGATGCGGCAGCAGAAACTGGCTTTGAAAATGGAGCATAAAGGGTTTGAGACCATGCTGGCGACCCATGACAGGATCAGCAACAGGATATCGTTTTCCATCATCATTGCTGCACTCATTATCGGTTCAGCGCTCATCGTTATTTCGGAAATTCCGCCGCTTTTTTACGGCATCTCTTTGATCGGCATCATTTTGTTTTCGACCGCCGCCATCATGGGGATCTGGCTTCTCATCGCGATCCTAAAAAAAGGAAGATTATAACATCGTATAACCGGGCCCTTCTCCTCCTTCCGGGCACGTCCATGTGATGTTTCCGTAAGGGTCTTTAATATCACAGGTTTTGCAGTGAAGGCAGTTGGACGGGTTCAGTTTGAGCCGGCGTGTCGCCGTTTTTGGATCGATTTCGATTTCATACACATCGCCCGGGCAAAATCTCGTACAGGGAGACCGGTACCTATTATAGCACATATGGACACAAAGATCCGTGTCATGGACGATAATATGACTGGGCTGATCTTCTCTGTGCATGGTTTTGGACAGGTAAACACCGGTCAGCTTGTCTACATATAACACACCGTCCAGGGTCTTTTTGTCGGGGACCGGACGAACATCTCCCTGGCTTGCTTTGGCCGGCTTTAATGTTGTTGAGTCGCTGTGAATCGGCATGTTGTCGACAAGCCCCCGACCATTTGTGATATATTGGGCGCCGATGTGGATCCACTTCAAAGGGCCTTTTTTTGAAAGGGCCTGTGAAAAATTTCTGGCCTCATAAATTTCATGGTTCGCCCAGCTTTTTTGGAACAGATCGGTATAGACATCCAGTGTTTTTTGGGTGAAATCCGATGTTTCAATTGCCTTGATGATGGCTTCCGCCGCCAGCATGCCTGACTTCATGGACAAGTGGACTCCCTTTAATCCGGGGGTGTTCTGCATTGCGGCGCAGCCGCCGACAAATACCCCGCCGTCAACTGCAAGCCGGGGAATGGTGAAAAAACCGCCGGACGAAACCGTTCTGGCGCCCTGTTCCAGGACTTTTCCGCCTTTAATGATGTCCGCCACAAAAGGGTGCTGTTTGAATTTTATGAATTCGTCATAAAGGTCCAGCATTGGATTTTGATAACCGAGTCCCACCAGAAAACCGATGGATGCCTTGTTGTCTTTGATTTCGTAAATAAAGCCGCCGCCGGCAATATCCAGGCCGAGGGGATAGCCGAGCGTGTGAATGTCGTTGGCGTCGCTGGAGGTAAAGTAATTGTTTTCCGAAAGCTGGATCACTTCTTTGATACCGGATTCGAATACCTGGGGCATTTTTCCGGCAAAAAGATTCAGTTTTTGTGAAATGTTTTTTGTTAAGCTTCCCCGTGCACCTTCGCCGAGGACCGTCACTTTGGCCATCAAATCGATTCCCGGTTCAAAATTGCTCTTGGGATTTCCCTCCTTATCCAGTCCCTTATCGCCGGTTCGCACACCGATGATCGATCGCTGATCTTTTGCGTACAGGACTTCCTTGCCGGCGAAACCCGGAAAAATATTAACGCCGAGATCTTCTGCGATGTCCCCGAGCCATCGGGTGAACCTGGAAAGGCTGATGATCAAAAAGCCTTTGTTATGCATATATCTGGGAATTATCGGAATTCGATAGTGTCTGTTTTGCGTCAAAAAATAGAATCCGTCTCCTTTGACCGTCGATTCGACGGGGCATTCTTTTTCAATGTAATTCGGGAACAGTTCCTTCAGTGCGATGGGATTCAGAACTGCTCCGCTCAGTGAATGAGATCCTAATTCCGAACCCTTTTCGATGAGTGCGACTTCAAGGGATATATTTTTTTCCTTGGCCAACTGCATCAGCCGAATGGCGCCTGCAAGACTTGCCGGCCCGCCGCCCACAAAAAGTACGTCAAAGTCGATTTTTTCACGTTCAATATCCATAGTATTAAAACCTCAATATTTTATAACGGTTAAGATAATAGTGAAGTATTGCTTTAACACGATATTTTTTTTTTGTAAACCACATCATTCAAAAACAAAAGCCTTATACAACTATAATTGTTCGGATTTTCGAATTCTTGTCCGCCTCGTTTCTGATCGTTTGCAATGCAAAGCGGTGCGCCCTTTTCCGAAGGCTTGACAAGTTGGGGTAGATATGTGTAAAGAATATAATTTCGGAGGGATTCGACCGGTGCATTTATTTTCGATATAAAACATTAAAGAGGAGATTGAAAATGACGACAAGCGACGCAACGGAAAAAAAGCCTCTCTGGTTGTTAATCGAGAAGAATATCCTTGAGCTCGATTCGCAGGGTCTATCAGAGGAAAACTTTGAAGCATCGATTCAACGGATTGCGGGTGAACTTGACAATGCAGGTTATAATGTTTCGCGTCATGGGGGCAATATCCGTCAATTGAGATGGGCAATGGATGAAGCACGCAAGGTAGGAAGGCCCCTTATGACGGATTTCAACACCGCGATCGCCGCGCTCACACTGGAGGACGTGGCTTCCCCTTATCTCGCAGTGAATAAGCTCATCAACGACCTCGGACAAACGTGGCCGGAACTCAAAAAAGCCGAGCGTAGACCAGATGTGATACGGATTGTCGAAAAGACAAAACTTGATCTGATCATTACCAAGGCAAAAGGCATGCCCGACGATGAAGGTATCCGATTTCTCATTGAGGAAAAAGTAGCTCCTGAAGTGATTACTAACGCCTTGGACATTACCGGGGAGAAGTTGAAACAGGTGAACACCGAGATGGAAAAGGAACGTGCAGAGAAGAAAAGAATAGCCAAGCTGCTTGAGGCGGTAGAGGGCAAGTCTGACGAAGAAAAGGTGAAGCACCTTCTTACGAACAACGTCTCCGAAAAATCGATCATCGAGGTGGCAAAAATTGACCAGGCCGCGATCGATGCTGCCAAACAGGAAATGGAAGCGGAATTAAAGGAAAAACAAAGGTTGGAAGAAGAGGCGGCTGCACGGAAAAAGGAAGCGGCTGCAGGACCAAAATTGGAAGACATTCCGCCGGATGAGATGCTCGAATACATCGAGTCCATACGCGAAATCATGGAATTCAGTGATCAGGAGAAAGAAATCAGAGTTATGTGCGAGCAGAGTGCCATCCCCAATTGCCTTGTGGACATTGCTGTTTCGGAGCCTGAGAGACTGGATGAGCTTGAAAAAGGGGCGGAGGGCTAATAGATATTTTCTTGAAAAAATGATTCCACCCAAACCGCACCGCCGTGGGCGCGCACGATCTCTTTGCAAATGGCGAGACCCAATCCTGTGCCTCCGACATCTTGTCTTTTCATCTGAACGAATTTTTCAAAAATCTGATTGACATTTATTTACATAAGCATATAAATTATCATTTATATGCTTATGTTTTATGTGGATTAAATTTTAAAGATTACCGTTGATATAGCGCACTCGGCGTCTTAACAGCTTAGAAGTGGTTTCAAAACCCGCTCTCGGGCGCAATCTTCCATCTTCGCGAAAGCTACGACGGGACAAGCTGTGTTGAACTGAAACGTCCAATCCTTGAAATATTCCCGATATTCCTGCGGTTGGCTGTTTCAGTTCGCCTTGACCTTGAACCCGATTGAAGGTTTTGAAACCACTTCTATGTGAGGAGGCAGACAATTGCTCAATAAAAATCCTAAAAATTATATGCATGTGGAAAACCTGCAAGCACCGGCATTCTTGGCAAAAAGCCTGAGCGATGAAAACCGTTTGCGGATATTGCTGTGCATCAGCCATAAAAAAAAATCGGTCTCGGCAATCGTTGAAGAGCTTCAGTTGTCTCAGCCGCTGATTTCCCATCATCTTAAAGAGCTGAAACGGTCGCTTTTGGTTACAGTGGAACGGAACGGACCCTTTATATATTATGAGTTAGCAGACAAGAGGATCATTGATATCCTTAGGGACTTGAATGACTTTGCTATGAATCTGCTGGCACGGAGAAAAACTTTTTGACCCATGGAGATGACCCTATGAGCATAGACAAAATACAAGCGTTGATAAACAACATGGCGCCTCAAGAGGCAGCATCTGCGTTGGCTTTGATATTAAAGAACCTTTTTCCATTATTGAATGAAGACACCCGAGTCAAGTTTGTTACGGACCTTATTGACGATGCCGGTGATGACAAAGTATCCAGCATGGTTCACCTCTGACTGGCGGAATGCATGGACGAAGGTGTCGATCCAACGAAAATGTGCCAAAGCCTGGTGGAGAAAGTCGCACAATCCAGGCAGCTTTCTGCCGTAACAGATCCCGAAGTACTGGTCCTTTTTGAAAGCTGGCTGGAAGAGCTGGAAGGCGAAGTGATCGCTTTCACCCAAAGGGCCGATTCCTTGGATCCGATGGATCTTGCAGAAGGATTGGGTCTATCCCGGTCAGGGGCTGACTTCCTTGTTACAAAATTAAAAAGAGAAGGAAAGATTTAAGAAAAGATCAAAATGAACGGTTTTAGAAAAACGCTTATGGCCTTTATGGCCATCGCGATTACGGCTGCTGCCCTCTGGTTCACCAATCGCAGTGTTACCCCGAAAGAGGCGACGGGGGAAGACATCCGGAACGAAGCGAAACAGGGGGGATATCACATTATCGATACACAAGACTTGTGGAAACGCTACAGCAATAACTCCCATAGCTTCCTTCTGGTAGATGCACGGCAGGAGTGGGAATATCGCACCGGTCATATTAAAGGCGCGGTGAATTTTCCCATGGAACCGACCTGGTGGGCGCGGTGGCGCAAGGCAGGCGATCTAAAAGCATTTCTCGGAACGGACAAGGATCGAACCATTGTGTTTTACTGAGCGGGTTTGGCATGAGTCCGCAGCGACTCGGCCGCCCGTGTGGCGGTTAAGCTTGGCTATAAGAATGTGTACCGTGATCCTCTGGGTTATCCGGCATGGCAGGCCAAAGGATTGCCGGTTGAGATTACCCCGGCCGGACTTTCCGGGATGTCCGGGGAACCGAAGACACCGGGGCCTCTCTATGGCTGGGCCATGATTTGGACACTTTTAGGGATTTTTGCAGGCGGTATGGCCCTTGACCTGACCCCTTGCGTTTATCCCTTGATTCCCATCACCGTCTCCTATTTCGGCGGCCGCAGTGGTAAAGGCCAATTAATCGGTCATGGATTATGTTATGTTGGTGGATTATCTATCACCAATTCAGCCCTTGGTGTCGCTGCCGC
>JAJDND010000188.1 GCA_022340885.1 Desulfobacterales bacterium | reverse complement strand
GTATATCATCGAAATATACGGATCAACGCCGGTCACAATAATCTCTGCATCATCCAATGG
Organism: Desulfobacterales bacterium; assembly: GCA_022340885.1. Lineage (GTDB taxonomy): Bacteria > Desulfobacterota > Desulfobacteria > Desulfobacterales > UBA11574 > UBA11574. The sequence goes on along the minus strand of JAJDND010000188.1, from coordinate 4,332 downwards.
GGCTTCCTTTTCGAGTATCTGTCGAAAGACCTCTCTTACCTCGTTGGACTCTCCCAATGCATGAAACATGGACACGCTGTTGTCCTCTGTCGGTTTAGGTGAATTCTCCGGTTGATAATGCCACCTCAACAAATCGATGTTCTGAATTTTCCCAGAGATTTTTTCCTCAATTCGTTCTGAAGCATCAAAAAATCTTTTCGGAAAACCCAGTCCCAACGGACGCGTGTGATCGATAACGATTAAATTTTCTCCTCCAGCCAGACGGATCAGTTCTTTCTCGAGGTTCGTAAGCGGAAAGTCGGAAAGCACCATAATTTTTTGGGCTTTCTGCAGGGATTTTTCCCCTTTTTTGATTTTATCTATCGCCATACGTATCAAGCCGGCATGATCGATGAGGCGGTTCTCTTCAAGAAACCGCTCATAAACAAAAAGAAGCCGTTTGAGCTCCCTGCCCTTTTTCTTAATAATGAACGCTTCTTCATCCAAACCATTGTGAGATAACCCGGCCATTCTCATTTCGTGAACGGTATTTGCAAGACATTTTAATATTCCGGGAACCTCTGATGCCCCTTCAAAATAACAATCTGAATCTCTTAGTTCCTCATCGCTTCGATAAAGTTTTTCGATGATAACCAGGCGTTCATGTGAATCAATGAGGCGAATCTTGTCTTTGTTAAGATCCAATGAAATCAATTCCTGAGCATACCCGGAAACCGTGGTTGTCCTTAAATTAATCCAAGACACACCGGTCTTTGCCAAATACTCACCAATCTGATGGCCAATGGAATAAGAAGGAACAAAGAGAAGCTTCTCTTCGAATCGACATTTTTCACATAGACCCGAAAGTATCTTGATGGTTTTGTTCATATTTTAAAAATACCTATAAAAGATACAAGTCACAATAACTAATCTTATAATGCCTAACCTTTTTGTCAAAAATGAAGACCTGACCCCGTTGTTTTTTCCCGTTGTTTTTCTATGACATGTAATTTCATTCTGACCTCCGATTCTGCCAATAAAAAAACCCCGTTGCCAATACGATGCAACAGGGTCTCTGCCGGCATTTTAGCAACATTATTTTTTACATGGGATGCAAGTCGCCTTAAATCTGCCCATCTGATTCATTCGTTTCTGAATATTTATGTGGTGTCGGGGGCGGCCTTTGCCTGAAACCAAAAAACCTCCCAAAAGGAGGCCTCGACAATTCTATTGTCATTTCCGACCTCATGGTTCCCATTCAGGGCTGGCATTAGCACCTTGCGGAAACAGGTTGCCTGGCGATCACAGGGCCAGATCCCTCACGCCATCTTCATGATTATGTTTTTAAACAATTATATCAAAATATTTAAAAGCATCAAGCCCTTTTTAAGTTATGAGTTTAATCCATAACATGACAATAAACAGCACTATTTTCACTTTGAGACCTAAATAAAGGGCGACCCCCTCTGGATCGCCCCATGCAAAGGTTGTGAAGACAGGTTAACCATCCTACAAAGCCCTTGCCATTTTGACGACTTCCCCCAATGCCGTTATTAACTTCGGTGCATGCTGTAATTATTCATAAATAATTGCGATTGACCGAAGGTTAAGATGCACGCACACCAGAGAAGTCATAAAATAAGTTCCACCTCGAACTCCCTTTTTTAAGTTTAACCGTTTGAGGCCTACAGCCATCACACAGTTTTTTATTTTGGTGTTGAAGTTGAGTGGTACTTATTTGCGTCAGTTCTGATCTTAACGCATGCTTTTATTTATATTTAAGACATAGCAGAAATCATGCCAAATTATTTATATTAACATATATTATGTAAATCTAAATAGTTATATTGATCACGAGTATTATTATAAACAAATATTATGAACAGGATTCGCCAATTTCTGTGGAATTCATTTCACAATCTAAAAAATCTCTCGAGATGGGTAGGATTTGTGAAAAGGGGTTCCAACCCAAAATCAATATTTTTTTCTTTATGCCTTATAAGCGTTTGACACAACCGTTTGCTTGTAACCTTTTAAAGGTTTATACCCTGGTTTTTAAATATAAGCCAAAACAGTTGGTTATACATCATAAAATTATGTCATGCTTCAAGTTTAGATTGGCCAAAGCACGAGGTTAGAAAGGCTTGTTAAAATATCCAGTGCTAAGTTGTTTTTTTATTTTTCGATATCACCGTTTGTCGGCGAACGTCAGAATTCAAGATATACAGATATTCAAAGATTGAAGATAAAATGGGTAAACATTATTATGTTAACCCATTGATAATTTATGTGATCCCAACGGGACTCGAACCCGTGTTACCGGCGTGAGAAGCCGGCGCTCTAACCAGAGCTGAGCTACACCCCAAAAAGTATCGTTAAATTGAAAAATATATAAAAAAGGTGTCATCGCTTCTCGAATTCTATAAATGGATTATGTTTTATTATCATATGTTTATTTAGCTTTAGTTCAACCCATTGATTAATGAGAATTCATTCTATTTTTTCTCGGTTGGAGGTTACAAATTGTGGCCTCCATTTTTTTAATTCCTCTGTTGGAATGGGTAACACCTGCCCTTATTTGAAACCGACCATGATGAGCTCGAACCAGCACTGCTCTGAGAGTTTCCATCTACGCTTTTTAAGCTATGCCGGACAGGTCAGGGCTTCGCTCTGTAAACTTCGACCCGACAAGCCGCTGGCTTGGATGAGGAACGAACAAGGACCGGAGGACGGACGACGGACGACAGAAAACGTGAAGGACGATGGACGAACAAGGGGGCCGCTATCCTATTGGTTTGCCGATCAGATATAGGGCCTTCAGCAACTGGGCGTCCTTGCTGTCCCTTAGCTGTTGCGGCGTCATGTTCCGCTCCTCTTCCGGGAATACCGGAAAAATAGCCGGTGGCAGAGAAATCACTGCGTTGGGTGTAATTCCCTTATGCCAGATCGTGTGCCCGTCCGGTGTCAGCCATTCCCGAACCGCCAGCAGCAACGCCGAACCGTCGGAGAGTGGAAAATTTTCCAGTACAGTCCCGGTGCCGAAGGTGGTTGTTCCCACCAGTTCTGCCCGTCGGTGGTCCTGCAGGGCTCCCGCCACGATTTCCGCGCCGCTGGCGGTTCCGCCGTTGACCAGGCACACCATGGGTATATGCCGGGCCAGCCCCCCTTTCTCGACCGAAATATCGGTGATCTGCCCTTTGACGTTCTTTTCCAGGACCACGTTTCCCCCTGAGAGGAACTGGCTTGCCGTGGAGACGGCCTCGTTCAGCAGGCCGCCCGGATTATTGCGCAGATCCAGGATAAGCCCTTTTAATTCATTAGTTTTAATGGTCTTCAGGGCCTGTTTCAAGTCCTTGGTGACGCCTTGGCTGAAGCCTGCAATCCGCAGGTGGACGATATGGGTTCCGGGCAGCCGGTGCCAGGTTATGTTGTTCGTTTTAATAGCGGCCCTCGTCAGGGTGACTTCGCGGATCTGCCTGGTTCCCGGATCCAGTATTTTAAGGGTGACTTTGGTGCCGGCAGGTCCCGAGATCCGTTTTACCACCTGGAACAGGCTGAGACCGGTGATGTCTTCACCGTTGACCGCGATGATGACCTGTCCGGAATGGAGCCCGGCCTTCTGAGCGGGGGAACCGTCCAGGGGCGTCACGATGACCACATGTCCGGCCTTCATTCTAACCTCGGCACCGATCCCTTTATACTCGCCCGCGGTGAATTCCGCTTCATCTTTGATCATCTGTGGGGAGAGAAAAGTACTGTGTCCGGTGTCTCCGAGAGCATCCACCATTCCGCTGATAGCGCCGTAGGTCAGCGGCCGGGACTTTATGGCCGCCTGGTCCACATAGTGGGTGTGAATGGAATTCCAGGCCTCCGCCATCAACTGGAAGTCGGATTTTGCATTGTCAGATATTTTGTCCGAAGGTAGGGACATGCCCGGAATCTGGCATCTCAGAAAAGATGCGACAACAGCGACGGCAACAATGCCCATAATCCCAAGGGTAAACCACCCGCGTTTTCTTTTTTGGGTATCCATAAGGCTCCTCTCGACGCTTTCAACTCAGACGTCCGGTTTTCCGGATCGCCGGTTATTTTCACCTAAGTTGAGCGTTTTTTTAAGTTTGCTGCATACACAAGGAAGAGGTCGTTTCGCTATAGTCGACTATGCGGAACGGCATCTGACGCAGTAGATGCGGTGAAATTGGAAATCCCGCAGGGTTTCAAATAAAATCGTGTAACGATTTTATGAAACGCGGCTATACCGCTAAGTTGGCGAAAGGCTAAAATTCCTATCCCCGCAGCAAGCTGCGGGGTATTTCGGAATTTTTGCCACAGCCCTGAGGGCTGCGGCACCGC
>JAJDND010000033.1 GCA_022340885.1 Desulfobacterales bacterium | reverse complement strand
TGCGTTGTTTTCTGAATGCATATCATGCAAAAAGGATTCAAGTGAGAGAAACTTCACTCCTTGCTGTTGTGTAGGACTTTTCATACAATTTATCTGGCTTTACGTCGCATTTTAAAATTTTTTGATATGAACCTTACTGCCTATCTGATATTCTAATTTGTATAACTGTCTTGTTTGGTTACATATAAATATAAGTTCAGTATAAAAATATCTTAGTTGGAATGGTTATTGCAAACGGTTTAACCGGTCGCTAATAGCTAATAAATATTTCCTCCTTAAAGTTACCACCCCCACAGTAGCCCCCGGGAAAATGGGACTCCCGGGGGCTTTGCTTTATATTTTTCCGGGACAGGTCCGAAAGTTTGTCCTTTCCAAACAAAGCGACACAGGAATAAACCACCCGCAATTTCACTGCATCGCCTGAAGGTTTTTCCCTACAGCTTCCTTTGGGTGCTACGTTAGATAATTCATCTTACTCCTCTACTATTCTGATTTCCCCCAAAAGGAGTCAAAATTCTGACATCAATGAAAATTGGCGTCAATATTTTGTAATATACGCCTTTCAAAACGCGATCATATAACATTTAACTGACTGTAATTAAAAAATACATTTTGTATTCTCAAATTTGGCATGTATTCTGCTTTGAAAATTGGTGGCCATAGAGCAAGATATGTTAAGGTGCATAGCTGCGATATTAAGAGTTTCATAAGTTGCTTAGGTTATAAAACTGACCAAAATATAGGGGGAGACTGTCATGACTCTAAGAAAAAATATTGTTTATGTTTTTGTAATTATATCATTTTTAGCATTTGTCACTGCGTGCACAACCAAAAAATTCGCAGTTAAACCCCTTGCCGAAGTGGAGAATCCTTCCGATCAAATTAACCGCTTGGAAAATGCTCTCTCCACCGCTTATAAAAACCAACTCAATGTTTTGGCTCCCACCTGGTTCGCAAAAGCCGAGTCATCACTTAGCGAGGCTAAAAAAGGGCTTGAAAAAGGAGAAAAGGTGTCTGAAATTCTTCTTAATACCGCCCAAGGTCAGACCCAGCTGCAAAAGGCTGAAGAAATAGGCAAAGTTGCACGAACCACGCTGGGCGACGTGATTAAAAGTCGCAATCTTGCACGACAAGCAGGTGCTGTGAATTTAGGATATGATTACACCGATGCTGAGCAAACATTTCTGAGTCTTACAAAAGCCATAGAAAGAGGCGATCTGGCATATGCTGAAAAACGGAAGGCAGGGCTCGCTGAAACCTTTCACAGTCTTGAAATTAGGGCCATTAAAGACGAAACGCTTGGAGAGGTTCGAAAGCTTATCGAACAGGCCGAGGACAGTAAAGTTGAAAAAATAGCGCCACGATCTTTTAAAATTGCCCAGTATAAACTGTCCCAAGCCGATGCATTTATAACTGAACATCCCTACGACAAAGAAATGATTCTGCAAAAAGCCAATGAAGCTTTGTTCATGTCTCAGCGATTGTTTCAAATCAGCGATCAGAGTGAAAAATTTAAAGACATGAAACCGGAAGAGATAGCGCTTTGGATGGAAAATTTATTATTCGATATAACAGCCAAGCTTGAAGCTACAGACATGCGTAATCAGTCTTATAAAATTCAGATGAAGAATATACTCGCTTCGATTGTAGCACTTCAGAATGACCGTCGATTCATGTCTGAAAAAGTCAAGACGCTTAAATCGGAAATAGAGATTAAAAATTCACGAATCGCGAAATTAGAGGGCAAAACCCAGGAACAGCAAATTGTTCAAGAACGTCTCACAGCTGAAAAGCGATTCAACCAATTGTTTATAGAGGTCCAAAATCTTTTTAGTCCAAATGAAGCGGAAGTTTACAAAAAAGGGGATTCACTGGTCATTCGTTTGAGAGCGATTCAATTTCCGGTGGGAAGTAGCGTTATCATGCCGGAGAATTATCCCCTAATCAGTAAAATTCAGCAGTCCATCCGGATGTTCGGTGAACCGGATGTGACCATTGAAGGTCATACGGATAGTACTGGATCAAAGGAAGTTAATGAGCATTTATCCCATCAAAGAGCCGAGAGTGTTCGCCAGTATCTATTGGCCAACCAAACTTTGCCAAATGACCGAATCGTTGCAGTGGGCTATGGTTCTTCAAAACCGCTGGCTTCCAATGCTACACAGGAAGGCCGCGCTATCAACCGGCGGATTGATGTCATTATTAAGCCCAGAACCAGATCTGGTGGGAGCTAACACCTAAATTTTGCATTAAATAGGTGAAAGGAATTTCTATATGACCTGCATTGTTCAGAAATACGGCGGTAGCAGTGTAGCGGATCTGGATCAATTACGCAAAATCGTCCAGATGATTGCCGACCTCAAGAGCCGAAATAAGGATATTGCCGTGGTCGTTTCTGCCATGGGAAAGACGACCGATGAACTAGTGGCCATGGCCCGGAAAATCTCACCCAACCCGCCTCGGCGAGAAATGGACATGTTACTTTCCACCGGAGAACGCATCACCATGGCGATACTTTGTATGGCTTTGCATGAGCAGGGACTTGATGCAGTGTCACTGACCGGTTCTCAAGCCGGCATTATCACCAACGACCGCCATAATGACGCCCAAGTCATCGAAGTTCGACCCTTTCGGGTACAAGATGAAATGGCTAACGGGAAAGTAGTTATCATCGGTGGTTTTCAGGGTGTCAGCTACAAGAGGGACATCACCACCCTGGGTCGCGGCGGGTCCGATACAACCGCGGTGGCCCTGGCGGCTGCGTTGGACGCCGAGCGTTGTGAGATTTACTCGGATGTGGACGGCGTCTACTCGACCGATCCCTCCATGGTGGCCGATGCCCTTCATCTGCCGGAGGTTTCCTATCCGGTGATGCAGGAGATGAGCATGGCCGGGGCCAAAGTGCTAAACGCATCGGCCGTACAGTTTGCCAAAGAAAAAAACATCGCTATCTACGCCCGCTCTACATTCTCACCGGGCCGTGAAACCGCTATTCGCCGGATCCCTCCAGGTACCATCGTCGGAGTGCAGGCGGTGGTTAGTGAAAAGCAGGTTGAGCGCATCCGCCTAAGAGGTGCCGATGTTCATGTCAGCTTCAAGCAGGCCGTGGAGTTTCTGGAAAGCGAGCAGGTACCCATCAAAGAAGTCAATGTTGTCGAGATAACCACTGACGGCAAGCAATCGACCGCATGCTTTGTTGTTTCTACGAATAATGTCTACGGCTGGGAGCACGTCAAATCCTTACTGCAGAAAAAACTGGGGGAAAATATCGAATTTGACGCCGACCTGGCAGCCTTGTCTTTAATCGGCGAAGGATTGAACCGCAATAATCTGACCCTGTTGGAAACGATCGGTTTGCTGGCAGACAACCAAATATCCTTGCTCGGCATCACCACGACATCGTTTCGCATCTCCCTTCTGGTACCACGGGATTGGATAGAAAAAAGTGTTGAACTCTGTCATACCCACTGGGTGGTAAACAATGACTGATACATACCTAAGACATAATGTCCTGCCATGGGAAGCACAAGGATTGGACCCGCAATAATTCTTGGGTCATCTTCACTGTCTCAAAGATATATCTGAAAAAGACGGAAATTGCAGATACCTAATAAGTGTTTTATCCATCATCCCGCCTCATTAAATCTCGGCTTTAAATTTTGTTGCCATAATGGTCATAAAACGATAACTTCAGGCATATCTATCTTTGGCGGGACGATGGATAAAACACTTATTAGATAACACAAGGAGATTCAACAATGAGAACCAAGTTGTTCATCGCCATATTTATTGTGTTGTTCGCATGGGGAAATGCCAGGGCCGAGACATGCACGGAAAGTTTGACAGTTGAATCTAAACCGATAGAGCTGATAAAATGTATCCGGCAGTTGGAAAAAAACATTAACGACGAATTTCAGAAGCGTGAATTGAAAGCTTTGCCGGTAGGCACTATTATTGCGTCAATGCTGGAATTTGAAAAGTTTCAAAGTGTAGTCGGTAATGCCTGGAAACCCGCAGACGGAAGGAAAGTCTCCTCGAAATCCAAATATGCAAAACTTACGGGGAATGCCACTCTTCCTGACTTGAGAGGGATGTTTCTAAGAGGTTTGAATCAATTCGATCCGATCAGGGGACCTCGGCATGATAAATATATGGATCCGGATGGTAGCGGAAGAAAAGCAGGAAAACCTCAAAATGACGCGACCAGCCTGCCAAAGAACAAGAACAATCCGTTTAAAGGTATTGCAGCGTCTGCCGGCGATCATTCCCATGTTTACTTCAAGGCGTTGAGGGTCGGCGGAAGATCCGGTGCCGAGGAGAGAGCGTCTTCAGAAGCAAGCACTACCGGTTCAGCCGGCGATCATACCCATACGGTTTTAATTACCTCCGGCGGAGATTCAGAAACACGTCCTGTAAATATAGCCGTTTTTTATTATATAAAAATCGACTGACCGAAGAAATTAAACCT
>JAJDND010000203.1 GCA_022340885.1 Desulfobacterales bacterium | reverse complement strand
GCTGACCACCAGGCTCTCTCCCGGACGATCGATTCGTTTAAAGGTTTCCCCGGAAATATACCCCGGTTGCTCCATGGCTAAATTTCTGAGTTTCTGAAGCAGCGGCTTTAATGCCTCGGCTTTGTTTTGGGGTACGATTCGCTTTATGATTATTTTTACTGCCATTTTCCAATCCTCCTCTCGATGAATCCAGGCCACGTTTAACCCTGCACGGCCCTGATTTCCCCGTAACGGGTCTTGGTAAGACTCTATCCTGCTAATGTTATACTTCAGCAGGTATTCTATTGTCCAGCAAACAGAGTAATCGGTTAGCGGCTAGAGTGGATGCGATAGTGCCGTTTTCAACCTCCTTTATGATCTCAGGAAGGATTTTTTTAAATTCGGGGTTTTGATAAAAACGATCTCTGAGACCTTCTTCAACCAGAAACCACATCCAGTCAACGGCCTGTTTTTTTCGATTCGCCTGGAGTTCCCCGGTTTGCGTAAATTTTTCGTGATGTGCCAAGACGGTGTTCCAAATGACATCGATATCGATCATTTCCAAGGCACTGCAAGTGAGAACCGGCGGCGTCCAGCTGAAAGACGCCGGCGCTAAAAAGTGAAGGGCCGTTTCATACTGCTTTCGGGCAAACTCCGCTCTCTCAACATTGTCGCCGTCCGCTTTATTCACCACAACGGCGTCCGCCAGTTCAAGGATGCCTTTTTTGATTCCCTGTAATTCATCTCCGGCACCGGCAATCATCAGCACCAAAAAGAAATCAACCATCGATGCCACCGTGGTCTCGGATTGGCCCACACCAACGGTTTCAACAATGATCACATCAAAACCGGCGGCCTCGCATATGATCATGGTTTCCCGTGTTTTTCGGGCAACGCCCCCCAACGTGCCGCCGGATGGAGAGGGCCGTATAAACGCTCTTTTGTCAACGGCCAGTTTCTCCATGCGGGTTTTGTCCGCCAATACGCTGCCGCCGCTCCTTTTGCTGCTGGGATCGACGGCAAGGACCGCCACGCGATGTCCCGCTTTCACGAGCATCGTACCAAGACTTTCGATAAACGTGCTTTTGCCCACACCCGGCACACCGGTTATGCCCAGCCGTATCGCCTTTCCGGCATGAGGAAGCAAAAGATCGACAATCGCACGGGCCAGCCTCTGGTGCGCAGGAAGAGAGCTTTCGATCACGGTGATCGTTTTGGCAAGGAGCCGTCGGTCACCGTTCAGTACGCCCTGGGCATAAAACTGGGGATCGTCGGATATCATCAGCGCTGTTCTATCATGTTTAGAACCTTGTTGGCCGAGTCGGACACCACGGTTCCAGGACCGAATACTCCCTTGGCTCCGGCTTGATACAAAAAGTCATAGTCCGCCGGAGGAATAACACCGCCCACGACCACATTAATATCATCACCGCCTTTTTCTTTAAGAAATTCGATCAGCTGGGGCACCAGGGCTTTGTGTCCGGCGGCAAGGCTCGAAACGCCCACGACATGCACATCGTTTTCCACCGCCATTTCAGCGGCCTCTTCGGGCGTCTGGAACATGGGGCCGATATCCACGTCGAAACCGAGGTCTGCAAAGGCGGTGGCAATCACTTTGATTCCCCTGTCGTGACCGTCCTGCCCCATCTTGGTCACCAGGATCCGAGGTCTTCTTCCGTTTGTTTTGAAAAAATCATCGGTTCTTTTTCGAACGGCCGCGAAAATCTCGCTACCCGCATATTCTTCGGCATATGCGCCGGATATACATTGGGTGGTGGCAACAAACCGGTTGAAAACTTTCTCCATGGCATCTGAAATTTCCCCCACAGTGGCCCGCGCCCGAACCGCAGGGATACAGGCTTCCAACAGATTGCCTTCGGATTCGGCGGCATGGGTTATGGCCTCCAGGGTTCTTCGAACCTCATCATTATTCCGTTTTGCCTTTATCTCTTTCAACCTCGCGATCTGCTCATCACGCACCGCTTCCGGCACTTCAAGTACATCCATCGGCGATTTTTCTTCGACCTGGTACTTGTTCACGCCCACGATGATATCTTTCCCCTGGTCGATGCGGGCCTGTTTTCTGGCCGCGGCTTCCTCGATGCGCATCTTCGGCATGCCGCTTTCGATGGCTTTGGCCATTCCGCCCATCTCTTCGACCTCCTCGATGATTTTCCGGGCCTCCTTGATGATACCGTCGGTCAGGGCTTCGACATAATAAGATCCTCCCAATGGATCAATGGCGTGGCAGACCTGAGACTCTTCCTGAATTATGATCTGCGTATTCCTTGCAATCCTTGCAGAAAAATCAGTGGGAAGACCCACCGCCTCGTCAAAAGAATTCGTATGCAATGACTGGGTTCCGCCCAGGGCCGCAGCCAGCGCCTCGAGGGTGGTCCGAATGATGTTGTTGTACGGGTCCTGTTCGGTCAGGCTCCAGCCCGATGTTTGAACATGGGTTCGCAGCATGAGAGATTTCGGATTTTTGGGCTCAAATCGACGCATCAGCTCGTGCCACAGGAAACGGGCGGCCCTTAGCATGGCGATTTCCATGAAAAAGTTCATCCCGACACCGAAAAAGAAGGAAAGCCTCGGCGCAAATGCATCGATATCAAGGCCCGCCGCAAGGGCGGCTTTGACGTATTCGAGACCGTCCGCCAGTGTAAAAGCGGCCTGAAGAACAGAATCGGCGCCGGCTTCCATCATGTGATACCCGCTGATACTGACGGTATTGTATCTGGGCATATGTTGAGAACAGTATCCGATAATGTCGGAAACGATCCGCATGGAAGGTTCCGGCGGATAGATATACGTGTTTCGCGTCAGGTACTCCTTGAGGATGTCGTTTTGTATGGTTCCGCCCAGTTGTTCATGTTTTACGCCCTGTTCTTCGGCAGCGACGATGTATCCGGCCATTACCGGAAGAACCGCACCGTTCATGGTCATGGAAACCGTGACCTTGTCCAGGGGAATCTGATCGAAGAGAATTTTCATGTCTTCAATGGAATCGATGGCCACACCGGCTTTTCCGATATCTCCCGTTACCCTGGGATGGTCCGAATCATATCCTCTGTGGGTGGCGAGGTCAAACGCCACCGAAAGCCCGGTCTGACCGGCTGCCAGATTTCGCCGGTAGAACGCATTTGATTCCTTTGCCGTAGAAAAGCCCGCATATTGCCGGATCGTCCACGGTCTGCCGGCATACATGGTGGCCATGGGACCCCTGACATAGGGTGCAAAGCCCGGCAGCGTGTTGACATGGGGCATCCCTTCGATGTCTTCCGCAGTATAAAGGGGTTTTACCTGAATCCCTTCAGGTGTTTTCCAGTTTAAACCCTCTAAGGGTTTTCCTCTCAGCTGTTTGGTGGCAAGTTCTTTCCATTTTTGCAAATCAGGATGTTCTGCCATGTCATCCTCCTTTCTAAGTCGTCTATTATCTTTCGCACAGTTCAACCAAAACACCGTTGGTTGCTTTGGGATGCAGAAATGCGATTTTCGCACCGCCTGCGCCTTTTCTTGGGGTTTCATCGATAAGGCGTATCCCCTTTTCTTTTAATTCCGCCAACGCGGCTTCGATATTTTCAACACGAAAGGCAACATGGTGAACACCCGGGCCTTTTTTTTCTAAAAATTTTGCCACCGGCCCGTCCGTGCTCGTCGATTCCAACAGCTCCACCTCGCTTTCTCCAACCGGAAAAAAGGCGGTGGTCACTTTTTGCTCTTCCACGGTCTCAGTCCCTTCAAAGGAAAGTCCCAGGGCATCCGTCCATAAATTTTTGCCGTCCTCGATACTGTTTACCGCAATCCCAAGATGGTCTATTTTTAATACTTTCATAAAACCCCCATTTAATTGATGATTGACAATTTTTCAAACTTTAAATTTTTTCATCACCCGTTCAAATCCCGGCATGGCGTTTGTAATGGTGCGATCATCCACACAGTAAGCGATTCTAAAATGACCCGGCCCTCCGAAACCGCTTCCGGGCACGACTAGAATCAGCTCTTTTTGCAATTCTTTCACAAATGCGACATCATCCGGCACCGGTGTCTTTGGGAACAGATAAAAAGCGCCCGGCGGCTTGACGAAATCATAGCCGCATTCTCCAAGGCCGTTGCACAGAAGGTCTCTTTTTCGCGCGTAAGCGGAAATATCCGCGCTCGATCCCTGACAAGACGCAACAACCCGCTGCATCAGTGCCGGCGCGTTGACAAACCCCAAAATCCTGTTGGTCAGCGCCATCCCCTCAATCAGTTCTTTATTGAACGACGCTTCGGGATGAACCGCTATGTATCCGATGCGTTCCCCTGGGATGGAAATATCTTTGGAATATGAGTTGGCGATGATGCTTTGGTTATAGCTTTCAAATATACTGGGAACCGTGCATCCGTCATAGACAATTTTTCGATAAGGTTCGTCCGCTATCAGATACACTGTCCGGTTCAGTTTTCTACCCTTTTCTTTTAAAAGGCGGCCGAGCGCATCGATACTCGCTTTTGAATATACCTGACCGGTGGGATTGTTGGGCGAGTTGATCAGGACGGCCTTTGTCCTTTGGGTAACGGTCTCTGACAGGGCATCGATATTTAGAGTAAAGTCCGGTTTTGTCGGCACCGTCTTTAAAATTCCGCCATGATTATCTGCGTAAAATTGATATTCGACAAAATAAGGCGACGGTGTAATGACTTCGTCCCCAGGATCGAGAATCGCCTTCAGGATGGCATTCAGGGCTCCGGCAGCACCGCATGTCATGATCACATCGTTTTCAGAAACCCGGACCCGCTGTTCTTGGGACAGATATTCGGCAACGGACCTACGAACATGCGGGTATCCCATGTTGGGCATATACGCGTGATCGTTGCCGCTGGACGATGCCACCGCATCTTTGAGCGCTTTGTCGAATGCTTCGGGAGGCTCCAGATTCGGATTCCCGAGGCTGAAATCAAATACATTCTCAACGCCGTGCTCGGTCTTTAACCGTGCGCCTTCTTCGAACATTTTCCGGATCCATGAAGCTCCGGATAATTTTGCTTTAATATGCGTCGCAATGGTCATGTCAAACTCATAGAATCATTCATTGAATACGATATGGGGTAAAGGGATCAAAAGATACAATATATTAATATTATGATATGGCTTGCAAGCTATTTTTTAACAATTCCAGGGAAACATCACAGTCAATTTTAACTGGTTCAATCAGAAAAGTATAAGTTCCAAAGTGCGCCGCTAAAATCCCAAATCACAATACTCAAATTACAAACAATACCGAAATTCCAAATTCCAAAGACCAAAACATTCGAACCATATACTGAATGTTTCAGCGGTATTTTCCCGTTTTGAATTTTGAATTTCTGTCATTGAGATTTGTTTGAGGTTTGTATTTTGGTGCTTGGAATTTTTATGGTTTTTTTTGTACCATAAGTCTATCCATTTCAGTTATTATTACCTAATTTGAGCGATTTTCAAGTTTGCCGCATATACAAGGAAGATGTCGTTTCGCTATAGTCGACTATGCGGAACGGCATCTGACGCAGTAGATGCGGTGAAATTGGAAATCCCGCAGGGTTTCAAATTATTGAAATTCGAAATGTC
>JAJDND010000199.1 GCA_022340885.1 Desulfobacterales bacterium | reverse complement strand
ATCCGCTTCAACGTCTCGCCATCCAGATGAATATCCGCTGAATGCTCTGGTTGTGTGCGCTGTTGTTATTTCAACGCCACAAATTCCAATCGCTGCATTACCATCATAGGTTAATACACGTTTTATTTCTTTCAACCACCGATCACCTTCGCTGCGTCCAGGCAGTTATCTTTGTCTGCGACGATAACTCGAATTCTGACCACATCATTTTCACTGATTTCTGCTTGGGCCAAGCACCATTCAATATTCTTGAAGACTTGACGCGTCTGCTCGGTCATATCATCCGAAATACTCATATCACGATAATCAAAACCGGAGCATCCCGAGACAAACACCCAGTCCCCATCATCTATTACACGGGAGTAGCTCAGCAGCTTCTCAAAATCTGATTCTAAAGAAAATTTCCTTCGCATCATACCTCATCATTGGAACATAAAGTCTGAGTGTGGGCGGCGATCAGCCGTTCGTACCAGCGATTTTTTATGGCAGGTGCCCTAAATCTTCCAGATCTTTGTGCCTCGCAGATGCCTTCTTGTTCATCTTGAGATCTTCGAGACAAATAAAATTGACTCGTATGCCATCGATCTCGATCACTTCTCTCCTTGAATAACACTCAGAGAAATTTACACCTGATGCACCGGTGATCACCTCGATTCGCACAGGAGGAACACCCATGCGAATGACTTTGTCTTTTTCAAGGAAAAGCTCCTGTGTTATAAGCTCTTCAGGCATGCCGAATTCACGGACGACGTCCGCAACTTTTTTTGCTGTTGAGGTGTCAACGGCAATCCAGATATCAATATTTCCGGTGGCGCGCGGGTAACCATGCAGACCCACAGCGTAGCCGCCAACAATTAGATACTCAACTCCGTGAGAGTTCAGAAGTTTCAAGAAATCTTTGAAGTCTGGATGAAACTCGATCTTTTCCATATACCATTCTCCGCTGTATCTCTATGGCCGCGAGCCTTTCTTGGGCTCCCATACCATGCCAGTATTTATTTTCATCCTCAACGTCGTTTAGCGCGGTAACACTCAGGTATTTTTTGTTAATCCTTGGAAGTCTTTCCATAGAACCTCCATTATTTTTGTGCCGTAACGGCGCGGATAACCAGCGAGCCCTTTGCTGTAGTGCTTATTTAAAATTAAAACGTTAAATCCCGACTTTCTTCCCGTCTGGTTCATTCGCTTGATGTTATCTTCGAATTATTTTCCGATTTTAAAATTTCAGCTACATACCTTGTGCGAGCGGGACCATCTGTAGACAAATTATTTTTCTCACACCACCATCTGAAATCTTCTGTCTTGACATAAACTTTACTCGGATTAGCTCCCTGTCTCTTCAGATCCTTCATAGTTTTATCTGCAAATTGCCGCCACTCTTCATACGTATCTTCAAAATTATTTCCATCGATAGCGGTCTGTTTCATTTTGATGAATTCTTCAGGCGTATACCAGCACACGCCCAGAACTAGTCTGCTTTCATCGTTCTTTTTCTGAATTTTCTTTCTTTTCATTTTTCCATTCCGGAAGACAACATTATCTATTATATGTTTAGGAATACTGGAATATGATTTTTATATAACAAAAATGCAATTCTTTCAACATATTATTCAAATTCAACGGATATGCCGATTCAGCAGGATTTAATAATCGAAAGACGTGAGACACCTTTAATCCGATGAACTGATTATCCCAACGGGCATTAATAAACATCTTAAAAAAAAGGTTGTGAAATATCAGCAAATCTGCGATAATTTTTTTAGAAGTGGTTTCAAAACCTTCGATCGGGTTTAAGGTCAAGGCGGATTGAGACGGCCAACCGCAGGAATATAGGGAATATTTCGAGGATTGGACGTCTCAATCCAATACAGAGATTGAGCCCGAGGGGAGATTTTCAAACCACTTCTAAATGTTCGGCAGATTACCCGCTGCCTTCATAAGACAGATTGGCTTTGTCCGTCTTAAGAGCTCACCTGTTGAAGAAATCTACGAATCAAGCTGAAAAACCCCAATAAAGTGAGACCTTTGAAAAATGCTCATTTTTGTTCAAGTTCAAGGAAGGCGATAATTTTAACCGCTGGAATAGATTGAGTATTTTGAGGATTAAAATTTGAGCCTGACGCAGAAATTGGGCAAAAAGGGGCGTTTTGCAAAGGTCTCAAAATCATGGTCTTTCATATATGGACTATCATTTTTCTATCATTAACCGTTTGATAATTAATCTCATTAATTTTTTGCACCGAGGATGAACGTTTGTTCATCCTCGGTGCAACTGAACCTTATAAATGTTCGACGTCAAGGAGTTGAGATAAATGACACAACACACTTCAAAAGAAAAAGGTTTGAACAATGCTGAAACGGCCGTAATTCGTGAAGACATTCTCCAAAGTTTCCCAAGGCTTTTCGGGACTAAAACCGTAAACGGCCGAAAAGTCAATGTGGAAAAGGAGATTGCCGTACTCGCCAAAGAGCTGCATCCCAAAATCGCCGAAGCCCTTACCGCGCGCCGTAAGCTGTTGAATTCTCGGACGCCGGTGCGGGAGAAATATGCCTGGCCGAAGTGGGACGACGCGTTCGAGGATCCCGTAACGGAGAAATCCTGGACCTATCGCGAGATCATCCAGGGTTTGATTGACAACTTTCTCGGCCGGGACAGCGATCAGCAATGGCGGCTGAACGACGAAGTGTCCATCCCGGAAGATGCCCACCCGTTGAAAAATCCCGGTCTGGAACTCACCGGGCCGTGGCATCCCCTGGACATGGCCTTTAATGCATTGAACAGCCCGGCACCCATGAATATGCCGGACTTCGAGGACGCCTCGCCGTCCCATTTTCGGCACTACGGCTCGCCCGAAAACCAGCCCATAAAGATTTTCGCGGCCCTGGCAAACGCAAAGGAAATCTTCGAAGGTGCGTGGGACAGCCGCACCTATGAGGTAAAAAAGAAAGGTAAAACGCGGCAATACAGGATCAAAGAATCTTCGGCCAAGTGGCCGGTCCGGTTTGCCCGGCCGCCGAGCATCCACGTACAGTATGAATACATAACGGTCCAGGGCCAACCCGTGCATGGCATAATTCCCATCACCCTCATCTGGGCGCTCAACAACTACGACGCCCTCACACAGGCAGGCACCGGCCTATACTACTACATCCCAAAAATGCAGACCCCCCAGGAAGCGCTCATTGTGGAAAAACTGTTGGAACGGGTGGAATCCTTAATCGGCCTTAAACCCGGCACCATCAAAATTAAAATGCTCTATGAGGAAGGAAACGGGGGGCGCTTTTTGCCCGTGATTGCCTGGGTTTTTCGACGCAGGCTTCTTGGCGCCAACGTCGGCCGGTGGGACTATCTGGCCAGCCTCATCGAGATGTGGAAGGACGATCCTAAGGGCGTGTTTCCGGATCCGCAGTCCATCGGCATGGCCGCTCCGAACATGATCGCCTATCAGCGGTATAACGCGCTGATGATGCTCATGGCCGGCATGAAAAGCAGCGAGTTCAGCCACGGGGGGCCCATCGGCGGGATGGCGGCGGTAATGATTTACCAGCCCTCGGACCCATATGGCCGCTCGCAGTACAACCCCCTGGCCCTGCGTGCGATGGCCATCGACAAAATACGAGAACGTCTGCTGGGTCTGATTTTTGTGTCAGAGGAGCAACTTGCCGCAGGCCGGCAGCCCACACTGGAAGAGATCCTTGGCGGAACGGTGAAGGGACGGCTTTACGATGCCTACCGCCAAAGTTGGGTGGCCAGCCCCGAACCGTCTTACGTCGCGGCCGGCAATGCACCTTTGCAGGCGCCCTTGACAGATCTCCAAGCAATTCTCGATGCGCCGGTAGAAGAAGTGGCCGTAAAAGACAAACCCGTGCCCACGGTCGCCTCCGGTCTCGTAGAAGCGGAGAAGCGTCTGCTGCAAACTTGCGGGTTGCTGAACTCCCAAGGCACGATTACACCCCAGGTCGTCACCGATGACATGTTCAGCACGCCGGAAAAACTTTTCTCGCAAGAACTCTGGGACAGCATCTACGCTGTGCCCGAAGATGAAATCACCATCGAACATATCCAGCACGCCTTCTATATGGCGGCGAACTACGGCTTCCAGATTCTTAACGGCAATTTCGCCGCCGCCATTGACGACTACGAGCTTTCCCTGCGTTTTATGAATGATCTCGCAACCTACCGGATCGATGTATCTTGGCTGTGGACCGTCCTAAATCACCAGGCCGTCATCACCAAGGACGGATACCTGAAACGGCCGGCGCTCACCGAGGACGGACTCATTCCGGCTGAGGATGCCTTTGAGGTCAAGGCCGGGACCCGCTTCACCGAGGAGTTGTTCCTGAGACTATGGGACTACCATAACGAATGGACGTCGGCGTTCTTCGCGGAGTTGGAGCGTCTCGGCAATCCGGGCCGTTTTGACCAGGCCAAAGCGCCCGTTATTATGGAGCTGCTGAAGCGTCAATTGCTGTCGCCCCGTTATATCCAGCACAGCGCCCGCGTACTCTTCGTGTTGGCCCCGGCGAGCGACCAGGAACGCGAGCAGCTTCTCGATGCCATTTTCACCCTCTCCCGCGAAGAAGTTGTCCAGCGCGTTCAGGAAGGTGCGCTGAATAAATCCGCGCTGGTTGCGCACGATTATGTTTATGACATTTTTCCGGGGTAGAAGGAGAAAAGTGGTGAACATTTGGATCTTGTGTTTTTCCGATGCCGGATCGAGTCAATCCTATTTTTGACTTGAAGTGATTTTCAAAACCTTCAATCGGGTTCAAGGTCAAGGCAGACCGGGGCAGCCAACCGCAGGAATATCTGGAATATTTCGAGGATTGGATGCCCCGGTCCAACACGGAGATTGAGGCCGAGGGGAGGTTTTGATACCACTTCTATTAAAAAAGGGCCTACAGTGTCTAATACCTGTAAGCCCTTTCTCTAGAGCTTTGCAAAACGCCCCTTTTTGCCCAATTTCTGCGTCACGCTCAAATTTTAATCCTCAAAATACTCAATGTATTCATGTGGTTAAAATTCTCGCCTTCCTTGAACTTGAACAAAAATGAGCATTTTCAAAGATCTCTTCTCGTCATGGTAGGCACGATTGGATTTGAACCAACGACCTCTACCGTGTCAAGGTAGCGCTCTCCCCCTGAGCTACGTGCCTGTATTCTCGAAAATTTCCCTACGCTGGTTTTCGAAAATCTGTTAACATCACTTTTCGAACCTGTCA
>JAJDND010000197.1 GCA_022340885.1 Desulfobacterales bacterium | reverse complement strand
TTACCGGCGTTGCGCGAAGGAAAGGCTTCCAGAACGCCTCAAGATCATTCTCTGGCCACATACTTTGGCGGCCGGAAGCCTGAAGACGGTAAAATCGACTGGCATCAGGATGCCGCCGACATCAGAAATCTGGTGAGAGCGGTGACCCGACCGTATCCCGGAAGTTTCGCACTTATGGGGCAGCGGAAATGCATATTTTGGGAAGTCAGCGTGGTGAAAGAAACCGGTGCTTTGCCCGGTACGGTTCTTTCAGATGATCCATTGGTCATCGCCTGCGGCAAAAACGCCATAAAGGTGGCATTCGGACAACCCGACAACGGGTTATTTATGAGCGGAAAACAACTCGCATCGGAAATGCATTTTGTTCCGGGAATGAAATTCGATGAACTGCCGATATGCCGCATTGAACTGGAGCGGAAAAAGCACGTCCTTATTCTGGGGGTTGACGGGTTTATCGGGAACCATCTCAGTGAAAGGCTTTTAAACAGCGGAAAATATGAAGTCCATGGAATGGATCTTGGATCGACATCCATTGAAAGACTGAAGGATCGGTCGGGATTTCATTTTTCGGAAGGGGATATTTCCATCCATCGTGAATGGATCGAGTATCATGTCAGAAAGTGTGATATGGTACTTCCGCTGGTTGCCATTGCAACACCCATTGAATACACTCGCAATCCCATAAAGGTTTTTGAGCTCGATTTTGAAGAAAACCTTCGCGTCGTTCGCTACTGTGTCAAATACAAAAAGCGCATCATTTTTCCATCCACTTCGGAAGTCTACGGCATGTGTGACGAAGCGGAATTCAACGAGGACCACTCCCGTTTAGTCTTAGGACCCATCCGAAAACAACGGTGGATTTATTCATGCTGCAAACAGATGCTCGACCGGGTCATCTGGGCGTATGGCCATCAAGAAGGACTGCAGTTCACGTTGTTTCGACCCTTCAATTGGATAGGCCCCCGGCTCGACAGCCTGGAATCTGCGCGAATCGGCAGTTCCCGAGCTATCACACAGTTGATACTCAACCTGGCGGAAGGCACGCCGATTCAGCTCGTAGACGGCGGGCGCCAGAAACGCTGCTTTACCGATGTGAAAGACGGCGTCGAATGCCTTTACAGGATTATCGAAAATAACAGCGGTTGTTGTGATGGGAAAATTATCAATATCGGCAATCCCGACAATGAAGCCAGCATCAGACACCTATCCGAGATCCTCGTTGAAAAATTTCACCGGCATCCGCTGCATAAACAATTTCCTCCCTTTGCGGGGTTTCGCGAGATTGAAAGCAAAGCCTATTACGGGTCCGGGTACGAAGATGTTCAGCACAGAAGACCAAGCATCCAAAATGCACGCCGACTGTTGAACTGGACACCGCAGATCGATATCGCACAGTCGGTTGAAGAAACCCTCGATTTTTTTCTAAAAGAAGCGGTGAGAACCGGCCAATGCGGTGTCGGCCGGCCCAATGTTGTATAGACCGAGACGATATTTTTATGAAAGTCGGTTTGCGAATTGATGTTGATACCTTCAGAGGTACAAAAGCCGGGGTGCCGAATCTTTGCAAAATACTGGCGGATCACCATGTGAATGCGTCTTTCTTTTTTTCCGTGGGGCCCGACAATATGGGACGGCACCTGTGGCGTTTGCTCCGCCCTGCTTTTTTAATAAAAATGCTGCGCACGAAGGCTTCCAGCCTGTATGGCTGGGATATTCTATTAAAGGGAACCTTCTTCCCCGGACCTGTTATCGGCGAGCGGTTGGCCGATATTATCAGGTCGGTATCGAACAAAGGTCATGAAATCGGTTTGCATGCCTGGGATCATTACCACTGGCAGGCCCATATCGATACGATGGATGGGGCGGCCCTAAGACGTGCGCTGCTTAAAGGATTTGATGCACTGACAGGTATCACCGGACAACCGCCGATCTGCTCTGCCGCACCCGCATGGAAATGCAGCAAACAGGTACTTTTGGAAAAAGAAAGGCTTCCTTTTCTCTATAACAGCGATTGCAGGGGAAGAAGTATTTTTTATCCCAGGGTCGATGGAAAATTGTTGTCCCAACCCCAGATCCCGGTGACGTTGCCGACCTATGACGAAGTGATCGGGCGACAAGGTATTTCGGAGCTCAATTATAACGAGTATATTTTATCGCTGATGAAACCGGAAGCTCTGAATGTGTTGACGGTTCATGCTGAAGTTGAAGGCATCTCCCGTGCAGCAATGTTCGACAGGTTTTTAAAGAGGGGCCGCTCAAAAGGGATGACACTTGTTCCTTTGGGCTCACTGCTTCGGGAAAACACGCCCGTCGAAGAGGCTTCCGTTGAACGCGGCAGAATTCGCGGCCGGGACGGATGGATTTCCATTCAGGTATAAGTTAGTTCGCTTCGCTCACAATTGGAATGTTGGAATAATGGAATAATGGGTTTGGAGAAGATGGGCATGTGGAATACGGGTCAAATCTGCCTCGACCAAGCATCCAGAAATCACAAATAAGAGAATACCTTTATAAACCAATATTCCACCATTCCATGATTCCATGGATGAGGCGAAAAAACCAGACTCCATCAACTTATTTTATTTACAGCATATTGTAGAATTTGCGAGACGTTAAATTAGGTTATGAGAAAATCGTATGTGGCCGCTATCGGAATTTTTGTGTTTCTTTATATCGTACCGCTTGGGATTCGACCGCTTATTATTCCCGACGAGACACGATATGCTGAAACTCCCCGGGAAATGATCGTTTCCGGAAACTGGATTGTACCGAAGCTTAACGGGCTCAGATATTTTGAAAAACCCGTACTGGGATACTGGCTGACTGCTTTATCTATTGAATTGTTCGGAGAAAATGCCTTTGCAGTCCGCTTCCCGTCGGCCGTGGCCACCGGTCTTTCGGCATTTATTATTTTTTTGATCCTTCGTCGTTTTTTGGAAGTATCTACCACTGCAATTTCTGCCGCGCTGATATTTCTGACATCATTTATCGTATATGGTGTCGGAACCTTCAATATCCTCGACAGCGTGCTGGCCGTGTTTATAACGGCGTCGATGGCATCATTTTTATTCGCCCATTCTGCCGCCTCAAGCAAAAAAAAGAAAGTGCTTCTTTTTCTGTTCGGTGTTTTCTGCGGGCTGGCGTTTCTTACAAAAGGATTCCTGGCGTTTGCCATTCCAGTGGTGGCCATTGCCCCTTTTATGATTTGGGAGCGCCGTCTCAAGGATCTGTTGTTCATTCCATGGATTCCGATTGCCGGTGCCGTTCTGACGGCACTGCCATGGGTCGTTTTGATCCAGATTAAAGAACCCGATTTCTGGCATTTCTTTATTTGGAATGAACATATCAAACGATTCTTATCTTCCGGCGCTCAACATCATGAATCCTTCTGGTATTACTGCTACTTATTTCCTGCAGCAGCCCTTCCCTGGATATTTTTTCTCCCTGCGGCCATAATGGGATTAAAAAAGCAACGGATTAAAACCTCGATAACGCGCTATGCCATATGCTGGTTCTTTTTTCCTTTTTTATTCTTTTCCGTCTCAAAGGGCAAAATTTTAACTTACATCCTTCCGTGCTTTCCCCCTTTTGCAATATTGATGTGGATGGGGATTAAAAAATACTTCGAAACAACCGGCAAAAAAGCATTTTCCATCGCTGCCGTGTCTCTGGCATTCCTATCGATGATCCTGTCGGCAGCATTGATAGCGATCCAACTTGCGGGCTTTAAAGGGTTTAAGCCCTATGCTCAAACCTGGCAGTGGGCTCTGGGCGTTGCCGCCTTGATGATGCTCGGGTGTCTTTTGATTGCTGCGGCCAGGTCCTTGAACCACAAAACAAAACTCATGCTCGTCATCAGCGCACCGCTGCTATTGTTATTTGCCATGAATTTTATGATGCCGGATCTGACCATTGAACATAAGGCGCCGGGTGCATTTTTGCTGCGTCATAAAGATAAAGTCACGCCGCATACCTTGTTGGTTTCGGATGAAGATCCCATGACGGCGGTTTGCTGGTTTTATAAGCGAGACGATGTTTATCTTCTTGAAGGCGGGGGTGAGGTGTCCTATGGACTCAAGTATGAACATGCAAAACATCGTTCATTGAATCTGGAAAAATTTAAGGATCTCATTACTAAAACCACCGGCAAAAATGAGGTCGTACTGGTCGCAAAATCCGACAAGTATGCCCGGTGGAAACAGCGCCTGCCCAAACCCAGATATGAAGACAGTAACGGGAAGGGTGGATTTGTCTTTGTCCAATATTAGACGAAAATCAATCCGAATATAAGGCATAATACATTCTGATGAAACTCGCATGGCTATTAAAGGCGATGTCGGGCAATTCATCAAAATGAAAAAATTTAACATCATTTGCGTCGTCACCTGCCGTAAGATTGCCGGAATAACTCTTGACCAAATATCCAACCATCAGTACGGTGTGATACTGGGCGCTCGGATTGGTCGAAACCCCCAGCAGCATATCGACTTGCCCCTTCAGCCCTGTTTCCTCCGAAAGTTCTCTGAGTGCGGCATGTTCAGGGGATTCGTCCAATTCCATAAAGCCTCCCGGAAGACACCAGGACCCTTTTTTAGGTTCTACACTCCGCTTTACAAGAAGCACCCTTGCGTTTTTATCGACTACCACTAAGCAAGTGGCAGGAATAGGGTTTTCATATAAAGGTTCACGGCAGTGTTGGCAAAAAAGCCTCAGTCGGCCTTCCCATTGTTTTTTGGTGAGTCCGTTGCCGCAATAATGACAGAATTTTTTATTCCGCATGATTCTTGCCAAACAAACCGGGCGCTTCGCACCCGGATGCACGTTCAACATCGAAACCACTGCCCCTCCCGACTCGCAAGCGAGAGTGTTGCGGGCAGCAGTTGGCGAATCTAATCGTCGAAGTCCCCTTCGGATTTTTTGCCGGATGATATCGACGCTGCTTTTTCACCGATTTTTTCCGGAGTCCATTCCGCGGGATCTTCAATCCGGCTTCCTTTTGGACCCGGATCATATGATCCGGTTTCGAGAACGGCATTAATGGCGAGGGGCGCGGTATCGTTGGAATTGAAGACGTTGACAATCATGTTATAAGCAAAATCCTCGACGCGTTGGATCATTCTTTCTCTAACGGTATGGGATTGCCCCATCAATTTGTTTTCAAAAGGCAGGTTGAGTTTTTTATAATTTCCGCCTTTTAAACCTTTGGATTCGGCGTATGCGGTCATCTCCCGCCACATATCTTCGGTGACGCCCTGATCTTTGACTTTGATAAAATTGCCGTTTTCGTCGAGCATGGCATTGCCGTAATCATTGACCTTCAGGCCCCAGGAAATCATCTGCAGGGCTGTGGCGACATTTGCTTTCGTTGTTCTGGTTTTAGCCGCGATTTCCCGCAATCTTTCCGAGCTGTTTCCGGATGTGCCGTGCTGGGCACCTGAAACTTTGTAATCTGTCAGAGCTTTGTGGATATCAGCGGTTAAATCAACCTGTATTCCCTGATCGCTTTCCTCTATCCCGTGAGTGGTTCCGTTATTTAGGGCAATCCAATCCGGGAATATGCCATGGGCATTGAGTCCCCGGATGAGAAATAGGGCTTCTTCGACAGTGGAAAGCCCTTCTTTTCCTTTAATTTCGCCCACCTCGGTTTCAAGGCTTGCCCACTTTGGAACACAAGGGTTTAGTGCAAGACTCGCAAGAAGATTCTGATCATCCGGCAAATGGGATGCATCAATGGCAATAGAGGTCATTCCTGCTTCAAAGAGCGTTGGAATTTCGATCTTTGCGGCATCCACATCCAGCTCTTTTTTGATGCCGTAATGGTCGGCATGAACGGCTACAGGAACAGTGATGCCCAATTCGTTGCAGACGGCATCGACCTGACGGGCAATATTCCAATAGTTGACCGCGCAATACGCACCGGCGCCGCCTTCGGATCTGGCGATCTCGATGATGATGGCGGCATTGGCCCTCTGGGCAGCTCGGAGAGCGCCCCGGATGACAAAGTTATTGCGGCCGTTGGCTGCCATGGCGATAGCATTCCCTTTGGCGAGCATGGCCCGATCGATATATTTTCCGCTGACGATCAGCGCTTTTGAATTCGGAAAAAGTTTGACCACATTGGGCGGACGGCCGATTTTCAGCGCTTCTTCAAAATTTTCTGATCTCACAGGATTGTCTTTGGACATGGCATAACCTCCTTTTGATAGGCGTTTGCGGGTATGCGAAAAAGATAATGCCTTTATGACGGTTTATCTCTTTTGGAATGAAAATCATTTGACCTGATATCATGCAGAATTTCAAGAATCTCGGCTCTGGATGAATTTGGCGCCCATAAGGCACCCCATCCCAATTGGAACTGAAACAAACCATTGTAGGCGGTATCATGAAACGATCGAATCCGATGGGGGATGCCGTATTCATTCAGTACAGATTCGATAAGCTGTGCTTCTATGATATTGTCCAAAATCGCTACATTTACGAATTCCTGATCTTTTCTTTCATTCATCCCGTTATCTAGTCCCTAAGCATATAATATATTTTTCAATTATGTTTACATTCCATTAGATGTTCTTTTGGAAGAAAAGATGAAACTTGCATCATTATTATTTTTACCGTAATCATAATTTTAGTCAATTAGAAAAAAATAAAGGCCTGATAACCAAACTTTGATAAATATATAGAATAAATTACATATTGATTGTGAACTTTAATACATATTCACGGGAATATCCCAAAAAATAAATGTATAATTGTTCGTAATAATAACAAATAACGAACATTGTGTTGTCGGCACGGCTTTTGCTTATAGGGAGGCCGCAACCGGATGCACAGATTGCATTCGAAGATAGATATACCCAATGAATTGAGAGAGCAATATTACTATATATTGTTGTTTAATATGTCTTGACATACAATATTTCGTTTGTTACTGCTAAAATTATTCGTCTGGCCGGGTGGTTTCCGAACATATTTTCGCGGTCGGCGGACCCAAAACGAGGATCACGTTAAAACAGATAAGGATAAGTTTCATCGGCGGTAAAATCCGACGCCTTTGACGCAACAATTCATTGGGCTTATGGACAACGAAAACAAATTACTTGAATTAACCCCAACAGATCCCAAGACCGGACGTTTGGCAGCAAGAAGAGAGATTCGCAAAAAGTACCTCATTAATAAGCTGAATTATATCAATTTCCAGGATGATGTCGTTCTGGTAAATTTTAAACAGCTCAAATACAACCACATGGTTTCCCTCCCGGCCAAGCCTCAGCCATGCCTTGGAGAAGAACTGAAATGCCTTTGGACCGAAACAGATAAAATCCCCCAACAACTGTCATCTTATAAATTCCAGGAAATCGTTGTTCCGAGCGGCAAAAAGAAATTAGTGGTAACATCCAGTGAGATTACCATTGATGATAAGGGAATTTGTATCGTTCTTCCAGAAACCTGCTGGGAGGAGAGCCCCCGGGAAATGAGACGCCATTCTTGCAGCGGCGTCAAGGTTCAGCTCATTCAGAACAGTGTTCCGTTTTCCGGCGTTCTCGTCGATTTCAGCACGGCGTCTTTTCGTATCGAAATCACGATCAAACCACCCCAGACATTCCAATGGATCAACCCGAATATTCCGGTCAATCTGATTTTTTCAGACGAAAGCGAGGTTCTCTATTCAGGAGAATGTAGAATCACCAAGGAGACCGATGGTTATAAATCAAAACATTATGTTCTTCAACCGGTGACATATCAAATTCAGAGATTTAAACCCAAAGAGTTCCGGAGCGATCGTCAACGGTTGATTCCCTCGCCGACGATTATTTTCAAACATCCGCTGATCGAAAAAGTGATCAGCCTCAAGGTCATTGATCTCTCGGGGTCCGGGTTCGCTGTAGAGGAAGACAGGTTCGAAGCCGTGCTTCTGCCCGGGATGATCATCCCGGAATTGGAAATAAACTTTACCGACAACTTCAGCGTCATATGCAAGGCCCAGGTCGTTTATCGGCAAATTAAAGATGAAGGAGAGGCTGCCAATCTTGTGAAATGCGGCATGGTTATCCTCGATATGAGTATAGCGGATCATGGAAAACTCTCATCGTTGCTCCATCAGGCAAAAGATGACCATTCCTATGTTTGCAATCAGGTGAATATGGATGAGCTCTGGGATTTCTTTTTTGAATCGGGTTTCATTTATCCGCAAAAATATGCATTTCTTGAGATAAACAAAGAACATATCAAATCGATTTACAAAAAAATTTATAATCAAAATCAGAATATTGCCAGACACTTCATATACCAGGAAAAAAGCCGGATCCAAGGGCATGTCGCTATGATCCGTTTTTATGAAAATGCATGGTTGATTCATCACCATGCCGCACGTGAGCCAGGAATAAAAAGAAGCGGAATAGCGGTGCTGGACCAGGTTGGTCGTTTTTCGAATGCTTCACACAGCCTTTACTCTTTGCATATGAACTATCTATTTTGCTATTTTAGGCCGGAAAACAGATTCCCCAATCGTGTCTTTGGAGGGGTTGCAAAAGAAATAAAGAATCCAAAGGCTTCATCCCTTGATACGTTTGCCTATTTTCATACTCAAAAAGGGTCTAATTCCGAATTTCATCTTCCTAAACCGTGGGAACTCATTAAGACCGATCCTAAGGATTTACTGGAGCTTGAGGAATTTTATGAGCATAAATCCGGAGGATTAATGCTGGATGCACTGGACATGAAGGCCATGAGGGCAGAGGGTGATGACCTTGCGAGAGAATATCAACAGCATGGTTTTAAAAAGGAAAGATATCTATTTTCACTGAAAAGAGATAACGGTTTAACGGCGGTTTTTATGGTAGACATATCAGATATCGGGTTGAATCTGTCGGACTTAACCAACTGTATCAAAGTGTTTGTTCTTGATTCAAATGAATTGCCAAAGAATATTTTATACTTGGCGCTTTCTTTTCTTTCAGTGAAATTCGAGCAAAATGAAATACCTGTGATGATTTATCCCGTCAGCTATGCAGAAATGAAATATGTGCCTTATGAGAAATTGTATCAGCTCTGGGTGTTAAATACACAATACGGAGATCTCTATTTTAAGTGCCTATCAAATTTATTTAAAGACATTGGGTCTTAGAGGAATCTTTAAGCCTTGAGTTTGAAGTTGTAAAAACTGGGAAAAGGTTTGTTAGTTTTCGGGTTTGTGCCCCTTACAGGAAATTACAGGGGTATAGGTAAATCTCCTCGGATCTGAAAAAAAAAGTTTGCACTCCTCTAAAAATTCTTCATATCCTCCTTTGTATTCTAAAAAGTGATACCCTGACCTTTTTACTGCGACTTCGAGCTTTTTCGTCCAATTAAAAGCATCGGTATCCTTCAACTCTCCAAAAATTAAATGATGAGGTGCTAAGCTTGCATCAATATCTTTAAAGCCTAAATCATATAAAAATGAATAAAGTTTTATTCCGACGTAAGGATCAAAGTCTGCGACCTGTTCAAGTGCTTTCATGATACCTCGAAGTGTTCTGTGGAGTCTTTCGGTAAGTCCAAAATGACTCAGGCAGTTATAATCCAGATCAATCAAGCATAAGATACCGCCGGGCTTCAAGATGCTGGATATATTTTTAACTATCTCAAAACTTTTCGATTTATGATATTCAAGAACAAAGCGAACCCAGACAAAGTCGAACATCCCCAGATCATCCAGGGGGTCACGTATATCTCGTTGAATGTATTCTATTCCTTTTTTATTGTAATGTTTTTTTGCATATTTAATTCTATCTACAGCAATATCGACGCCCACGACTTCGCCTTTCGGCTGAACAAGATTATGGAGATAATAGGATGTTTTCCCGGAACCATAACCCAAATCGGCAACCCTCATGCCAGGTTTTATACCTGCCCAGAGAGCCTGTTTTTCAATTACTTTGGGGTCTGTTTTCAAATCAAGACGAAGCGTTTCTTCGTCGCTTTCCATTAGATATTCAAAATAAGGCATATGTAAAATCCTCGTGCAACAACAAACTATGATATGGCAGCTTAGAAGGCGATGTGTATCATGAAATTATTTCCTGATCAATGGTGTATTTATTTAAAACGTGTTTTCAAAGTCATCACTATCTTTTTACCCGCCATTTTCAGTAGTCGATGTAAGGAATCTTTAAGCATCTATTTATAGAAATAGAATTAATTATACAAATGATTTATCTAGTTCTTCCTTTACGACCTTCCCAATTGTTTCCAAGAGATATGGCTTTTTTACATAGGAAGTTGCTCCCAATAGCTTAGCCTCTTTAACACGTTCTGTCTCAGAGTAACCGCTGGCGATAATGGCTTTTTGCTTAGGGTGTATTTCAAGAATTTTTTTGTATGTATCGAGCCCGTCAATTCCCGGATCCATGATCATGTCCAGCACCAGAAGATCAACCGAATGATGTTTCATGTAATCAACCGCCTCTTCGCCACTTGATACGGCAGCAACGCTGTATCCCAATTTTGTTAGCATCTCAGAGGCTATTTTTCTTTGGTCCTCCACATCGTCTACGACTAAAACAGATTCTCCATTGGCCATAAGGTCCTCAATTGACAATAACGGATCATCGTGGGTCAACTCTTGCCGAATGACCGGGAAATAGAGCGAAAATTCGGTTCCTTTACCCCCTCTGCTTCTTACGTCAATGTATCCTTTGTGGTCTTTGACGGTCCCCCAGACAACCGCCATTCCCAATCCTGTTCCACTTTTTCCCATTACCTTTTTGGTGTAAAATGGTTCAAATATTCTTTCCAAATCTTCAGAAGGGATCCCAATGCCGGTGTCACGAACTGTGAGTATGACATAGTCTCCCTCTTTGATCTTATCGAAGCCGCTCAAAGATTCGTCAATATACCTGTTCCTCGTAGATATATTTATCTCTCCTAAGTCCGGGATGGCTTCAGCAGCATTTGTAACCAAATTCATAATGGTTTTGGATAGGTGAACCGGGGAGCCTAAAATATGCAGTAGATCGGTTTCAAAATCTGTTTTTATCTGAACATTCGGATGATTTATTCTCAAGTTTTCAAATTCTGGACTTTTCAAATATTCGGAAATAATTGAATTCAAATTAAGGACCTTGGTTGTGACGACGCCTCTTCTTGCTAGGGTCAATAGATCTTGAACGATGGCAGCGGCTCTTTCACCGGCCTTTTGTATGGTTAAAACCGGTTTTCTGAGTGGGCTATCCTGGGGGATATCCATTAATAAAAGTTCAGGGTAACTGACAATGCCGGACAGGATATTATTCAGATCGTGAGCGACGCCGCCGGCAAGCGTTCCGATGGCTTCCATTTTTTGTGCCCGCTGAAGACGAGTCTCCAACTGACGTTTATCTTGTTCTGCACGCTTAAGTTCAGTGATGTCTGTACCGATGCAAAGTATTTCTACTAAGTTCCCCTCACCGTCGAAAATTGGCCTGTAAGTCCAGGCAATCAAAACTATTCTACCGTCTCTTAAGACACTTTTCTTTTCATTGATTATCGGTTTATTAGGTGATTGTTTTAGCAGGGTTAATAGATTGTTAAGATAAGTCTTCGTTGATTCTGAATTCGGGAAAATAGTACCTTCTAAGCTTTTCCCAATGATCTCATTTTCAGCATAACCGAAAAACTTTTGGGCAAACTCATTAAAGAAGGTAATGTTTCCTTCGATGTCCCTTCTCATGATTATGCTGTTGGCATTTTCCACAAGTTCACGGTATTTTTTTTCGCTATGTTGGATTTTTTGAAAATATTTGGCATTATTGATACCCACGGCTGTCTGTGATGCAACGCCTAACAATAAGTTTATGTCACTGTTTGTTAGCGGTCTTTTAGATTTAATATTATCTATTGCGATTATGCCCAAAGATTCATTTTCATACACTATGGGTGCGCATATCAGAGATTGAGCCCCCATCTTTTCAGCGAACTCCAAACTTTTTTTTGATAGGTTCTTTTCAATTTCGGTGATGTCATTAATTAAAAAGGGTTTTTGATCCTTAAAAGCCACCACAAAAACGCCCTTGGATTCAGGATTATCAAGATGGAATCGTGTTTGTTGCAAAAACTCCTCTTTCTCTTTTGTGTAGCCATACCCGGCAGTATAATGAAGACTGGTTTTATCTTTATTTGCAAGCATAATCATGCCACGGTCAAAGTCCATACGTACTTCCATTATATCTACTACAGCCCTGAGAAGATCCTCCGTATTCAAAATTGTTGAAGTGGCCTGACCGATTTCTTGTATCAGTAGTGCATTATTGTGGCGGATGGACATTTCATCCAAGAGATCTTTGGCTGTATCACCTTGAATTTTTATGGTTTCAGTTAGTTCCTTTTTTTCAAGAAATTCGGTGAAAAATGATAAAATCATAGTAATAAACGAAAATAGAATTAAGAAAATGCCCCAAGTCAAAAATGAGAGGAAAAAGGATAAACATATTAATATGAGGATTGAAAATAATAAAAAATAATTCCGTAAAAGCCTCCATAGAAGAGAAGGTGTTCTTATCCAAGAAAGGATATAACGACAAGCATGATCGCCTTTATGAAAACAAAGAGAATGTTCAACATTTGCAAGTTTGTGGGTGAATAATTCAGCTAGAGATTCAAAGACGCCGATTCGGTTTTCGCACTGATAAGGTTTTTCATTTACTCCCGGTTTAGGAGTAGAGATAATTTCTACTTTGTTGTGACTCAGTTTTTTAACTTTGATTGTGGCGCCACGACTCAGTATTGGGTAAAGCTTTTCCATTAACAGATAAACAGATGTAGGCTTTATAAAACCCAATATGTGTTGTCTTGCAGGCCCCATTCCTTCGAATGATGCTGTATAGCGACCGGCTTCTCTGGCGATATTTGGATTTCCGGTTTTTTCAACCAAAATTTTTTGAAAACGATCAGTCTGATTCTGAGAGAACCAGTGAGCAGGATCTTCCACTTCATGCCTGGTCATTCCGGAATAGTCAAGAAGACCATCGATGTCTAAGTCAGGATAAGCTCTCTTGATATATTCCAAATATGTCTTGGTGATTCGGCTACTATAAATAGGTGCTGTGTCGGACATTTGTCCGATTCCTTTTTGGCTTTGCGTTTTAAACATCTATGCCCATCGTAATTTCCTGAAATCACGGCCTATTCGTTTGATGGGGTTTGAAAATCTGTAAAAAAAAATATTGAACGAAGATTACAAAAGACAAGGGTTTATGTCAAGCGAAGACTGGCAGAACCCATTGGAGTGCGCAAAGCAGAAAATCACAAATTAACCTTTGTCAAACAGTTAAAACATAAAC
>JAJDND010000195.1 GCA_022340885.1 Desulfobacterales bacterium | reverse complement strand
TCCAACAGTAAAGCGGTTTTATTTTCTTGCATTTTTTTCTTGCATTTATTAATGTTGTTATATATTTGACTAGTCTCACTTTGACAAAGAATATCACGTCGCTGAATCGACGGTAGGTGTGTTGCGCATATCGTGATCGAGAAAAATCTTTAACTCAGGAGGTGAAAGTATAGCTAATTCGAAACGTACAGATCGGGCAAGCAGATCAGACAAAATAAATATCAATCGAAATATAAGGGCAAAAGAGGTCAGGGTGATCGACCCCGAAGGAAACCAGATCGGCATCATCCCAACCTATAAAGCCATTGCCGTTGCAAATGATTTTGGCCTTGACTTGGTGGAAATTTCGCCGAATGCAAGCCCTCCTGTTTGCAAAATAATGGATTACGGCCGGTTCAAGTATGAACGAACCAAGAAGAAACAGGAGGCCAAAAAGAAACAAACCACGTTTCAACTCAAAGAAATCAAGGTTCGACCAAAGACCGGCGAGCACGATTTAAAAACAAAGATCAGCCACATTAACAAGTTCATCACCAGAAAAGACAAAGTCAAAGTCACCGTCATGTTCAGGGGACGAGAAATTACGCTCACGGATCTGGGCAAGGAGCTGCTGGAAAAGATTATTCAAGAAACCGAAGAGATTGCGCTGGTCGAACAGCCTCCCAAATTTGAGGGTCGGACAATGGTGATGGTCCTGGCACCGAAACCATTATCAAAATAATGACGCCCTGATACCCCGTTATTTAATTCATATAAAACAATGGCCGGCGATGGGTTGACGAATTCGCAGGACACTGTTTTTTTATTATTTGGCAGATGATCGATGGTTAACTATTATTGCGATGAGCCCTTTGCAAAAATGGCGTGAGCTAATCACGCCATCGATGTTTGAAACGATAGAAAGGACTGAAAATGCCGAAAATCAAAACAAATAGAGCCGCTGCAAAGCGATTTAAGAAAACGGGTACCGGTAAGTATGTTTTTTCAAAATCACATGCAAACCATATTTTGACCAAAAAAACCACAAAGCGAAAACGCACGTTAAGAAAAAGTCATATTATCGATAAAACCAACGTCAA
This sequence comes from Desulfobacterales bacterium, assembly GCA_022340885.1. Classification (GTDB taxonomy): domain Bacteria; phylum Desulfobacterota; class Desulfobacteria; order Desulfobacterales; family UBA11574; genus UBA11574. The sequence continues at coordinate 72,176 of JAJDND010000195.1, read as the reverse complement.
AGAGCTTAAGCTGCTGCTTCCGAATGGATGACGGTACTTGATGGAAGCTGTCTTAAAATTAGGATTTTTTGAGATAGCTTCTGTAAGCATAGGAGAATTGGTATGCGAATCAAAAGAGGTTACAAAGCAAGACGGCGCAGGAAAAAAGTTTTAAAACTCGCCAAAGGATATCGTGGGGGACGAAGCAAGTTGTTTCGTACGGCTGCGGATGCTGTCGATAAGGCACTCATGTATGCATATCGGGATCGCAGGACGCGCAAGCGCGATTACAGAAAACTCTGGATTGCCAGAATTAATGCCGGGGCACGCATGAATGATCTGTCCTACAGCAAATTCATTCACGGATTGAAGCTGGCCGGTGTTGAGCTGGACCGAAAGGTTTTGGCTGAATTGGCGATATCCGACCCGTCGGGTTTTCGTCAAATCGCCCATCTGGCATCGGAACAATTATAACGCAAAAATACATAGACCCCAAATTGGAAAAAACAATAGAACAGATCCATCGGGAAGCGCTGGAAGAGATCGAATCCGCCCGCGATGCAGAAGACGTCAAAAGCATTTCTATCAAATACCTGGGTCGAAAGGGAGCCGTCACACAATTTTTAAGAAATGTTTCCAACCTGCCCGCCCAAATCAGACCGGAAGCGGGTAAAAAGGCAAATGAAACCAAAAAAGATTTGGATGCATTATTTAAAAAAACCCTGATGCATCTTGAGTCATCATCCCGGGAAACCGACGATCGGATCGATGTGTCTCTCCCCGGAAGAGTAACGCCGAGAGGATCTTTGCATCCGATCACCCAGATCAACCAAAAAATCTGCGACATTTTTATTCGGCTGGGCTTTGACGTTGCCGAAGGGCCGGAGGTTGAAACCGATTACTATAATTTCGAAGCGCTGAATATCCCCCAAAACCATCCTGCGCGGGATATGCAGGATACGTTTTATATTTCAAATGCCATTGTTTTAAGAACCCATACCTCGCCGACCCAACCCCGAATTATGGAGAAGCAGCGTCCGCCGGTGAGAATTGTTGCGCCCGGCAAGGTCTATCGATGCGACTCCGACCTGACGCACACCCCCATGTTCCATCAGGTGGAAGGGCTTCTGGTTGACAGGAATATATCCTTCGGTGATTTAAAAGGCATATTGACCACCTTTGTCCATCAGATGTTCGATCCTGAAACCGGTTTAAGGTTCCGGCCCAGTTATTTCCCTTTTACCGAACCGAGTGCCGAAGTCGATATCCGTTGCGTGATCTGCAAAGGATCCGGTTGCAGGGTATGTTCAAACACCGGCTGGTTGGAAGTGCTGGGTTCGGGGATGGTTCACCCCGCCGTCTTTGAAAATGTCGGATACGATACAACCCGATATTCCGGATTTGCTTTCGGAATGGGCGTGGAACGAATTGCCATGCTGAAATACGGGATTGACGACATCCGAAAGTATTTTGAAAACGATCTAAGATTTCTAAGGCAGTTTTAATATGAAGGTCAGTTTAAGCTGGTTGCAGGCATATGTGGACGTGAATCTGAAGGTCGATGAATTGGCGGAGGCCCTTACCATGGCCGGTCTTGAAGTCGAAGCCGTCACGGATCGGTACGAATATTTAAACACCGTTCGCGTGGGCCGGATCGTCAATGTGACCCCCCACCCCAACGCCGATACATTAAAACTTTGCGATGTAAATATCGGGGGCAGTACCATTTCCGTGGTTTGCGGCGCGCCGAATGTCAAAACAGACATGCTTGCACCGTGCGCCCTTCCGGGCACAGTGTTCCCCAGGGGCATCGTTCTTGAAAAAAGCACCATTCGCGGAAAAACCTCGGAAGGAATGCTCTGCAGCGAGCACGAGTTGGGGCTCGGGGAAAACGGACGCGGGATTATGGAACTGGACAGTCGCCTGTCCGAAGGCAATTCGCTGAATAAAGCCCTGGGACTCTCAGACTCGGTGTTGGAAATCGACCTGACGCCCAACCGGCCGGACTGCCTCAGCATCATTGGGATCGCCCGTGAAGTGGCGGCGCTTTCCGGCGAAAAAGTGACATATCCTGAAATTTCTCTGCCGAAATCGACCGACGACATCGCCAAACGCACTTCCGTAACCCTGCTGGACGTCGACCTCTGCCCTAGATATGCTGCCGGCCTAGTTTTCAATATCGCCGTTAAGCCTTCTCCTTTCTGGCTTCAGGACCGGTTGATGTCGGTGGGCCTAAAACCGATCAACAACATTGTGGATATAACCAACTTCGTCATGATGGAGACCGGTCAGCCCCTGCATGCCTTTGACTTCGATCGCCTTGCCGAAAATCGAATCGTCGTCCGGACGGCCCGGGAAAACGAAACATTCGTCACTTTGGACGGAAAAGAACGCCGTCTCGATCCGGAAATGCTGATGATTTGCGACGGGGAAAAACCGGTGGCCCTTGCGGGGGTCATGGGCGGGCTCAATTCGGAAATTGAAAACGCCACAACCAACATCCTCCTTGAAAGCGCCTATTTCGATCCGGTCTGCACTCGAAAAACTTCCAAAAAAACAGGGTTGAGCACGGATGCTTCTCACCGTTTCGAACGCGGTGTGGATCCCGGCGGCACCGTTACGGCACTCAAACGGGCCTTGCAGCTGATTGTCGATATTGCCGACAGCAAATGTATTCAAGGCATCATCGATGAATACCCGTCCCCTGTTCCCGGAAAGACCGTCGAGGTGAATATTCAGCGCCTGAATCGGCATCTGGGCACCCGGCTGGACGACAAGGCCATCGAAAATTATTTGGATGCCATCGAGTTCGACGTCGAAAAAATAGATTCCGTCACGTTCCGGGTGACGCCGCCTTCCTTCAGGGTCGATATCTCAAGATTTGAAGATATTACGGAAGAAATCGCCCGTCTGTTCGGTTACAATAACATCGAAACGACGTTTCCGCTGATTCCGGCCGATGCCCGGCACCCGGATAAAAAAATCGAGTCCACATACCGGATAAAAACGATCATGGCCGGGCTGGGGTTCAGCGAAGCCATCAATTACAGTTTTATCAGCCAGCAATCCTGCGATTATCTCGAGCTCCCGGAAGACGATCCCAAAAGAAAGCTGGTCCAGATTCTCAATCCCATTTCAGAAGACCAGTCCGTGATGCGAACCTCCTTGATTCCTGGGCTTCTTCAAACCATGAAATACAATCTGTCGCAGCAAAACAAGAATCTCAAAATTTATGAAATCGGCCATGCCTTCTTTGACACCGGTAAAACAGACCGCCAGCCGGATGAAGTCGAGATGCTCACCGGGCTTTGGACCGGGAATAGAATCGATGCGACCTGGTATTCAAAAGAGGTTGCGTGTGACTTTTTTGATATGAAAGGCATTGTGGAAGAGCTGTTAAAAAACATCGGCATCGCAAATGCCGCATTTACCCGAATGCCGGCAAATTCCTGTTTTTATACAAAACCCGGACACACGGCGCAGGTTATCTTTGAAAATGAACCCGTGGGCCTGGTTGGGGAGGTTGCCCCCAAGGTCATTCGCAATTACGACTTGAAGCAGACGGCGTTTATATTTGAACTCAACCTCGGCCGGCTGGTTCAATCCATTCCGGACACGAAATCCGCCCGTCCCATTCCGAAATTCCCTGCGACATCGAGAGATATCACGCTTATTATTGACAATGACATTGAAACATATAAAATTATCTACAGCGTTGAATCATTCCAAGAGGAACTGGTAGAAAATCTGCATCTGTTTGACGTCTTTGAAAGCGATCCGATTCCAAAGGGGAAAAAGAGTGTTTCATTGAGAGTGACCTATAGATCTTCGAAAGAAACCTTGGAAGATAACCGAGTCAATGATATACATAAAAACATCACGGCCCGGCTCATGAAGACCTTCGATGCAACCTTGCCGGCCATATAACCGTTGTTGACGCATAAAAATGCAAAACAAACCGTCCTGTCAAATAGAATTGCCGGATAAGCTATATTTCAAGGTCGGAGAAGTCAGTTCAATTGTCGACGTTCCGGCGTATGTATTAAGATTCTGGGAGTCCGAATTCAAGAAAATAAATCCCAAACGAACCCCTTCGGGACAGAGATTGTACCGGAAAAAAGATGTGGAACTGATTTTGTGGATCAAACATCTTTTATATGAAAAAAAATTTACCATTCAAGGCGCCAAACAATATTTAAAAACGCAGTCTCCGTCGGAAAAGGAAGCTCCTTCCGCCGACATCCTTCAAGAAATTGCCGCAGAACTTCAAAAAATCAAAGATATGTTAGCGTAGCTTCTTTTTTTGAATTCATCAAATATTATTGAAAATTATTGACAATGCAAATCATTTGTAATAGGTTACGTTCCTTGAAGAGCGGGCATAACTCAGTGGTAGAGTACAAGCTTCCCAAGCTTGGAGTCGCGAGTTCAAATCTCGTTGCCCGCTCCATGGAAGGTCGCCTTTAATAGGTTGCGGGACGCTTAAAGAATGCTTATTTTTGTTCAAGTTTAAGGTCTCGTTGCTGAGCGCAGATTCTGGGTATGTGGGTGTGATTTGGATTTAATTTTTCTCTCATGGGTCATTAAATGAACAGGTAAAGTTTTTCAATCTACCATAAGATCTACCTGTATGAGAAAAAACGGGCGACAGCCCGTTTTTGTTTTTTTTTAGACCCGTTGTTTTTTTAACTTGGATCGTTGAAAGACCATTGAAACCTAAAAAAAGTAAAAAGAGCAACAGCTTAAAAGCCGAACACCGGGAACAAAATACCTGGTCGCCGGACAATTTGAAAAAAATGATCGCCCGGACAAAAGACGTCCTGGATCCGCTCTTTACGGCAGAGGGAATAGAACTGGTCCATATCGAGTGCCAGCGCGAGGCCGGCGGAAGGATACTCCGTCTTTATATCGACAAGCCCGGCGGCGTGACCTTGGACGATTGCACCAACATCAGTCGCCAGTCCAGTGATTTGCTGGATGTTTATCTGGAAGACGCAGGGCCCTATAATCTGGAGGTATCCTCACCGGGACAGAATCGGCCGTTGGGGAAAAAACGCGACTTTGATCGATTCAAAGGAAGCCGGATCACTATCAAAGTCGCTTCCCCTGTCAACGGCAAAAAGAAAATCAGCGGGATTTTGCTGGGTATATCCGAAGATATGGTCAGCGTTTCAATTGGAGAACGAACCGTGGCGATTCCGTATCAGGAGATCATGTCAGCGCGTCTCTCGGACGGTTCTCATTGACGATGGCGCAACCGGATTATGATTGCAAATAAACAATAGTGGAGAAGATGGATGCTTATCACAGATATCAAACGTGTTGTTGAACAAGTCAGTCGAGATAAGGGCATTAATCGTGAAATTCTGATTAAAGCCCTTGAGGAAGCACTGGGATCTGCCGCGAGAAAAAAATTCGGTGCCAATGTCGACATTGAAGTTCAATACAATGAATCAACCGGTGAAATAGAGGTTTTTCAGTTCAAGGATGTTGCCGAAACCGTTACGGAGCCGGATTTGCAAATCAGCCTCGAAGAGGCGCGAAAGCTCGATCCGGAATGTGAAGTCGGCGACAGTCTCGGAACCAAAATGGATACCTCCACCTTTGGTCGTATCGCTGCTCAGTCCGCCAAGCAAGTCATTATTCAAAAAATGAAAGATGCGGAAAGAGATGCCGTCTACTCGAGTTTTATCGACCGAAAAGGTGAAATCATCAACGGAATCGTACAGCGTTTTGACCGAAACGATATCATTGTCAATCTCGGACACACAGAAGGGATCCTGCCTTCCCGTGAACAGATTCCCAAGGAATCTTACCGACGGGGGGATCGCATCAGGGCGTACATCATCGATGTCCTGTATGATACGCGGGGTCCGCAAATTGTCCTATCCAGGACGCATCCGGACTTTCTGATCGCCCTTTTTAAAACAGAAGTCCCTGAAATCAATGAGGGGATCGTTACCATTATCGGCGCCACCCGCGAACCCGGTATCCGGGCAAAAATTGCGGTGACCTCAAACGATTCCGATATAGACCCTGTGGGCGCCTGTGTCGGGATGAAAGGCAGCCGGGTACAAAATGTGGTTCAGGAACTTAAAGGGGAAAAAATAGATATCATCCCGTACCATATCGATCCGGCTAAATTTGTGTGCAACGCCCTTGCACCGGCGGAAATCTCCAGGGTGATCATTGATGAGGAAAACAACTCCATGGAAGTTATCGTCCCGGATGAATTTCTTTCCATTGCCATCGGGAAAAAAGGGCAAAATGTCCGGCTCGCTTCAAAATTGACCAAATGGCACCTCGATGTCATCAGCGAGACACGATACAGCGAAGCCATGCAATACGGTTATGATTCTTTGATATCCCTTCCGGATGTCGGCATCAGTTTGGCGGATGCACTCTATGAAAAGGGCTTTTTTTCCGCAGATGAACTCGGCAAAGCCTCTGTAGAGGATCTGCTTCAGATCAGAGATATTTCCGAAGAAAAAGCCTTGCAGCTCATTGAAGCTGCCAAAAATTATATACCGAATGTGGAACACAGCGATGAAACTTCAAAAGAAGATGTGATATCGGAAGAAGAAGAAGAAGAAAAGGAGTTGGCTGCTGCTGCGGACGTCCCGGATTCGCAAACCGTCCCGGACGACGCGACAGACCGGCAGGAAGACCTGCCTGAGCAAACGATACTGTCGGAGGACCGGGATGAGGCGGATCCCGCCAAAGAATAATGCAAACATGATCATCGTTCAGGCAACGGATGAATAATTATTTGCCTTATGAGATGTTTTGCATAGGATTTGCGTACAAAACAGGCTACCAATAAACACAACAGGGGGTTTAATGGCAAAGATCAGAATATATGAGCTTGCCAGAGATCTTAACATGACGAATAAAATGTTGCTCGACAAGTTACAGGATATGGATATTGAAGCAAGAAGCCATATGAGTTCTCTGGATGACGACACAGTGGACACGATTAAACGAAATCTTCGGGGGTCGCCGGCAAAGGAGATCGAAGAAACGCGCATAAAGCCGACACTGATCAGAAGACGGAGAAAACCCGTGCGTCCGGAGCCGGTTGAAGCAAAGACCGCCGCGGAACCGGAATCACCCGCCGAAGAAGCAGAAGCTGCCGAGCCGCCGTCTGAGAAGGCTGGTAAAGCCAAGGAACCCGCCCTTGAAAAAGAAACCCCGGCGCCGGAGACAAAAGCCGCCCCGGAACCCGAAGACAAAGAAGAACCAGAAGCAGTGAAAACCGCCGAGGTTTCGGATGCAATCGTTCCGCCATCCGATGCTGCAAAGGCGGAACCCGAAGCTGAAAAACCGGTTTCAAAAACCCCCGAAGAACCGGTCGCCGTTAAAAAATTAACACCCAAAAAAGCCGTCAAAAAACGTAAAAAAGACACACCGGCAAAAATCATAAAGATGCCGGTTTCGCCGCCTCCGAAGAAAAAGGCCCTTGAGATCCAAAAAGATTCTGTCGTCGAACCTGAAAAGGAAGTTGAAAAATCGCCTGTTGCCGAAACATCCGTCACGGAAGAGTCTGCGAAAGACAAGAAAAAACAAAAGAAAAAATGGGGTAAAAAACCTGACGAAACCGTGACGGACAGGAAGTTCTTCAAGAAAAAGATTTCCTTTCGTAAAAAAGAGGTCGTGGAAGGAGAAGATCTTTATAGCAAAGGCCATCGGGGCAGAAAGGCTCGAAAGTCCGTTAAGGGAAAAGCAGCAACCCCCATACTAAAACCTCAGATTACGGTACCCAAGGCCATTAAACGCCGAATCAAAATCGACGACGCCATCGCCCTGTCGGACCTGGCGAAACGTATGGGTATAAAAGCCGGTGAAATGATCAAAAAGTTGATGGACCTCGGCGTTATGGTGACGGTGAATCAGATGATCGATTTTGACACCGCCGCGCTGGTGGCTTCTGAATTCGACTATGAGCTTGAAAAAGCCTCTTTTGAAGAACAGTCCGTCTTGAAGGTCGAAACGGATGATCCCGACAAGCTCATCTCCAGGCCCCCTGTGGTCACCATCATGGGTCACGTGGATCACGGCAAAACATCTCTTCTTGACGTCATTCGTAAAACCAAAATTACGGAGAATGAAGCCGGCGGAATCACGCAACATATCGGCGCTTACAATGTCGATACGGATAAAGGCCAAATCGTTTTTCTGGATACCCCGGGCCATGAAGCGTTTACCGAGATGCGCTCCCGCGGGGCAAAGGTTACCGATCTGGTCATTCTTGTGGTTGCCGCCGATGACGGCGTCATGCCGCAGACCATAGAAGCCATCAACCATTCCAAGGCCGCAGAAGTTCCGATTATCGTAGCGGTCAATAAAATCGACAAGGCCAATGCAAATCCCGAACGGGTCAAAAGAGAACTGGCCGAGGTCGGTGTCGTGCCCGAGGACTGGGGCGGAGACACCATTTTTGTGGAGGTTTCCGCCAAGGAAAATCGCGGAATAGACGATCTGCTCGAAATGGTGCTGCTGCAGGCGGAAATTCTGGAACTCAAGGCCAATCCTGAAAAACTTGCCGTCGGACATGTTGTCGAGGCCAAGCTGGATGCAGGGAGAGGCCCTGTGGCCACGGTTCTGGTCAAGGAAGGAACGTTAAAGGTCCACGACGCTGTGGTCTGCGGTGTACATTACGGCAAAGTACGCGCTCTCTTGAACGACATGGGACGCCAGGTCTCCTCTGCAGGACCGTCGATTCCCGTTGAAATCATCGGTCTTTCGGGTGTCCCCAGCTCAGGAGACGAGCTGGTGGCGCTGTCGGACGAAAAAGATGCAAAACAGGTCAGTATGCATCGGACCCAGAAGCAGCGATCCAGGGAGCTTGCCAAGACCAGCAGGCTGAGCCTTGAAAAGCTTTACGAAAAAATGCAGGAAAATGAGGTTAAGGATCTGAATCTCATCATTAAGGCCGATGTGCATGGTTCCATCGAAGCCCTTTCGGATGCGCTGACCAAGCTTTCCAACGAGGAAGTCAAGATCAATGTGATTCATTCGGCCACGGGCGCCTTGAACGAATCGGACATTTCCCTTGCAACCGTATCGGACGCGATCATTATCGGCTTCAATATCCGCCCCAGCTCCAAGATTCAGGCCTTTGCCAACGAGGAAAATGTGGATATCCGGTTCTACAACATTATTTATAATGTCATCAAAGATATCAAGAATGCCATTGTCGGCATGATGGCCTCTACCTTTGAAGAACGTATTCTGGGTAAAGCCGAAGTGAGAGAAGTGTTCCATGTTCCCAAAGTCGGGGCCGTCGCCGGCTGTTATGTCACGGAAGGTAAAATCGAGCGCGGACAGATGGCCCGCATACTCAGGGACTGGGTTGTCACTTATGAAGGCAGGATTGCATCCCTGCGTCATTTCAAAGACGATGTAAAAGACGTTCAAAGCGGTTATGAATGCGGCATCGTCATTAAAAATTACAACGATATCAAACTCGGCGACGTCATCGAATGTTTCTATGTGGAAGAAATCAAGCCGGAAGTCGAATAGCTGAAGCAATGTGGTTAAGGTATCGAGCGTTCTCGAATCGAGTGAGGGAATCATGGTGGCCGGTTTAGGCATTGTCACATTCAGGCTGCATGAGTGTCGCTCTCTAAAGGCCAAGAGAAAAATTGTAAAATCGATTATCGGCCAGTTGCGCAGCCATTTTAATGTCTCGGTTGCTGAAGTCGGTTCCAACGATATATATCAGCGCGCCATGATCGGTTTTGCCATGGTGGGCAATGACCGTGCGGTGATAAACTCCAAGATAGATAAAATCTTTAACCTTGTCGAAGAACTCAATCTGGCCGAAATCATCGGCAGTGAAATGGAGATTATCAATATATGAAACCCTTTGCACGTTCCGACCGGGTCGGCTGCCAGATACAAAAGATATTGTCGGACATACTCCTTAAACGGGTGAAAGATCCGCGCTTGAAATCGGCTTCGATTACGGGCGTAAAAATGTCCCGGGACCTGAGAATCGCACGCGTTTATTTTATTACATCCGACAACCAAAATACCGTCGATAAAACCATTGACGGATTCAAAAGCGCCCTGGGATATGTCAAATATAAACTTGCCTCAGAATTGGGGTTGCGGTATATGCCGGAGCTTAGGTTTTTTTATGATGAATCGTTTGAATACGGCATTCACATCGACACCATTTTAAGCCGCATTCATGATGAGGACAGGCAAGACCGGGATAATGCGCCGTCATCGACAAATTCCGAAGACAACTAAACATCCCGAAAATACGATAACCCTTTGATGCTGTGAGTGATTGAAAAAACTATAATTTTATGCCGCATCTTGGAATGTTGAAATAATGGAATAATGGACTCCATCATAAGTCAAATAAAAAACAGTCACCGTATTGTGGTGATCAGCCACACCAATCCTGACGGGGATGCCATCGGATCTCTGATCGCCACGGGACTCTCCCTCAAAGCGCTGAATAAAAAAACAACCTTATACAATGAAAGCCCCATACCGGCGGTATATCGTTTCCTGCCCAAAGTGCATCAGGTCGTTCGGAAGCTCGACAAAACCGATTATGATCTGGCGATCGTTCTGGACTGCAGCAACCTGGAGCGTATCGGAACGGCTGTCTCTGTCGTAAACCGGATACCTTTGATCGTCAACATCGACCATCATATTACAAATACGCACTTCGGGCATATTCAACTGATCGACACCTCCGCGTGCGCCACATCGGAAATCGTGTACTGGCTGATCAAAAAAATGAACATCCCCCTGGATAAATTCATTGCCACGGCAATATATACCGGCATTTTGACGGATACGGGGTCATTTCGTTTTTCAAATACGAACAAGGCTGCTTTTGCCATTTGCCGGGAAATGCTGGATTTGGGCGTCGATCCTTATGATATTTCACAGCATGTTTACGGTACATACTCTCTGGGAAGGATAAAACTGTTGAACCTTGCCCTGGATTCCATCGAAATTTCCAATAACGGAAAAGTGTCGATCATGACGTTGACCAAAGACATGTTTGTTGAAACACACACGCAGCCCGAAGATGGAGACGGTCTGATCAATTATGCAAAGCGAATTCAAGATATCAAGGTTGCCGCGTTGATCCAGGAGCATCATAACGGCAACGGACCATCGGAAGATCATAGCATGTATCATGTGAGTCTCCGCTCCGACGGGTCGGTCGATGTGGCGACCATCGCATCCACGTTCGGCGGCGGCGGTCACTCCAGCGCCGCGGGATTCAATATCGAGTCGACGCTATCGGAAATAAAAACGATAATTTTAAACCTGGCGAACACCATGTGATGTAAATCATGCACAACAGCATCAGCGGACTTTTGATTGTTGATAAACCCGCAGGCATAAGTTCCGCCAAGGTGGTGGCGCGGGTAAAAGCACTGCTCAAAGCAAAAAAAGTGGGGCATACCGGGACACTGGATCCCTTTGCAACCGGCGTGCTGGTGTGCTGTATCAATCGCGCAACAAAGCTTGCCCGTTTTTTCTTACGGGGCAATAAAAAATATGAAGCGGTTCTTCGTTTGGGGATTGAGACCGACACCCAGGATCCGACGGGAAATATAACGCGCGTATGCAATCCCGGAAAATTTTCGGAAGAAACGATAAAATCCGTATTTAAACGGTATGAGGGAACCCTGACGCAAGTTCCGCCGGTCTACTCGGCTTTGAAATATAAGGGGATTCCGCTCTACAAGCTGGCCCGCAGGGACGAGCCTGTTCAGAAGCCGGCAAGAAAAATTTCCGTCATCGACCTGGAAATACGTGACATTCAACTGCCGACCATCCGTTTCGAGGTTTCTTGCTCGGCGGGCACCTATATCAGAACCCTCTGCGCCGACATCGGCGCAGCCCTGGGATGCGGCGGTCATTTGAAAACACTCCGACGAATCGAAAGCAGCGGATTTACGATAAAGCAAGCGATAACATTGGAAGAACTCGAAGATCTTGCACGGACAAATCAATCCTCCGGCAGGATCATCGGCATGTCGGATGCACTGAAGCATTTTCCCGAGCATACCGCCGATCATATGCTGGAACAAAAAATAAAACATGGTCAAATTCTGACAAAAAATGATATTGTATCTGAAACGGTAAACCCGTCGGGAGGATTTATGAAGATCGTCGATGCCGAAAAACAACTCATCGCCGTCCTGAAGCATGCCGGGGACAGGGACAAATACGATTATGTATGTGTGCTCAACAATTAGAAGCCATCTCAAAAAAGTCTTTTCGTCCGATATCGGCGTTGAGCCCTCGTCTCAAGTCCTCGACATACTTAAGTATGCCTGCGGGCTGATCCTCGGCCTCGCCTTGATCTCGACCGAAAATCCTAATTTTGAGACGGCTTCTAAAGAGCCCGTGGAAATGTGATATGAGGTATTTATTTACAAAAGGAGGCAAACAAAATTGGTCTTAACATCAAATGAAAAAAAGAAATTGATCGATCAGTTCAAGCTGCATGAAAACGATACCGGATCGCCCGAAGTACAGGTGGGCCTTCTAACGCACCGTATCACCTATTTAACGGAACATTTGAAAGTTCATAAGAAAGATCATCATTCCAGAAGAGGACTTCTGATTCTTGTAGGCAGGCGGCGCAGGCTTTTGAACTATGTCAAAAACAAAGACGTGAAGCGGTACCGGGAAATCATCGAAACCTTAGGACTGAGAAGATAGCAAGCAGCCGTTTTGATTTTTGAAATGAATCGTTGCTCAAAAACCTAAACGTTTGACCAAACAATTCAAACGAATAGATGCCTGTATCGCCTGATGCGCTATCGTCTGTTCCCCAAAAGAGAACTTTCAGGCTGGTGGTTCACGATCACAGGTCAGAAGCCGTTTGATGTGTAGGAGAAATTTATGGAAACTTTACTCAAAACAGAAATCGGAGGTAGAACTCTGAGCATCGAAAGCGGCAAGCTCGCCAAGCAGGCATCCGGCGCGGTTGAGGTTCGTTACGGAGACACCATTGTGTTGGTGGCGGTCGTATCGTCCCATGAAGAACGCCCGTCGGATTTTCTACCGCTGACCGTTGAATACCAGGAAAAAGGATATGCGGCGGGCCGCATCCCCGGAAATTATTTCCGGCGGGAAATCGGCCGTCCCAGCGAAAAGGAAACCCTGACCGCCCGCATCATCGACCGACCCATCCGGCCGCTCTTTCCCAAAGAATATCGATGTGAAACGCAAGTCATCGCCACTGTTCTTTCCATGGATCAGGAAAACGACCCCGACATCCTGGCCATGATCGGCGCATCCGCGGCCCTTGAAATATCGGACATTCCTTTTGAAGGGCCCATTGCATGTGTTCGTGTCGCCCGAATCGACGGCCAACTCAAGATCAATCCGATCCTCAATGAATATGAATCCTCCGACATCAATATTATTGTCGCCGGATCAAGGACCGGCGTCGTGATGGTCGAAGGCGGAGGCAATATCGTCAATGAATCGGATATGTTGGAAGCCATTTTTTTCGGTCATAAGGCCATGCAGCCGATTATCGACATGCAATTGAAACTCAAAGAAATCAACGGTATCGCCAAACGATCCTTCACGCCGCCCGAAAGAGATGCGGCGCTGGTTCAAATCATCGAGAGCAAGGCCGCTTCAAAAATTTACTCCGCCTTGTGTGTTCCTGAGAAAACCAATCGAAATGCGGCGCTTTTTCAGGTAAAAACAGAGATGCTCGAAGCGCTGCAAGAAACCTATCCGGACCGGCAGGATGACATCAATGCGATATTTAAAGACCTGCTGAAAAGAATCAGCCGGGATATCATCCTGAAAGAAAGGCGACGCATCGACAACAGAAAATTCGATGAAATCCGGCCGATTACCTGTGATGTCGGCATATTGCCCAGGCCCCACGGCAGTGCGCTGTTTACACGGGGAGAAACCCAGGTGCTTGCCATACTGACCCTTGGGTCGGGCCAGGATGAACAGCGCGTGGAAACCTTGATCGGCGACGAGCTCCGGCCGTTTATGCTCCATTACAATTTCCCGCCGTATTCGGTGGGAGAAGTACGGCGCATCGGCGGACCGAGCCGGAGAGATATCGGCCATGGCGGGCTTTCCACACGGGCGATCGAAAAAATTCTCCCTCCAAGAGAAGAATTCGATTATACTATCCGGATCGTTTCGGAAGTTCTTGAATCCAACGGTTCGTCATCCATGGGCACCGTCTGCGCCGGGACACTGGCGCTGATGGACGGGGGTGTTCCCATCCAGGCGCCGGTATCGGGGATTGCCATGGGACTGGTCAAGGAAGGAGACGATGTCGTCATTCTTTCCGACATCCTGGGAGACGAAGATCATACCGGCGACATGGACTTCAAGGTGGCCGGCACAAAGGACGGCATCACCGCGCTTCAGATGGATATTAAAATTCATGAGCTGTCCAAAGACATCATGGAAAAGGCGCTGGAGCAGGCCCGAAAGGGACGAATTTATATCCTGGATAAAATCACCGAAGCCATACGGGAACCCCGCAAGGAAATTTCGCCGTTTGCCCCGAAAATCATCACCTTTAAAATCAATCCCGACAGAATCCGGGAAATCATCGGTCCCGGCGGAAAAACCATCAGGGCCATCCAAAACGAAACCGACACAAAAATTGAGATCGACGATTCCGGTATGGTTAAAATCGCGGCGTTTTCTCAAAAAGAAGGCGATGCGGCGCTGAATATGGTCAAAGAAATCGTTGTCGAACCCGAAGTTGGAAAAATTTATGACGGCACGGTCGTCAAAATCATGGACTTCGGCGCATTCGTCCAGATACTTCCCAATGTCGACGGCCTGGTGCATATCTCCCAACTGGCCGCACATCGCGTCCACCGGGTATCGGATATCGTAAAAGAGGGAGATCACATCAAGGTCAAGGTCCTCGAGATCGGAAAAGACGGTAAAATCCGACTCAGTTACAAGGCTGCTCTGGAAGAGGAAGGATAACCCATGGGTCATGATGTTTCCAAATCCGTCCTTTCAAACGGCATCAAGGTCATCACCAAAACAATGCCGCACCTTCGATCCGTATCCATGGGGCTCTGGGTGAATGTCGGGGGTCGGGACGAATCTTTTTCCGAAAGCGGTATGTCCCATTTTATCGAGCACATGATTTTTAAAGGAACCCAAAAAAGAACGGCCTTCCAGATCGCCAAAGAGTTCGACGCCGTCGGCGGCCAGACCAATGCGTTTACCAGCACCGAAAACACCTGCTATCACGCAAAAGTGATGGACGCCCATATGGAAACCATGGTCGATATTTTGTCGGATATCTTCTTAAACTCTCTTTTTGATGAAAGAGAAGTCGAAAACGAACGCACGGTAATCCTGCAGGAAATCGGAATGGCCGAAGACAGCCCGGACGAATATATTCACATCCTTTCGGGAATGAATTTCTGGAGTGGAAATGCTCTGGGCCGTTCCGTTTTGGGCAATCGTGAAAATGTGAGCCGTTTCGATTCCGGCGGTATCAAACGCTTTTTCCATCGTTTCTATCAGCCCGAACGCATCGTTATATCCGCCGCAGGAAACCTGGACCACAGCCGTTTCATGGATATCGCCGGCCCCGCGTTCGAATCGATCCGCCCGGGAGATCCTTTTCCCCGGCGCTCCGCACCCGATGAACAGCGTACGGTTAATCTGCATTATAAGGAACTGGAGCAGGTTCATATCTGCCTGGGAACCAAAGGATTGTCGATCACCGACCCGAGACGGTTTGCCTATTCACTGATGAACACCATTTTGGGCGGGAACATGAGTTCGAGGCTGTTCCAGGAAATCCGAGAGAAAAGAGGCCTTGCCTACTCGGTGTATTCCTATGTATCGTCTTTTGTCGATACCGGAATGGTCGGCGCATATGCCGGCGTTGCCCCCGCAAACATAAAACAGTCGATACAACTGATTCTCAAAGAAATCTTTAAAATCAAAGAAATGCGGGTCGATGCAAGCGAATTGCATTATGCCAAAGAATTTACCAAAGGCAATCTCATGCTGGCATCGGAAAGCAATGACAATCAGATGGTGCGAATGGCGCAAAACGAAACGCATTTCGGGCGCTACGTTCCCTTGGAAGAGATCATCAATAATATTGACGCCGTCACCGAAGACGACATTCTCCAATTGGCCGAAGACCTGTTTCAGGACAACCGTTTTTCAGTGACCATTCTGGGCCCTGTTGACGATAAACACCTGCTGGATGATATCCTGCCGGTGTAGTATTTGGTTAAATCGTTGAACCGTTAAATGGTTTTGACGATTTGACGAATCGACGAATTGACGAACAGTGAGCGAAGCGAACTGACTTGTGGATACATCTCCCTCGATAAAATTTCTTCGACTCAGACCCGAGTCGGACGCGGATATTCCGCTGCCCCGATACATGACGCCCAGGGCCGCCGGAATGGATATCTTTGCGGCCAATGAAACAAATATTCTGCTGGAAAAAGGCACGGTCGGGTTGATACCCACCGGTTTTGCCGTCGCCATTCCGGATGGATTCGAAATACAAATTCGTCCCAGAAGCGGATTGGCCGTAAATCACGGCATCGGATTGATTAATTCCCCGGGCACCATCGATGCCGATTATCGCGGAGAAGTCAAAATCGCGATGATCAATCTCGGAGAAAAGCCCTATACGGTTCAACGCGGCGACAGAATTGCCCAGATGGTCGTGAACCGGGTGTATCAGGCAAAACTCGACGTTGTTCAGCAACTCGATGAAACCCGCAGAAACAGCGGGGGATTCGGGCATACGGGTCGTTAAGATGAAAAAGGGTCCCTTTTTGAACCGCTTGCAAGTTAATCCCGGTTACAACCTTCGCGTATGTATTCTGGCCAGCGGCAGTAAAGGAAACGCTGTTTTTGTTTCCTCAGGCGCCGCCTCCATACTGATCGATGCCGGTCTTTCGGGCATTGAAATCGAACGCCGGCTCCAATCAAGGGGGCTGGACCCCAAAGACCTCGATGGGATCCTGGTTTCCCACGAACATTCCGATCATATCCAGGGTGTCGGGATTCTTTCCCGGCGCTATAAGCTTCCGGTCTATATCAGCAACAAAACACAACGCGCAGCTGCTTCGCAACTCGGCCGCCTCCATGACTTAAAAACCATTGAATGCGGATCAACCTTTGCCATCAACGATCTTGCCATTCACCCCTTTTCAATATCCCACGACGCCGCCGATCCGTGCGGATTCACGATTCATCAGAACAGTACGAAAATCGGAATCGCTACGGATCTCGGCATTGCAACCGCCATGGTCAGAGATCATCTTAAAGAATGCGCCCTGTTGATTTTAGAAGCCAACCACGATGAAGAGATGCTGATCAACGGCCCCTACCCATGGCCCATCAAGCAGCGCATCAAAAGCAGGACCGGTCACTTGTCCAACGCGGCATCCAAAATTCTCTTGGAAGAACTGCAGCACAACTGTTTAAAGCATGTCATGCTGGCCCATCTCAGCGAAACCAACAATACGCCCCAAAAAGCCGCCCGTGAAGTGGGTCAGGCCCTCACCCGCTGCAAGGCGCGCCTCCATATCGCATCCCAGAATACATGCGGCGTGCTATTACATCTCAAATAATTGAAAGACTTTCATTTTACTGCAGGGGAAGGCGCAACATAGGAAGGAATAAATGATGGCAGAATATGACTGGAGACCGGAACAGGCCAGAAAATCGCTGAATCGCATACTTCCCGAAGTGGAAAAGACATTTGCCGCCGAGCTTGAGCAGGCTTCCCATGAATGGCATAAATTTAAAAACAGACTCCACAGGGAGTGGGAACGATTGTTTGTCTATCTGCATCAGTTGTACGGATGGCAATATGACTTTTTCTATACACTCGAACGAATCCTCAATACGTTGGTTCAATACTGGCTTCAGCGTCCGGCTGAACTCAAATTACTGGATGAGAAGCGGGAAGCCGATCCCTTATGGTTTTTATCCGAAAACGTGGTGGGCGGTGTACTCTATGTGGATCTTTTCAGCGATAACCTTTCCAAGCTGGACGAGCACATATCCTATTTCAAAAAACTCGGCATAAATTATCTGCATCTGATGCCGCTGTTTGCAGTCCCCAAAGGCGATAACGACGGCGGCTATGCGGTGAGTGATTACCGGGCCATCAACCCAGATATCGGCACCATGGATGAGCTCCGCAGATTGGCCGCAGAGCTTCGCAATGAAGGCATCAGCCTTGTGTTGGATTTCGTCTTCAATCACACATCCGACGAGCATATTTGGGCGCAAAAAGCCAAATCCAAAGATCCGGATTTTCTGGCCTATTATTTAACCTTTCCGAATCGCGAGCTGCCGGATCAATTTCAAAAGTATCTCAGAGAAATATTCCCTTCCGTCAGAAAAGGGAGTTTTACATGGTGCGAAGAGATGAAGCGATGGGTTTGGACGACCTTCAACAGCTTCCAGTGGGATCTGAATTACTCGAATCCGGAAGTGTTCCGGGCCATGGCCGAAGATATGCTGTTTCTGGCCAACCAAGGGGTAGAGGTACTGCGTTTGGATGCCGTGGCGTTTATCTGGAAAAGACTCGGCACGAATTGCGAAAATCAACCGGAAGCGCATACGATCATCCGGGCCTTTAACGCCATGGCGAAAATCGTCGCGCCATGTTTGCTGTTTAAATCCGAGGCCATCGTACATCCCGACGAAGTGATCCGCTACATTCATCCCGACGAATGTCAGCTGTCCTACAATCCATTGCTCATGGCGCTGCTGTGGGAAGCGCTGGCGACCCGGGAAGTCAAATTGCTCGAATATTCCATGAGAAACCGCTATCCGACGCCGTCCGGAAGCACCTGGGTCAACTTTGTACGCTGCCACGATGACATCGGCTGGACCTTTGACGATCAAGATGCCCGAAACATCGGCATTGATCCTGTCGCCCATCGCAGGTTTCTAAACCAATTTTATACCGGCGAATATCCCGGCTCATTTGCAAAGGGCGTTTTTTTTCAATTCAATGCGGACACCGGCGATGTGCGGGTTTCCGGGACGCTGTCATCTCTGGCGGGACTGGAAGACGCCCTGGAAAAGCAAGACGGCGAATTGATCGAGCAGGCTGTCCGGCGGATCAACCTCTTGAGGAGCATCCTGGTCAGTATCGGCGGCATTCCGCTGTTATATATCGGAGATGAATGGGGCGTGCTGAATGATTACACCTATCTGAGCGACCCCGGAAAAGCCGACGACAGTCGATGGGTCCATCGCTCCAGAAAACGCTGGAACGCCCGGGAAGACCTTACGGATCAGGACACGCTGGAGTGGCGCTTCTTCCATGAAATGGTGAAGCTGTTCAGTTTGCGCAAAACATTGCCGGCCCTTCAAAACGGCGGCATGGAAGTCATTCATACCGGAAATTCTCATCTGTTCGGATATATCCGGGCTTTTGGCGGCCAGAAGATACTCGTCGTCAATAACTTTGCAGAAGAACCTCAGAAGATGGATGCCCATCATCTAAACGCCTGCGGTGCAACGAAAGATGCTATTGACTTATTAAACAATGAAGTGCTGTCCTCGGGCAAAGACCTCGTGTTGAACGGCTATCAATCGGTTTGGCTGAACATCTCTTAGAAGCGGTATCGAAACAACTTCCGGTCAAAATAGGCATATGTCCGCCCAACTACATCTCGAAATCGAGTTTGAACGACGTAGATAATGAACTGTAGGAGCCGTCCGGCTGGATATTATCGAGGTAGTGATGGTATCCCAAATTTAAAGAATACCCGATTTTTCGGGAAAAGAAATTCTTCTCGTTCCAGGTCAAACCGATGGATGTGCTCAGCCTTTCGTTATCCAAAGTCTGGTCGGTATTTTTCGTTTGGGAATATCTCCCAAGGAAGGACAAATCGATGATATCGAAAAGTCGACGATACTGAAGAAAGAACGAGGCAGAGGGATGTGTTTCATGTTCTCCGTCCCAAAGATATCGATGTTCCCCGAAACTTACCGCAGGGGTAATGGTCAGATGGGGTGCGGGACGGATGGAGGTTCTGAGGCCGTTCCGAAAGCTTACGGTTTCCTGGTCCGGATGATATAGATCGCGGCTGAGGGAATAGCTCGAAGAAGCAGTAATGTCGAACCGCTTGCCGCCGTCGTATTTCAAAGAACCGTTATAGATTTCTTTCTGTGTTCCTTGATATTCGGCACTTTCCGTCTCAACGTTATTCTCGGATTCCTCCCGGGAATGAAAAAAAGACAACCCGATGGGAAAGACAGGAATTTTGTATTTCATTTCAAGACCGTATTTATGAGTCAGCATTCGAGGAAGCGTCGGATCTTGATCGACATTGTCCAGAAACCTCGAGAAAAAGGTTTTTAATCCGATGCCGCCGATGGTGGTCCCTCCCCAAAGCTCCACCCCCTCCTGATCGTTTTTTAGCCTGACCTTGGTTTTGGTTTCCGTTTTGTTCTTATATCGGTTGAAATCGTATATATGCTTCGCGATGTGCCGGTATTCCAAACCAAAAGTAAAGTCACTTAACTTTTGTCTTAAACGAAAAATCTCAAGCCGGTTATCAGGCGTATCGGATGAGAAACTTGGTGGAAAGGAAGTTTTATCGGATTCGGAACTTTTATTTTGAAAAATATCGATGTCCGGTTTGAGGTCATCCAAAATATCGGCTCTTACTTTAAATTTTAATAACTTGGCATTTGGACTGTCATAAATTATCAATGGCTGTTCCGTAGCTTCCTTGACGGAAAGATCCGGAAGTTCATTCTGTGGATTTTTTGGGGGTGTTTGTTTATGGCCCTGATTCTTCGACAGTTCCGCCGCTTGTGCGGCTTTGAGAGGGAGGTTAACGCAAGGAATCCAACACAGGTTCACGAAAACTGGAATAAACCATACCATACGCAAACAAACCGCAAAAAAAACCTCTTTTATGCGGGAGAAGCGCTGTCTCATCTTTCGGTTTTAAATTATTTATTGCCAAATATTCCAACGCACGGATTTACGTACACCGTCTATCGAGTTCGGTACGTTCAAAATTTCATTGACGGATAGATTACGGCCTTTTTCAAACACAACGGATGTATCGAGTTCGATCACCCGGCAGTCGAACTTATGCATTGCAAAAGTCGTGCAAATTGATCTTTTTAATTTACACAAATAATGAATTGATTATATTTCATAGAGTTAACTTGAAAACCCCATTGCCGCGCCTCAGAGAAGGCGGCAATTTTTGATCGCTGAGGCGGCAATTTTTCCTGCAGACATATATGCTTCGGAAGCAGTCTATCCAATGAAAAACACTGCAGGGAAGTACGCTTTTTCAATCCTGTACAAGGACTTCTTGCCCTGTTTGCCTATATTTTGTAAAAATATTTTAGATCAAATAATTTTTAATTTTATCTAAAATTTGCAGCATGCCCGTGTCAAGTCAAATTATATATAATTTTATATAATTTTATATAAAGGGGTTTGCTCGTGATCGCAGCATTTTGCTGGGATTGGAAAAATATCATTCAAATTCCCGGAGACATAAAACGAGCCGGCATTCCCAACCCCTTTGCATGGTGGCTTTTCCTGCCGGCCTATTTATGTTCCAGAGTCTACTTTGTCGTGATGATGCGGCGGATCATTTCCAGGGGATAGATCTCATTTCAGATCCGGCGGCAACGGGCACAATGACCGCGTAAAACCGGCATCTTCGTCGGCTCTGATTCGCTGCCATCCCAGAGTTTTAGATGTTCATGGGCTGTTTCGGACGTTGGAGTAAACCACATTTCATGCGGGGTTAATTCCTCTTGCATAGCGCCCATAAATGCGACAGGGAAATACGGGTGACATGGGGAAGGCTTCAAACAACTGTCTGGATATTTGCAGCCGGCGGCGCCAGGGACTTGTCTTCCAGGTTGATGCCCACGCGCAGGGCTTTGAGACCTCGAACACCCGGCAAATCTTCTAAATCTAAAAGTTCCATGTCCTTTAGAAGATGCTTTTTCGCCTGTAAGAATTCGATGTGCTTTACAATTTCGCTGCGCTCGCCGGTCCGCTCGAAAACAATCGCGATCCGGTCCGGCTGGGTCAGGCGCTCATTTTGGTTCTTTACCATGGCCTTGTCCAGCCGTGATTTGATGATTTCGTGGCGTACATCGTAAGCGCCGTCCACGTCAAATCGCTTCTCATCGTAGCGAAAACGGATGGACAGCGGCGTTTTATTGTACAGAATGAGATGGGCGACATCCAACGGCACCTTTAAGTCAGGCTTAATAAAACCGGCTTCCCTGGCCATTCCACAGGCCACCGTCAATTGCCAGAGACCCAGATTTTTGATGTAAAATGGATTCAATACGCCGTCTTCACGCATGGACGCACCCAGGTAGATGACATAGTCGATGCCGTCGGTTTTGTGTTTCTCGAAGTAATGGGGCAAAATGCGCTGTGCTTCAATCTGCTGTTTATCCAAATATATCGATAGCTTATCGGTCAATCGGGAAAAGCTCTCTTCATATGCCTTACGCTGCTGATAGACAACACCCAATTCAGGATCGAGGGCGCTGTCGTATCGTTCGATGGCGTTCACCACCCGGGGACCAAGTCCCAAAAGGGTTTCGAAAGTCGGTTCCACATCCTTCCGCAAAAATTCCGTGATCGAAATTTCATCATCCGAAGAAATCCCTTGGGCAATACTGCTGATCCGGCTTTCGATGCGGTACTGGTACTCGCCCAACAGCGGCCAGGATTTGGCCTTTTGAGCCCAGTGTATCACCTCTTTCGCCAGCTCGAGCTGCGACGTCAGGTCGGCCTGAATGCTGCGGTTGCGGGCATCGGATGACCCTCTGATGTCTGCCTGGCCATACAAGGGGACCACGTTGGGAAAAACGATCGACGCCATTTCCGATGATTCTCCGTTATGCAGGCGTTCCATGTGTTCAAGCGCGGCTTGCCGGAAGCGCCATTCCACCGAAGGATGAACGGCTGTGCATTTTTCCTTGATGATCGACTGGATTTCGTTGCTCAATTCATCCAGGCCCCTTTTGAGAGAAATGGAAAACAGCGGCGCCACCTGATTGACCAGGACCAAATCCATGGGCGACAGGTCATTGGGGCGCGGGCTCATGATTTCAAAAGTCCCGATGATATTTCCCTGGTAGTACAGCGGCGCGATAATCATGGATCTGAAACCGGCCTCTAGGACCGATTTTTCGGCGGCGCAGATTGGGCTTTTATCGCCCAAATCGGGAATGCGGATCGCCTCGCCTTTTTCCACTGCCCGGAGCCAGACCGAACCTTTAAGTTCTGCAATGGGAATATGGTTGGAGTTTCTGAAAAAACAATTGTGCTCCGCCTTGGCACTGTAACGCAGTGTGTTGAGGACCATGACCCGGTCTCCCTGGACGGCGGCAATTTCAGCAGCCATGTCGGACCGGCCGAAGAGAATCTGGAGGCGATGTTGAAGCCTGTCGAACCCAACGGCCGAAAATATCGATTTCTGGTCGATGAGGTCTCTCCCCAGCTCGGATATGACCTCGGACTCGGTCACTTCGAGGGCCCGGTAAACCATGAAGCCTTGAAATTCGAATTTGTCGACGGGGATATGTTCCGACAGCACTTGAAGATCGGTAATGTTTTCCTGGATGGCTTTTCGCTGATCGGCCGTCAATACCGGCGGCTGTCCCAATGATGCGATCTGTATGAACTGGGTATCTCGAATCACCCGAAAATACCGCCAAAGACCGCTCTTTTTATCCTGAATCTTCATCACAAAAGACTTGTCCGGCTCTGGATCGATCCCGTAAATCTTGTTCAGGATTAAAATATAACTGGATAGCAGGCTGCCATGTTCGGTTTCGGCAAAGGATCGGCCCAGGAAATGGCCGTCGCTGCCGACCATCAGGCGATTAAATTCCGGTGTGCCGTAAAAAGGAATGTCTTCAAAGGGCTTCAACGCACCGGCAATTTCAAGTTCCCATGCGGCATATGGGAAGATAACGCTCATCAGCGGCATCAGCACATCGTTTTGGTGATCGAGCAGCGTTTTTGGGTCCTTGATGATCCCCTTCAGCACCGGCGTCTGTTCGATGCGACGATAAATTCCGTGGAACAAATCGGCCATGTGGCTGCATTTCGATGTCAGGTGGGTTTTCCAGAAATCGATGAGCGGCGCCAGACTAAGGACCGATCGAAACGGTTGAAGGTTGTTTGAGGTTGTCATGGAACACCTCCAAAAACGATTTAAAAAAAAATAACCACGATTTTTTGATGAAGCAAGGCCGGTAATCGATTTTGTATGAATTCGAAGGATGTAAAAAAGATTTATTTAAACGGGTTTTCGCTGCGAATTAGATAGCTTAAGGGTTGAGGGTAAGGTGTGGATCTCCGGATCCCCCGCGGGTAACGGGATCTTTGTTTCACCGGGGACTGCTGACAGGTGGGGCGAAAATGTTTCGCCGCCGTCAGGCCGCGAACCCTTGGTGACAATTTTTTGCCGCTGTTTATGCCAGCGCCTTCTCAACCATTTCAACCAATTGTTCTATTTCAATCGGAAATTGATTTTTTTTGATTTTTCTGTTTATCTGTATTTTTTTAGTTTCGGACAATGTCAATAAGATCAAAGTAGGCGGTGCCGATAACGTGAACATTACAAGAACACCTTTTAAAAAAAACTCCCGATTTACCGAGTGTTTAATCCAAAAGAATGCCCTCGACCAAGATGGCTTTCATGGGTGGGCCTTTTGTATTGGCATGCTGTTTCAGTCAACGGACAAATGGTGGGGAGATCGGAAAAAGCGCGATAGGCCCCATGAAGGACTGGACTTATGTCTTTACAAGAATCAAAAAGGCGCGATTGTCCGTCTTGAAGAAAAGACAAAAGTCCCCGTAATCTATGACGGAATGGTTGTCGGGATTATCGATGATTTTCTGGGCAAATCAATCATCGTCGACCATTTATTTGCCGACGGTAATAACAACCGGCTGTTCACCATTTATGGCCATACCATCCCACAGGATCATCTTCACGTGGGCAAACCTGTCAAGCAGGGAGATATCATTGCAACATTGGGGGACTCGAGCAGCTTCAAAACCAACATCCTTCCCCATTTACATATCTCGCTCGGGTGGGCATCCAAAAGCATTTCATATGACAGGCTGGATTGGAAAAGCATGGGCGATTCAAATACCTTGACGTTGCTGGATCCCCTGCATATTATTGACACGCGTTACTTTATTCTTAGAAGTGGTTTAAAAACCTTGAACCGGGTTTAAGATAAAGAAAGAGGAAGATGACGTCATCGATGTCCAGGGGATCGATATGATAGACGGCACCCCGATTCTCGATTTAGAGCCCTTTGTCAGGGATAAATGCAGCCGTCCAAGTTATAAAGAATATCAGCAATCCTGAAAAGATGCCGCGCATAAGAACCATAAGACGAGCGTACTATAATCTGTTCTCCCATCTGTATGACGGGTTTGTAAACCTTCATGCCCGCCGGGATGCCGGAGATACGCGAAACTTCTTGGTACAGACGGCCCGTCTGAAAGAAAAGCCCGATCCTCATATCCTCGATATCTGCTGCGGAACCGGCGCCGTGATCACGGCCTTTGCCGACCGATATCCTGAAAGCATCGCCGTGGGTTATGATTTTTCCCGGGGGATGCTGCTCAAGGTCCGGGAAAAATCCCGAGCCCGGACCTTCAGCCTGATAGAGGGAGACGCGGCCTCCCTTCCGTTTATGGATGAAAGCTTTGATGTGGTCACCTGTTCCCATGCCCTGTACGAGCTGAAAAAACCGGCGCGGCAGGCGGCCTTGAAGGAGATGAAACGCGTCATCCGTCCCGACGGCGCTGTATTGATCATGGAACACGAAGTGCCCCGGCATCCCCTTGTGAAAATCCTCTTCAATCTCAGAATGATGACCATGGGGTCTGTGGATTCAAAAGAATTTCTCAGAGGCGGGCTGAAACCCTTTCAACACATCTTTTCCGATGTCACCCTTCACCACTCACCCAGCGGAAAAAGCAAACTCTTCGTGTGCCGGCGATAGCCCCGCCCTCTTTCCTCCTATTTCCTAACTCCTGCTTTCCGGTTTCCGCCGTTATTCGTCCCTCTTCCCAGCGCAGCGGTCTTCCCTCTTCCATCGGTTTGCCGCCCGGCCCTCCCGCCTGTCCCGTTCAATCTGACCTCTCCGAACTCCGACCTCTCAGCCCTTTGGCCCTTCGCCTTTAGCCTCCAACCGTCAACCGCGCAGCGAACTTAACCCGGGGCATCTTTTAAAGCATATGACATATTGACATCTCGTATCTTATTATATTATTAATCAAAATCAACCGGTCCACGTCTAACTTCCCGAATCCACTATTCTACTGTTCATGTCTCCTCTTATGTTAAACCATTAAAAGAGGTACATCATGACTGAAAACAGTTTAGATCGTAAACTAAAGGTGATATTCAGCGCTGATGCCAAATGCTACAGCCGTTTAATAGGTGAGGATGAAGCGCAAACAATAAAGAGGAGGGTATAATGACATCAACGGCCGACCATCTTCATAATAGGCTTCTCGCACTGGCTCAGAACCTTTGGTGGACGTGGCATCCGGAGGTCATTCGTCTTTTCACGGATTTGGACGCGCATCTGTGGCGACAGGTGAGCCACAATCCCATTGCTTTTTTGAATCAGATTACACCGGAGCAAGTCGAGGAACGATCGTCTGACCTGGTGCTTCACAGCCGGATTAATCACGTCTTCCGTCGGTTGAATGAATATATGGAAAAGCGTAAGACATGGGGAGCTGTAAATGGCAGCAATCTGCACAACCGGCAGGTCGTCTATTTTTCCGCCGAGTTTGGCTTGCATGAATCCATACCGATCTACTCCGGCGGTTTAGGTGTTTTGGCGGGAGATCATCTTAAAAGCGCTTCTGATCTGGGGTTACCGCTCATCGGGATCGGACTCCTTTACCATCAAGGTTATTTCAGCCAAAAGTTGAACATCGACGGTTGGCAGGAAGAAGACTACAGAGATCTCGATATCAATACACTGCCCATGCAAACCGTTACGGAGCCAAACGGTCAGCCTTTAGTGGTAAGTGTTGATACCCGGATCGGCTCCCTCCAGGCTCGGGTTTGGCAACTGCAGGTGGGACGGGTTCGTCTGATGCTTCTCGATTCCAATGTAGAGGGTAATTCAGCCGAAGATCGCGAATTGACGTCACGACTTTACGGCGGAGACAATCGGCTTCGTATTCGACAAGAACTGCTGCTGGGAATCGGTGGCGCTCGCATTTTGCAAACGCTGAACACTTTTCCGGGGGTGCTGCATTTAAACGAAGGGCACAGCGCCTTTGCCATCCTCGAAGAGATCCGCCGGGTTATGGAATATGACCAGATACCATTTAACCGTGCTCAGCGACGGGTATCGTTGTATACCGTGTTTACCACACACACCCCGGTTCCAGCCGGCCACGACCGATTTTCACCGGAACTGATCGAAGAGCATCTTGGTATTTTCCGTGAAAAACTGGGACTTTCTCACGATGATTTTATGGCCTTGGGACGCGTTAACCCAACAGACGCTTCAGAACCTTTCTGCATGACAGTGTTGGCTTTGAAAAACTCGCGCCGGGCAAATGGCGTTTCGGCAATACACGCGGATGTCAGCCGCCGGATGTGGCATCCTCTCTGGCCCGAGCGACCTGAAATAGAAGTTCCCATCGGCCACATTACCAACGGCGTCCATGTATTGTCATGGCTGGCGCCCCCGATGCACCAGCTTTTAGAAACGCGTCTTTCACAAGATTGGTCAACCCGGATGGTGCATCCCGATGTCTGGGAAAAGGTGGATGAGATTGATGATGGAGAGCTGTGGGAGACCCACCAGAGCCTGAAGATGAGTCTCATTCGGTTTGTCCGCCGCCGGTTGTTTCTGCAGGCGAAACGTTTGGAGCATCAGGAGATCATTCAACAGATCGAGCAAATTCTCGATCCGGATATTCTTACCATTGGTTGTGCCCGCAGATTTGCAGTTTACAAGAGAGGAGATCTGATCTTGTCCCAGATCGATCGTCTGGAAAGACTGATCAGAGATGATCATCGACCGTTACAGATCATTTTCGCCGGAAAGGCCCATCCCCGGGACGATCAGGGCAAGAAGATTTTACAGCGTATCGCAAAATTCAGTTATAATCCCGCATACATGAGAAGAGTCGTTTTCATCGAGAACTACGATTACAACGTCGCCCGCCATTTAGTCCAGGGCGTGGATGTATGGCTGAACAATCCCAGACGGCCGCTGGAAGCCTGCGGCACAAGCGGGCAGAAAGCAATTCTCAACGCGTGTCTAAGCCTTTCGGTTCTGGATGGCTGGTGGAATGAGGCCTACGACGGTAAGAACGGTTTCGCCATCGGTGACGGCGGAATGCATAACGACCCGGACATACAATATCAGCGGGACGCCGAGTCTCTATATGAGACTCTCGAAGAAATAGTGATCCCGTGTTATTACGAACGGGACATCAGCGGTATTCCACATCGCTGGGTTCAGAGGATAAAAAGGTCTATGCAAAGCCTCGGTTGGCGATTCAATGCTGATCGAATGGTCAAGGATTATGCCGAGCGCTTTTATCTGCCGGCGGCAAGCGCCACTTCAGTTGAAATAAAATAGCCAAAAAACCAGATTCTTCGTGCACCGGCAATAGTTTTCAATGAATGTTGTCAAATCCGGAATGAGGCTATCTATTGACCAGCCAGGTTCCCAAGCGTGACGGATGGAACGTTCGATCTTTATCTGCATAAATGCAATCATAATGGATCTATGTCTTGACATAACCGAGCGATTCAAATTTTAAAAAAGTGGACAGCATCGTTCATAACCTTTGGCGTATTTTCTATTTAATATTGCTTTGCTAAGGATAAATTTGGATGAATAGTTTTTTGTATTGGAACTATTGGAACGTTTTCTAAACTTAAAAATATGGCAACTCAAATAAAACACAATAATTGCCCTTGTAGTAAGGGTGAATATTGTACCAATGGTCTCAATGCACAGAGCAAAACTGTTCTTTGCTTAAGAGTCCGACTGTTCTTAATAGACAGTTGGCCATTCTGATTAAAAGCCCTAATTCGGTTCCATCGAGTCCGGTCTCTGGTCACAAGCAAAGGCAGTTACTTCGACATTTAAATATAATTAACAGTGGTGAGGAAGACTACTACCCCGATAAAAAAGACCTGTAAAATTGAGTTATGCCTCGGAACAAAAGTAGCTTTCGAGGCAGAAAGGGCGGGGTCAACGATTACCCCGCCATTTCATTATTTAAGCTTTGAATATATGATATTGATCGCAAGGTTTCATCCGCATTGATATTTTCTTTTAATAGCAGAGCTCACAAGATTTTAGATGATTACATATTGTATGCAAATTCCTTCATTAATACTACATATCGCCCTTTAATTTTCTTGACATACAATATATTGGCATAGTAAATCATTTTAGGATTTTAATTTAGGATATGTCATGCATTGAGTGGAGATCTTTAGAACAATGTTTCATAAAGGTTTATGCAATGATTGAATCTGACAGAAGAAAAATGGAAAGATTCGACCTTAAATTGCCGACAAAACTCCATTGGACGGGAAAAGATAAAAAACAGGAGTCGATTGAACTTATAACCAGTAATGTCTGTGCCGGGGGTGCTTATTTGATAACGAAAAATCCATTACCGAACGGAACACACGTAAAAATGAATCTGACGCTTCAGAGTGACAAGCTCTATGAACTTCGGAGTCGACTATTGATTATCGATGTTTCAGGATCGGTAATTCGAACGGATCATAGCGGCATGGCGATCTGTTTTGATCGAAACTACAACATAATTCCACATTAGGTTATAGATTTTTAATCGCCCACAGTGCGGCTTGAAATCGATTGTTTGTGTTTATCTTTTTGTAAATGTTGCAGATATAAGTTTTAACGGTATGAGGGCTGATTCGAAGTTTATCAGAAATTGTTTTGTTGTTATATCCCGATGCAACTAAAGCAAGGATTTCTCTTTCTCCCAACGTTAGATTCCCGTTTTTTTTCTGAAATGGAATTTTAATTTCGTTTTGAAGTGTTTCCATTCAACACCGCCTTTCATTACCTTTCTAAAAAAGAAAAAGCCAAACTAAATCGGATACAGCCATAGCAATCTAAAATTTTGCAGTCCGGCTATTTTTTCGATAAGAGATATACTTTAGGAAAAGACGAACATGAAGGTGTCAACCGGTCTTTCTGCATTACTTGATTCTTCAGGTTTTAATTTTTATGGATGGAAAAGCACAATATGAGCTATTTAAATAAGCAAGAATCATGCAAATTTGGTTGTTTTGAAGTTTGATAGGATTATCACAATATTACATAAATCAGGCAAAAAATAGATATGAAAAATCAAAGAAAATACTATGTAATTGTGGGGTATTTTACATAATAATTGTTACATTATTTACATACTTCCTACTTTCTCCCTGTTAGATTCGAAATTAGGGTAACAGTGCCTTTCCTATTCAGCTCCGATTGCCTATCCCATGGGTTAAAATTATGTAAAATTTTTCATAAATATTATGGATTATACCTCATGGTTTCAAATGCTTCTGTACTTATCCGGAATCGTCAAACATACCTTCATTTAATATAACTATTTAATATTATTAAAATTTATATAAAAAATCATCTCAAGGACTTAACTTTGCACGATTTTTGCTTGTGGAATATAATTAGATTTAACTTTCTATATAAAATTAAAAGTTACATAAGAATAGCGTAAAAATGTTTAAGTTGGTAAAAATAGGAAATCAAAATACAAACCCTTTTGATGGCTCCAAATCCGAAGAAAAAACCATTATCGATGAGTATTACAGAGTACAGTTTTTTTTGAATGGGAAAGTGCCATCCTATCTTTTCAAATTAAGGAATAATTCCTCAAATAAGCCATATATACTTGTTAAGCAAGATTCCTACGTTTTCAGAGAACTGAATGTCGGTGATATATTGGATATGGAATACAATCCTGCTGATTCATTCGGTAACGGACAGCTGTTTAAGACCTTAATTACTTCAAAAATTCCGCATGATCGTTATACAGGATATTCTATGGTCGAGTTGTCTATCATCAACAATTAAGAAGAAACATAAGACAAAAGTAAATTGTAACTATGGTTCAGAATATAGAAAAAAATTCTCTAAAAGAAATCAGAGAATCCCTGATGATGAGCAAGGCTGAACTTTCCAGGAAAGCTGATATATCTCCTTTAACGATTACACGGATTGAGAATGGAATGCCATGTAGAATAAAAACACAACGAAAAATCCTATTAGCATTAGGTCTGAAATTATCAGATAAGGACAAAATTTTTAATTAGTTAAAGAGATATAACAAATTGCAAAAGAGCTTTACTTCGTAAATTATTATAGGGTTTTTTTAATTGTAGTTTATGATATCTTCATGTCGATTGTTGTTCTGGTCGGTAAAATTTATGGTAAGCTGTATTTAGCAAACCAAGCCACTTTCCACATCGAACACCCCACCAACCAATGCCGCAATATATATAGTACATGGCCGTTTGAATTGTTTCTTAATACTATGTAAATCAGTTCTCATTTTTTATGTACTTTACCTCACAATTACATGGTTTTTTAAATGAATTTGCATACCTATTTTTTCATCCAGCTTAAACTAACCACTTGATATTTAAAATAATAATAAATAATTCATCATTTTTGCATGAATTTTGCATAATTATAGATCAATAATTATTTTTATCCATAAAAGAAAATATTAAGATATAAATTATAATATTTATAAGTAAAACTCGTTATCTTAAAAGTCGGGGCTTCTTAAACTACTTTACATTCCCTTTTTCCCCCGCACCTTATTCATCGACATCATAAATGGCGGAGTATTCCGTAGAGATTTTCATAAAAGGAAAAATTGGTGAAGAAAATATTTATGATTTTATTTGTTTTTATATTTTTTTTTGGAAGTGTAGGGTACTCTACTCTTGACGGCCCGGCACATATAACTTTCACATCGAGCATTGCTACAAAATCAATTGTCGGTTTTCATACTGCAAGTGGTGATAGCGATTTGCATGTCCCGGAGCCCATTTCACTTGTATTACTTGGATCCGGTTTGGTTGCTCTCTCACTTATTGGACGCAAAAGGTTTGGGAAATAATATATCATGCCCCACATATTGCCCGATAACGGTGGAAGACGCTTAGGCATAGAAAGGCGTCAATTCTCTTATTATCATCATATTCCTGAAAGGAGATCTGGAAAAGATCGAAGAAGCGGACTTGACAGAAGGCTAAAGCAAAGAACATCAAAATAGCTTGTAGACATTTAAAAATATGCCCACTCACATAAAACAGAAAAATTGCCCTTGTAACAAGGGTGAATATTGTACCAACGGTCTTAAATGCACAGAACGAAACTGCTTTTTGCTTAAGAGTTCAACTGCTGTTTCCAAACAACTGGCAATTCCAATAGAAAGCTTTAATCCCCCCCTATCGATTCTGGTCTCCGATTATAGACAAAGCCTGTCACTTTATTCATTTAAATAAAAAATGAGAATTTGATTCAGGTTGTTTAGGAAAAATTAAACGTATTCAAAAGGAACCAAAGAACGATGACTTACAATTCAATCATTTTTGAAATAGAGAATGGCGTTGGACTGATCCGTCTCAACCGTCCTGACGAGGGTAATGCAATTATCCCGGAGATGGGGCGCGAACTTCTGGATGTCGCCGTCAGGTGTGATGAGGATCAAAAGATTCGATCGGTGGTGCTGACCGGTAACGGCAGCAGGTTTTGCGTTGGAGGCGATCTGAAGGCTTTTAACGTTCAGGCTGAAGGAATCTCTCGCTATGTCACAGAGATCACCCATACCTTTCACGCAGCGATATCCCGATTTAACTGGATGGACGCTCCGGTGATTGGCGCCATAAACGGAACAGCCGCGGGAGGAGGGTTCAGCCTGGCACTGACCACCGATATTGCCATTGCTGCAGAATCTGCTAAATTCACCATGGCCTACACAAAAGTAGGCTTGGTTCCGGACGGCAGTTCCAGTTATTTCCTGGCACGTATCGTGGGGCTGCGCCGCGCCAAGGAGATGGCATTGTTAAATCCAATATTATCGGCGGAACAAGCCATGAGTTGGGGTCTCATTAATCAAGTAGTTGCAGATGACCAAGTACTATCTACCGCCCTTGAAATAGCGCACAAGTTGGCAAAGGGGCCAACTCGATCCTTCGGCGAGACCAAACGTTTGATCCTAACCGGTACAACCGATACCCTCGAATCCCAGATGGAAAGAGAATCCCGCATCATTTCAGCAATGGCAGCCAGCGCGGATGGGCGTGAAGGGATTGCCGCCTTTGTCTCCAAACGCATGCCGGACTTTCAGGGCCGAATGATCTTCTGATAAAGAAAAACATTTAAAATCAGGATCATTTTTAATACGATTTATGGCGACCCCTCACCATCGAAAAATGCAACAACACCGACGAGATGGCGTCGCGAGGAGGGCATTTGGAGGAAAAACTACTACCATGTTCTGTAAACCTCGACAGTTGTTATCAAACAAAATCAAGAAGATGTCGAGGAATATTTTATGACGAGGTCGCTGGTTCTGCTGCTGGCGGTGGATAGCGGAATGACCATGGCAAGTCTCTACTATGCTCGACCCCTTCTGGAAGCCATCCGTGCCGCTTTAGGACTGGATGTGACCGCTGCCGTCTGATTATTACCGCATTGCAGTTGGGCTATGCAATCGGGCTCGCCCTGCTGGTGCCTCTGGGTGACCTTTTCGAACGTCGCAAACTGCCTGTCATTATGACGATGGGCATAGCGGCGGGTCTTGCCGGTATTGGCTTTTCCTCCAACGGTTCCATATTGCTTCTGTTATCGGTGGTGGTCGGGGCCTTGTCGGTCGTGGCTCAAATTCTGGGGGCATTTTCCGGCATTCCCATCACTTGAATCTGGCGGCCATCCGCAACATCGGGAAACTTATCCCCACCGCATTCGGCTATTTTATCTTGTCATGGCCCATCCTGAGTGTTACCGGAACCACCATAACCGCGGATGTAACGCCTGTCAGCCAGGGAGAGAGGCCATGGGCCTATTCAATGCTTCGGCAGCGGTCGGGACGGCCCTGGGTACATTCCTCAGCGGGCCACTGGTGCTTATTATGGGATACCTTGCTCTTTCAATAACGGGCGTTGCCGGTGTGGCGATTTCCCTTATTCTGGCGTACTTTGTGGCTGTTCCGGCTCAGTCCCGAAATTCCGTGCCGCCGCAGGAATGAATGTTGTTAAATCTTGACGGGATGTTGCCCTATGGGATATTGAGGACATTGGGGACATTGGGGGATTAGTTGATAACTGATTCTGAGAATACCTTATGAATTCTATGCCGGAATAGCCTGTATAGAGGCCCCCCGGCGCATAACATCATATTGGGTCAGAGGGATCGAACGACGAAAGATATTTAATGATGACAACAAGCGCAACTTAGGTGACAGTGATTTTGTTACTGAAACTGAATTCTTATTAATGGGGAAACGGCGACTACAGTCATCACTACGAACCAAAATTCGGATTCACTGATCCTTGTGATTATGAGAGAAAGTTAACACATGAGACAATTGGAAGTAAGAGACAAGTATACCGGGGAGCTAATTGATTCTCTGCTCATGGACTATCGGCGCGACCTGCGGAGCAAAATCCATCAGGCCTACCGTGCCCGGAACGCTGTGCAGGCCCTGTCATGGGACCAAAGATTGGCCATGATCCAGGATGTCGGCGAACGCATTGCGACCCACCGCGAGGAGCTCATCTCTCTCTCCATCCGGGAGGCCGGCCAACCCCGCAAGTTTGCCACGTGGGAAGTGAACCGCACTGAGGAGATGGCCCGCACCTTCGAGACCCGCCAGCAACTCTTGCGCCCTCGCGTCTTGCCGGCTCTCCAGGGCGATAACGTGTGGGTACGCAAACCTTACGGCGTGGTGGGTGCCGTTGCTCCGCGCAACGTTCCACTCGTGGTGCCTTTCTTCATGATTTCGTGCGCACTGGGGAGTGGCAACACTGTGGTGGTCAAGCCGGCCTCTGCCGCTCCGCTCACCACCCGCTGGCTGGTAGACGCTTTCCTCGAGGCAGGAGCGCCGGCCGAATCTGTTCACTTCACCACCTGCCCGGGCGAAGAGACGGCCTGGGAGTTCATCGAGAATCCCGAACTGGACGTCTTCGTCAACTACTCCTCAACGGCGGTCGGCAAAGACAACCTGATCAAAATGGGCCAATACCTGGACAGTACCAAGCGGCAAGTGGGCGAGTGCTTGCTGCACATTGAGGGGCGCATGAAAAAGTACGTGCCGGAACTGGCCGGCAACGACCCCTTCATCGTCCTGGCCTCGGCAGACCTGGAGCAGGCGGTGTCGGCGGCCGTGCTGGGTGGATTCGCCAACGCCGGCCAGATGTGCATCGCCGCCAAGCGTTTCCTGGTGGCGCGTCCGGTGGCTGACGCGTATCGCAGCCGGTTGGTACAGGCCATCCGCACCTTGAAAGTCGGAGACCCGACGGCCCCTGAAACAGACATAGGTCCTATCGGCAGTCAAAACACACTGGATGTGGCTGCATACCACGTCAGCGAGGCGCTGCAACGAGGCGGCCAGGTGCTCACCGGTGGCGAGGGGCGCCTCCCGTTCTTCTCCCCGACGCTGATCGAGTTCGACAAGGAGATGGTTCTCGACAAGCCGCCCCTGGAGCAACCTTTCCTGTGGGTGGAGGAAAGCTTTGCTCCGGTGCGTTCTCTGATAGTGTTTGACACGATAGAGGAAGCGCTGGCTCTGGCCAACGATACGACCTACGGGCTGGGTGCCAGTGTGTTTGGTTCCTCGGACGAGGCGCGTTACGTGGCCATCAGGCTGGACGCAGCGCGGGTGATGATCAACGAGAGCCCGCTATACGGCGACGATACGCTGCCGCTGGGCGGCGTCAAAGATAGCGGCCTCAATGGGGCTATGGACAAGATCGAAGAGATGACCTACGTCAAGCGCGTCCATGTGGGGCAGTGCCGGGCAGTGTGTCAAAATGGTGCCAAATCCTGAATAGTGAATTTAAATTTTATATTTAAGTCATTCCTTTCGGCTCCGGTCTCCTATACCGGTATCGTGCATTAATATTACACATCATCTTTCATCAAAATTATAGAGCATGCGTCAATCTTTCAAACACTTTGGGACACCCTTAAAAACCTTTCGTTTTACATAAGTATTTAATATAATTGAAACATAATCCTCGAAATATCAATTATAGGCCTGCGGTTATTTTTTTCGCATGCCTCGATCTTGAACAAAAATCCTCATTTATGGATGGACACTAGTTAACATTTGTGTCGCCGGCGTACAAATTGAAATACACTATCCGATCAATTCAAAGCATGTCCATTTGGCTGTGACAGATTTAAAAAATAATCCGATTGACAATCATGTCTATATTGTTTAGAATTACTTTAAAATAGATAAAGATCGAAAGGGCAAATCCGTTGAAAGGCGGAGACGCAAAGCCACGGATCTAAAGCTGAAAAGCCAGGACAGCCGGGTTGCCGAAGTTCCTTAACAGCCTTTGGGAATACTTGTCCAGAGGCTGTTTTGTTTTAAGGCCTTATATATCTATTTGTTTTCTTGCAGTTAAAATAAAGATTCAGGGTTAAAGTCCGCGGGGAGAATTTCTCCTCAATCTTGACGGTGAATTTAAAAAGTATGGGTTTTATGCCACGAAATCTGTAAAGGCAGAGAATACACATAGTTTTAAATAATGAAACACATAGCCTTCTCTTATGCCCACATGAAACATGTAAAAACGATTTTTCTTATTTTCTTCGTTATTGCCGGCTGTGCGGCATCCCCTCCACAAAAGTCCGTAATAGTTCCCGAAACACACGAAACCCCTGTTTCGGTATTCAACCCTGATACAATATCCGAACTTATTCAAAAAAAAGTTGTGAGATTTTCGGACAAAAAACGATTGATATCCCGGTCAAAGCTCATTCTCGGCACATCTCTAGTTCCTTCCTTTTATCTGCAAAGGAACTTTTCACCGGCATGGTTGGGAAAAAATGGGGAGTTTATTTTGGCAGATGATTTGCTCGATGAAATTAAGAACTGCAAAAAGCATGCTTTAAAACCCGGATACTATCAAATTAATGCCATCGAGACCTTACTCAGCGCGGTGAGAGATGACCGCCATACGTCTTCTCTCATTTATCAGGATATAGCGGCGGATCTCGATATATTGTTAACCGACACGTTTTTGAATTTTTCTTCCCATCTGCTGTTCGGGCTCGTGAATCTGGAGAAGGTCCACATCAAAGGGGAATCGTTTGATCCGGATATTGATTTGGTCGGCATTCTCAACAACGCCTTAAAGGATCACACCATACGAAAAACACTGCAAAATCTGTCGCCGCACCATCAAGCGTATTTAAATCTTCAGTCGGCACTGATAAAATATCGGGAACTGGCAGCTAAAAACGGATCGTTCCACATGCCTGGCGGGGAGTCGTTACGATACGGGGTTTCCCATGAACGGGTCCACATGTTAAGAAATCGGTTAATCTTCCTGGGAGATTTGGAAGCCACGGGGACCCCGAATCCAAATTTTTTTGACCACAACCTTGAAAAAGCTGTAAAGCGATTTCAATTTCGTCATGGACTCTCAGTGGACGGCATAGCCGGCGGCCAAACTGTTGCGGCTCTGAATATCCCTGTCCGGAAGAGATTGCATCAAATCGAACTCAACATGGAGAGATGGCGCTGGTTACCCAGATATCTGGGAACTAAATACATCCTGGTAAATATAGCAAACTTCAAAATGTCTGTGGTTGACCGCGGCCGGCCGATTATGGGAATGCGAGTGGTCGTTGGAAAGACTTATCGAAAAACACCGGTATTTAGTGGAAAAATGCAGTATCTCGTAATAAATCCCTTTTGGAACATTCCCACAAAGTTGGCAGTGAAGGATCTTGCGCCAAGAGTATGCTCAGACCCTGATTACCTGGCAGCAAAACATATAAAGGTATATAAAAACTGGCAGCACGATTCACCTGAAATAGACCCGGCGGTCATCAGTTGGTGCAATTTGACCACGAAATCTTACTTTCCGTATAAACTGCAACAAACCTCTGGACCGTACAATCTACTGGGAAAAATAAAATTTATATTTCCCAATAAATATGCCGTTTACCTCCATGACACACCGAATAAATCCTTATTTGACAAGACTTTAAGAGACTTCAGTTCCGGATGCATTCGCTTGGAAAAGCCCTATCCTCTGGCTGAATTTCTTTTAAAATCTAATCCCAGGTGGACCAAAGAAGCCATTTTGGATTTATGGAAAAGCTCAACGCGTAAGAATATTTATCTGAATGAACATATCCCCGTCTATCTAGTTTATATTACGGCATGGGCAGATAATAACGGGGTTGTTCATTTCCGCAACGATGTTTATAAACAGGACCGGATACTGGCCAACGCCCTGAAAGAGCGGCCCGATCAATTTTGGAAGCTCATCGTTGATGACGAGACTTCGTCTGAAGGTATAGGGGTATTATAGGGGGAATGGGAATGGGGGTCGCCCATTCCACTGATCGTAAATGAAACCACGAAATAAATGGTAATGTGCAACGGGTCCTAATTATTTTCCGTCAAGCCCAACGAATAATCCCGGGATTCAAACCTGGCGACACATTTTTTTACCGTATCTTCATCTTCCATAGCCAAATCTAAAAGCCGCGTCACACCAAAAATATGGCCGATGGTAAATAATTTCTTTCCTAATTCGTAGGCTGTTTCGGCCT
Organism: Desulfobacterales bacterium; assembly: GCA_022340885.1. Taxonomy (GTDB): domain Bacteria; phylum Desulfobacterota; class Desulfobacteria; order Desulfobacterales; family UBA11574; genus UBA11574. The sequence goes on along the minus strand of JAJDND010000195.1, from coordinate 33,314 downwards.
TCAATCGCGCTTTGAGAAAATCACCGGAAGTTACCACCTTAAAATCCATGTGCTTCAGCACTTCGCTAACAAAGGCTACCCGTAGACTCCTTTTCCTGGCTTCTGCGGCGCCTCCTTTGAAAGAAAGGGAGATGTAATTGTTATAAGCGTCATCCGATAAAAAGGAATCCAAAATGATATAATGATAGCCCATGCTCAAGCTCAAATTCAGATACTCCGGGGCGACCACGGCGTAGCTGTTACTGTCCACCGGTTGTGTCAGCATATGCATCGGTGTTCTTAACATGGCGGATACAAGATCTTTAGACGACATCCCGACTTCCGGCCCTTTCCAGTTGACTGCCGGGTCCGTCATCCCCTCCCAGAGCTTCTGAAACGGTAAGCTGACAACATCTTTCGCGGCGATGACTTTCCGGTGGCGCTTTTCAATTGTATTGCTTAGAATATCCAGAACATACAAATAAATGGGCAGGTCGGTTTCAACCCTGAAAACGTTTTTGGCGGAACGCAGTCGGCTTTTTTCCTTCAAAAGGAACATTTCATTGAGCGCCGTCTCATGGCAATAGCGAAGAATATCATGCCAGGTCCGGCAAGACTCGGGGACAAAATCCGCTTGCCGCGGATCGGTCAGATGCAGCGGGAAAATTTGTTCGGCCATCACCTCGAGCAAACGGCGCGACTCTGTTATGGCGATATCCACCTTCTTGTCCGGCGACACCGCTCTTGTCCGTTTCAATGCCGACACGATACCCTCATAGATGACGCCATTGTCAGCGTCGACGGTAACCTGCTGGCCGTCATGCAAAGTGTCAAAAATACCGGCAACCCGAACGAGACAAGGCACCCCGAATTCGCGAATCACAGAGGCCATATGGTCCGTCCAATTGCCCTTTTCGACAACCACCGCCGCGACTTTGTGGAACGCTCCGATAAACCGTGGAGAAGAGGTTTTCAGAATAAGGATGGTGCCCTCCTGAAGTCCGCTCAGATCGTGAATGGTCCTTGCTTTCAACACTTTTCCCCAGCCGATCCCCGGACTGATGGGTTGCGTATCGTCGGCAATCACCTTGGCATCAAATGCTGGCTTGGGCGAGCTGCGCTCGGTCCTTTCACAAATCTGCAAAGGGCGTGCCTGCAGCAAGTATAAGCGATCCTCCTGGTCAAAACACCACTCGATATCCTGGGGACCATTAAAGTGCGCCTCAACCTGCATCCCCATTTCGCCGAGTCTTCTCAGCTGAGACGGGTTCAAACAGCAGCGGCAGGACTTATCCTCCGATATGGCCAGTTGTTGCAGACCGCCGCCTGTCACGCGTGCCAGGCAAACATCTTTCTGTGCAGTTTCCTCCCGGACAACGGCGAAATCGCATTCACGATCAAGAACATAAACATCCGCTGAGACAATGCCTTCGACCAGGAGTTCGCCAATGCCCCATACCGCATTGATCACCATTTCGTGGCGATCGGGTTCGACGGGGTTGAGCGTATACATCACACCTGAGCATACCGGATCGATCATCTCCATGAATCCAATGCTCATCGTTATATCCTCATCACGGATGTTTCGCATGCGCTGGTATACAATGGCACTGGCATTGTATTTGCTCGAAGCAACCGCTTTAAACGATTGCAGCAATTGGTCAGTGGGAACATTGAGCATCGTACTGAACTGCCCTGCAAAGGAGCTTTCGGCCAGGTCCTCGCCGATGGCACTGCTGCGAACGGCCCAGTACAGCGGATGCCCTTTGTCCTTCTCGATCTTTTCACTTTCGAGCAATATGGCGTTTTCGATCTCCGGCGGAATGTCCGCTTCGAGGAAGATTTTTTTGATAGCTTTTTCAGCCTCAAAAAGCTGATGGCTTTCATCAGGATTCAGGTCGCTTAACACATCTTTTATTTTTTCCGGCAAACCATTGTATTCCAAAAAATAGCCATAAGCACAGGCCGTGGCCGAAAATCCTGAGGGGACCAGCCGATCGCAACGGTTATGCATTTCGCCAAGATTCGCCATCTTATTGCCGACTTTATCCACCATTTCTTTTTTGATTATGGCCAGGGGAATGACCATGGGGGTAAAGATGGGCTCCTTGCTGCCCCTGAGCACCTGCTTGATCTCTTTATTCAGGCGCCCATAGATTTCACGCAGGACGGTATAATTTCCGCCCGAGAGCTGAATGAGGCTTTCGACGATATTGGCAATATGCCTGGACAGGTTTTCAATCATCGTTTTCAGGTAAGGGAAACTGATCAGCTTGTTGCTGTAAAATTTTTCTTCCAACCGGGTCATCAAATCCAGGCTGTATTCGTTTTCAAAGAGCACAGACAGAAATTCGCTGTATTTTTTCCTCAAGTCCCTTTCCGCCTTTGATTCCCGTGCTTTGGCGTCATGTAGATGTTTCCATAACCTTATCATGCTGATCTCCTAATCTTGGTTGTACCATGGCTTTCAAGAAAACATGCAAACACATGGCATTAAATCACCATTCTTTCTTCAAGTGCGCGATGGACGCTTTCCTTCAATCTCTTCACGTTGACCGGCTTGGGATGGTGGTCGAAAAGTTCGCCCTTAACGCTCTTAACAAATTCATCCATCATTTCCATGCGGCTTATCAGAATCACATGAGTTCCGGGCGACAGCCGCCGGATGTGACGCAAAAATTCCGTGCCGGTCATTTCTTCCATCAGAAAATCAGTGATCACGACATCGAATTGAGCAGCTTCCAGACGATGGCGGGCAACATACGGGCTCGTGAAGGCCTCGACCTCCCATTTTGCCTTGCCAAGATAAATTTTGAGGCTGTCACACACCGAGACATCATCATCCAACACCATGATTCGAGGTTTGCGATGCATCAACTCATCTTCCTTTTGCCGCATAACATCTATGAGGCTACCTTCCTTTTTTCGCGTGGGTAGGTAATAGTAAATGCCGCTGATGACCATTACCGATCCAATCACCGCAATGGAAACGTCAATAACCGTCCACCAGTTAAATCCGAAATACCGCATGAGGCCGCTTGCCAAGGCAACCAGTGCGACGCCGGTGCGAATGAAAGCCAATTCGGTACGGGCCTTGGCCAGAAAGGTACGTTGCTGAGACATGAGGCTTCTCTTTTCGGAAAGGAAAGTACTGCGCTGCGACGCCTGCGTTCGAATCCGGGAAAGTCCGCTCCGGATTTCCGACAATTCCGTGCGTTCCTGGGACAATCGGCTCCGTTTTTCTGACAGCAACGACTGTTCTTCAGACATCAGATTGCGCTCATGGGCCAGAATATTCCGTTCGATGGCATATTTAGTGGTAAGCATCGGGAGAATACCCTTCAAGGATTCGGTTTTGATGATTTCCTCGGTGATTTCATCCAGATCTCGTTTCAGTTCCTCAAGATAACTCTGACGAAAAGGTGCGCTCTTTTCAGCCAAGATCGAGCGTTTACCGATATCGAACCCTTTTTTCGCCATCGCCAAGTCCAAAGGCTTGTAGACCGCATTTCTTTTTTGTGACAATCCCGTCACTTGAGCTTCCTGGCTCTCTGTGTTGTCTTTGTCCTCTTTCATCGGTGCATCCTTTTCGGTACATCCTTTATTGATTCTTTATGATGTGTATTTATCTCATTTCGAATGATCATTACAAATATCTATCAGGAAACCCGCATAGCTGCCACATTGTGCCACATTCTGCTTGACAACGCAACAAACTTTATATTAACGACTTTTTAAAAATCGATCGACCGGGTTATATTTTTAAGATATGTCAAAAATGAAATTCAGTGTAATCCACTTAATTCTGCATTTTGTTCTGAATATAGACCTAATGAACAAAACTGCCAACTTAAATCGGGAATCCAATGAAAAGAAAATTTAGCATCGGAATTTTTTTCATTTCTCTTATGTTCTCAGCAGGTCTTTTATTAAATGCATCGCATAGTGAAGCAGCAAAATTCAATATGGATCTTGATTCTAAAGTAAAAGGTTTTTTAGAAAGCCATAACGGGCAATGGGTAGACTGGAATGTCCCTGAAGTTGACGGTAAGGTCTTATATGATCTCATTATTCGGAATAATTATAAAAAAGCCCTTGAGATCGGCACTTCCACCGGCTACTCGGCGATTTGGATGGCTTGGGCATTAACCAAAACCAATGGGAAGCTCATTACCATAGAAATAAATGAAGACCGCTATAAAAAGGCTCTGGAAAATTTTAAAGAAGCCGGACTGTCAGAATATATCGATGCACGGCTCGCCGATGCCCATGACCTGGTTGAAAAATTGAAAGGTCCGTTTGATTTTATTTTTTCCGATGCGGACAAAGACGGGTATAAAAACTATTTTATGGCCTTGGCTCCCAAACTTAAAGTCGGCGGCTGTTTTACCGCACATAATGTTTCCTGGACAGGAGACAGCGGAATCAAAGCGTTTCTTGATTATGTGGGAAGCCTGCCTGATTTTGAGACCAGAATAGACAACTCGAGCCCGGAGGGCATTTCTATTAGCTGCAAAAAGTGACGAACAGCGGTTTTTAAAAAGAGCGGATCAGGCTTCGCTTTCAGCTTCCGACTTCGCTCTCCGAGCTACGACGGGACAAGACGATCCGACAAGGTGGATAATCTCAATTAACGATTTCCTAAGAATGGCCTGTTCACTTATTTAATGAAGAATTCTGATCGAATCCAACCTTTTAAACCTTAATGTCGGAAATTTGCAGGACAAATACCGACAGAATATAGCTGAATTGTCCTACAGAAAAATCGGATGAACTCTCCTTCCAATCGACTGCTGTTATGTCTATGATGATGATAAATACAACGATTGCGAAGCTTCCCGGATAGAGGGAAACGGCTTCTATAATTATTTTTAAAGATCAGCCTATGGCATAAAGGCCTTGAGGTCAGAAAATCGAAAAAAGATCAGGCAATGGACAATCGCGGCTGCTTCATTAATGAAGCTTAAGAAACCATATATGCTACCGGAGGTAAAGAATGCCAAAATCTCTCACAGATAAGGAACTTGAAAATTTTAAGGATAAATTGCTCAGACAAAAAGAGGAGACCTGGGATGAAATCATGGATGATCTGAAACATGACGCCAGCGAAGAATACCATGATTTCCTTCAAATGGTTTGTGATCAGGTTGACTATGCACTGGCTGAGCTAAAAGAAGAAACGGTTTTCTCGTTTATAGAGCACAAATACCGGGAACTGGAAAAAATCGAGCAAGCGCTAACGCGGATTGAGTCAGGAGCCTACGGGCACTGCATGGATTGTGGTGGATGGATTGGAGGGGCTCGACTAGAGGTGATGCCGGCTGCCGTTCGGTGCCGGAAATGCCAGGAGGAACTGGAAAAGTTTGACAGAGTACATTGAATAATTAAGCGCTTTCTTTTCTTGATGTCGGGAATGGAAATCACGATGCATATTTTCATTTGGTCATTCAGGACATTGTGAGGAAATGATGATGTTTAACTTTCCACCCTGGCCTAAAAGAAAGGAAAACAGCGTCGATTATATTCGGAGAGGAAAGGACAGAGATAAAACTTCAGAGATGTTGGCCAAATTAGATGACAAATCTTCTATATCCGTACTTAAATTTGGAACGTTCATAAAGGCAAAAAGAAAATGACCGAAGAGAACACATCCGAAACCAAAGACTCTAAAATTTGCGGTGTGGCGACACTGTTTAACAAAGCAGAACTTAAACGTTTCTTTAAGGCTTATATTTTATTCATTTTTATCCTGGAAGTCTTGATCTTTTTATTCTGTTTTCTGTGCCAGCTGGAACCCATCAACATTCCTTTTCCATGGGAGGCTTATTATGTCGCCGCCTTCGTGATCCCCGTCGGTGTCACGTTTTTACTGGGCGTATTTGTGACAGCCTTTAATATCTACATCTTCGGCGACAGCCTCCGGAGCGGCAAAACCGATTCGAAAATTTCCCAAAATGAAGGTAAGACCAGCGCCGATGCCAAATACATGGGCAAATTCAAAAGCTCCCTGAACATTATGCAGCAGATCCCGTTTCTTGCCGGCCTGCTATTTCTGATGACAGGTGCGATCTTTTTCCCCAAAATGAATGTTTTTTTTGAATTTCTGGGACGAGCCGGCGGCGCCGTAATCAGCCATACCAAAATCGGCCTGCTGATCCTTTTAGGGATCGGCACATTTTTCGGACTGGTCTGGCTGTTCATGAAATACCGACTGCAGAAGCTTAGGATGCAGTATCAGTATAAACGGGATATCATGGCCCAGTTGGGGCTGATCATAACCGACGACAACCGGCTGGTCAACACCGAAGGTCGGGTCATCACCTTTGATGATTCGAAGAATATCACGCCCATCGAGGCCAATCCTTCCAAGGCCCTGATGCTTTCAAAGCATAAATCCTAAGATGCTGCGACGGCAAGGACCCGCAAAAGGATGCCATCCAAAAATAGGCGCTCTGTGCCTAAATGGTGTGAAATCTTGAATAGGATGAGCCAATGAAGCGTGCACTGATCAATTTCGAACTGCCGGACCCGTATTTTCACCGGCTGCAGCAAAATTATCCGCAGTTGGACTGGGTTCGCTGCACAGATTCGGAAAAGCTGCCTGCGCTGCTGAAAGAGACGGAAATTTTACTGCCCTTTTTACAGTGCGACCGTAAAATGATCGACGCGGCGCCGAAATTAAAATGGATTCAGGCCATTACTGCGGGGGTCGACTTTATGGACCTGGGCGAAATCGGACGCCGGGGCATTATACTGACCAACGGACGGGGCATCCACAAGATCCATATGGCCGAATATGCCGTTGCGGCGATGATCAACCTGGCCCGCGGCATTCATCTGCTGCTCCGCAATCAGCTGCAGAAAAAATGGGAAAGGTCGGTGCCGCAAGAAGAGATCCACGGCGCCACCGTGGGGATTATCGGGTTGGGCGCCATCGGCGCAGAGATCGCCAAAAAAGCCGCCTTCATGGGCATGCATGTGATCGGGGTCAAGCGCATCCCCGGACCAGTCGACCACGTAGAAGCGGTTTATGCTCCGAATGATATGACCGCTGTTTTTCGACGCAGTGATTACATCATCAATCTGCTGCCCTATACAGAGGGAACGGAAAAGCTGATCGACCGGCGGTTTTTCGACCAGATGAAGCCTACGGCCTGCTTTATCAATATCGGTCGCGGCCCGACCGTCAATGAGGACGATTTGATTGAAGCGCTGCGCAATAAAAAAATCAGGGCCATGGTCAGCGATGTCTACTATACTGAACCCCTTCCCCCGGAAAGCCCTCTGTGGGAACTGGACAATGTCATTCTGACACCGCACATCAGCGGCTTGTCACCTCAATACATGGCTCGGGCCATTCAGATCATCACGCACAACTTGAATGTTTATCTGTCGGGACAGGGTGAGATGATCAATCTCGTCGATATGCAAACCGGATACTAGAAGTTATCTCAAAAAAAAGTCTTTTCGTCCGAATGATAATTGGCTAAAATATGGAATCCATCTCAACAATAAAGAATCCTATATGTTAAAAGATAAAAACAACTAGGCGGTTTTCGCATCTCGGCAAGATACCTTCATGTATAGCATATCTTTCTCCCCTGATTTAATCTGCCATGATATGCCACCTTTCCGCTTGACTTGGGTAATTCTATATCTATGTTATTTTTAGCTTGGTTTTAAATCGGTAAGAAGCCGGAGCAAAATTTTCCATATTAAGGGGAAAAAATAACCAGATAGGATACCAACTCACCCGCATCGCCGGGGATATGACCTGCATGCTGCATGTCTTTAGCAGATTGTAACCCTCACCATGTTTTTTGAAGCGTCTGCCGAGTAGAAACACACTTCGATCGGGTACTACAGACCGCTGGTCCGGACTGTACCATTCAAACCCATACACGATGAAAAGGTGAAATTTCACCAAATCTTCGCTTAAACGATATATGTCAGGAGGTAACAAAAAATGGCGACTCTGATCATAAGACACAAGGTAGAAGACTATACCAGATGGAAACGCGGCTATGATGATGCGGATTGGCTTCGCAAGCAACATGGCATCACTTATGCCAGTGTCCATCGAGAAGAATCTAACCCCAATGACATCATTGCAGTGCATCAGTTTAAAAACATGAAGGGAGCAAAAGATTTTGCGAAAGCTGTACCCTCACTTATGGAAAAAATTGGAGTGATCGGAAAACCAGAGGTGTGGTTCAGCGAGGACGTGGAGCAGGTCACCTATTCGTAGTCCCGATCGAGGTTTTTATGTGTGGCAGATTTGTCGGATAGCGAAGTTTTCATGAACTCAAAAAAGCCTTCCCCATCGACAAGGCTGCTTGCGACGTAACGGGTGCAATCGAGATCGGGCGTTTGCCCGGTGTCATTCAAGTGTCATTCCTGGCCCCATTGGTCAATTTGGAGCAGGCCGGTTTACTGCCTTTCGCAAAAGAAGTGTATAATTTCGATTGAAACCGCATGCAGCCCCCATATCCGGTTTGTCCGGGCGCGAAAGATAAGCGGATAATGATAGGAAAAAAATATAGGAGGCAAAAAATGCAAAAGCGTCAATTGAGAAAAAGCGGCCTTGAAGTTTCGGCTCTCGGGTTCGGCAGCATGGGAATGAGCTTTGGTTACGGCCCGGCCGGAGACAAGCAGGAGATGATATCGGTGCTTCGGTCGGCCGTCGAACGCGGCGTCACCTTCTTCGATACCGCCGAAGTCTACGGTCCATTCACCAACGAAGAACGCGTGGGAGAAGCCGATAATTTTATCCGCCCCGATGAATACATCGCGACAAGCATCCATACGTTGAGTATTTTTTTGAAAAAATCAAAATCAAGGAGTCGAAAATGAAAGCAACTATTTTTCAAGCGCCTGGGGATGTGCGCGTTGAGCAAGTACCCGACCCGGCAATCAAGGAACCGGCAGATGCTATAGTTCGTGTAACACACGCCTGCATCTGCGGGTCGGACCTATGGTTTTACAGGGGGCTTACACCCTTTGAACCGGGCTGGCGAACCGGACATGAGTGGATGGGTATTGTCGAGGAGGTCGGTCCCGATGTCCGCACCATCAAGAAGGGAGACCGGGTGATCGCCCCTTTTGCTTTTTCCGACGGAGACTGTGAATTCTGCCGGAAAGGCCTGCAAACCTCATGTGTCCGCGCAGGTTTCTGGGGAATGAAAAACGACGGGGGCCAGGGTGAAATGGTTCGTGCCCCTTATGCCGACGCCAATCTGGTGGTTTTGCCCCAGAGCATCGAAAATGATGCCGCTTTGCTCAAAGCCGTATTGCCCCTCACCGACGTAATGGGGACCGGGCACCATGCAGCCGTCTCCGCGGGTGTCGGTAAAGGCGCCACGGCTGCCGTCGTTGGAGACGGCGCGGTAGGATTGTGCGGCGTCCTTGCGGCCCGCAGGCTCGGCGCCGAGCGTATCATCGTCTTGGGCCACCAGGCCGGACGCATGGAATTGGCCAAAAGATTCGGCGCCACCGACCTTGTCATAAGCAGCGGCGACGAAGCCTTCGGCCGGGTGATGGAAATGACCAAAGGCGGGGCCGACGCCGTGCTCGAATGCGTGGGAACAAGCGATTCCCTCAACAGCGCGATCAATATCTGCCGCCCCGGTTGCAGAGTGGGCTTTGTTGGGGTACCCCACTACAACGCGGAAATGGATTTTAAAAGAATGTTCTTTCAGAATATCGCCTTGCAGGGCGGCGTAGCGCCGGTGCGGGCCTATATCCCCGAGCTTTTGACCGATGTGCTGGGCGGCCGGCTCGATCCCTCCCCGGTCCTGGACCTCACCGTCGACCTCGACGGCGTGCCCGAAGGCTACCGGGCGATGGATACACGCGAGGCCATAAAGGTAATGGTCATGGTGTGACCGTGAAGTTCAGTAAATCAGACATCCCGGCGCCCGGCGGCTGGATTGATCACTGAAGGAAATCAAACGGGGAATGTTTCAGGGCCAAAGGACTCTGACTCCCTCATTGCGGGGCGGGCTTGGCCCAAAGGACCTGGTTTTTCAAAACGAAATAAAGCGTCTTGAAATCAATGCCGGATTTTCCGAAAAGACTTTTTATTTCTAATGTTAAAGGAGAACCTATGATTTCAAAGATTCTTGTGCCGACAGATGGATCAGATACCGCTCAAAAGGCAGCCAGGTATGCCATTGACCTTGCAGCACAATTAAAGTGCTCGATAATTGTTCTGAGCATTGTTGATAAACGAACACTGATCGCCCAGACAATTCCTGCCCAAGAAAACGCCCGGCATATTACAGAGCCGGTAGAAGACTATCTGAGAGAGGCTGCAGAGACGTATGCAAGAGAAGTTAAAAAAATATGCGATCAAAAAGGTATCCGGGCAGAGATCTTGATAACCTCAGGGCATCCTTCCGAAGAGATTACACAACAAGCCGAGAGTTACAATGCGGATCTCATCGTTATGGGTTCTCATGGGAGAAGTGCGTTGGCTGCCGCGATATTCGGCAGCATTACCTACAGCATCCTCCACAAAGAAACAAAAATTCCTGTATTGGTGGTCAGAAGATGATGTAATCGGAATCGGTCGGGTCAGAAGATTTTTCTATCATGATATCGAGCATCGTGTCGTTTGCCAGAGACATGCCGACGTCGCCGATTTGGCTCAGGTTGCGGATCGTGTCTTCGGGCGTCAGTCCGACATACCCTTCTACATGCGAGATGCCATGATTGTTCAGCGCCATATGTGCAGCGCGTATCGCAGAGTTTGTAGAACTTGCCACTTTGAGGGCGCAGCCCTCCTTTGCACCGTCGCAAAGCATCCCGCCCAGGTCGCTGATAAGATTGTTCACAGCCAGCGTGATCTTCGGCATGTCCTTGCCTGCCCGCTGATAAACGATGGCGACAGCCGCGCCGACACCTGCGGCAATGGCGCACCCGCACAAAGGAGACAAATCTCCCGTAAAGCACTTGATGTAACTGTTTATCAAGTGCGACAAAGCGATGCTTCGGACAATGATTCCTTCTTCCAAATCATAGTGTCTGCCAACGAAATACGGAACCAGAATCGCCACAATTCCCTGATTTCCACTGCCGCCGCTGGACATCACAGGCAGGTTGAGGCCGGCCATTCTCGCGTCTACCGCCGCTGAAGTCATGGCTTCACATGAGGAAAATATGCTGTCCTCCCGTTGCTTTTTCAAAACCAATTCGGAAATAAAATGACCGACTTTACGCAATGAACGGCCTTTTTTGCAGATGCGCAGGTTCATGTCGATCCCGCGCTTGACATAGTCGTAATCCGGCGGTTCTATCTGACCCGCCATATCGACTAGCGCGGCGATCCTTGCATTTCTCAACGTCGTCCTGAACGCTTGATCCTCAGCGCCGTACAGGGCATCATCTGATCGGAAAATCTCGCGGTTATTATGCTCCAGTTTGACGATATTGGTGTGACTGCTCTCGATAACCGCCCTGGCCGAGTCATTTTCCGTGCGAAGCAAAACATCAATGTAAAGAAGCCGCTTCGATCTGTCACAACGGATATCCGCCCTGTTTGTTTGGATAAGTGTTTTCGCGCGGCTCAGGATGTCTGCGGTAACGCAACTCATGACCTCCATCTTCAATTCTGGACGCCGGATGAGCGCCCCGAGGACACCGGCGATCAAGTTGCCCCTTTCTCCTCCGGTATTTGGAATCGCTACGGCAAAACCGTTTTTGTAGACACCGGGATCCACCGATATATGTATCTCGGTTATTTCCCCATCAAGCTGTTCACCGGCGGCGCCGGCAGCATAGGCAACGGCAATGGGTTCCGTGCAACCAAGCGCCGGAAATACATCGTGCTTTAAGACTTGGCTCAGAATGTTCAATACATTTACTCCTCGAATAAAAGCACTTTCTCAAGAAATAAGGATCGGCCCTGTATTAGATCAGCCAAACTTCGGGCCGATGTGGGGATCAAATATACCCCCCACCCCGTTATATTCTTCCCGCTTTCTCATGGTGGCGGTAGATATGAGTTTCGACACATCCGTGCATTGGCATTCCGGGCATTTCGGAGCCGGATCACTGGTAGACACTTGGAGCACTTCAAAGTTGAAAGAACAGGCTTTACACTCATATTCATAAATTGGCATTCGTTCCTCCATTAAACAGTATTAAGTCATCGGAAATTATCTGTAGACGCCGCCCCCTTGATTTTCGCAAAACAAACCGGGTGCTTTTCACCCGGATGCAGGTTCAGCGTTGAAAGCACTGACCCGCCCGCCTCGCAAGCGAGAGTGTTGCGGGAAGGCGCGCTTTTAACTCTTGAAAGGCATCCAAATATATGGTGCCTTTATAACATCGATGTGCCGATTCAATCAATCCCCTAACATAATTTAACCCATTTACGTATCATTTTAAACAGGCGGTCGATTACTTAAAGCCAGAGAAGCAAACAACCTTTGGGCATTATCGTTGTTTTCCGCTATTAACTCGAGACAGGCATCAACACACTCCAAACAATAAGCAATACCTTTTTTATCGATAAGCTCAGCTTTTGTGGTGGCCATGTCGAAAGCAGCCCTGTAGGGTCGATGAGAAGACATCGCTTCCACGACATCGGATACGCTTAATATTTTTGATTCCAATTCCAATTCATCGTCTGTCAACCCTTTGGGGTATCCGGTACCATCCAGCCGCTCGTGGTGTTGCAGCACGATCCTGGAAACATCTTTGCCGAGAGATTCAACAAATGGAATATCCTTAATAATATCGTAGCCGATCTCCGGGTGTAATTTCATCAGTTGGATCTCCGGCGTCATTAATTTTGAAGGCTTGACCAGTAACTCCGTAGGAACAGCCACCTTCCCGATATCATGCAACAGCCCTGCCACATTGATGATTTCGATTTCTTTCTGCGTTAAACCCAATTTCCGGCCGATTCCCGTCGCCAGCAAAGCCACCCTTTGCTGGTGCCCTGCAGTATAAGGATCTCGCTTTTCGGTAAGAAGCCCCAATGCCTTAATGGTTTCATAAAACGTAAGGGTTAGCGCCGCAGTTCTTTCCCTGACCTCCCTTTCGAGCGTATCCTTTCTTTCGATTCTTTCCATAATCAGCTCATGTCTTTCGGCGCATCGGCTGAGCGTATGAATAAGAAGGTCTATATTAAACGGCTTCACGAGATAATCGGATGCACCCAATCGAAGTGCTTCTATGACATCCGTCGTCGTTCCGACGCCGGAAAATACAATGACCTGGGTGATGGGAGAGATTTTTTTGATGATTTTTAGAATTTCAATACCGGTTATTTCAGGCATGTTGATGTCCGTAAGGATAATGGACGGATTCTCCTTCTTGAACAGTTCAATGCCTTTCTCACCGTCAGAGGCCGTATACAAATCAAATTCATACCGCTTCAAAATTGTACATAAAAAATCGAGAATTCTTTGATCATCATCAATAATCAAAACCTTAATATTTCGATAATCGGTGTTCATGGGGTTCTCCGTTATATTCCAACTGTATTATTATGACGATTTCCCCTATTAAAGCAACATACAATTGAAAAGTCCGAGGGTATCACAGCCATAGGCGGGAGGGCATCGGCTTTCTCTCCAACAGTTAAACTATTTCTGGACACAGACCGCCTGTGTGCGTATACTATCTTATGTAATCGACAACCCCATTGCCTGGAGATCATCCTCATGCCGCTGTATCCGCCTAAACCCGACAAGGTCTACTTTTTCGGCACCTGCATCATCGACGCTATTTTTCCCCGGGCCGGCCTGTCCGCAATTCGACTGCTGGAGCGCGAAGGCATCTCCGTGGTGTTTCCCAGGTCGCAATCCTGCTGCGGGCAGCCAGCGTTCAATTCAGGATTCCCGGATGAAGCTCGTCAGGTAGCACGCCGGCAATTAAACACCTTCAACCGGGACTATCCCGTCGTGGTGCCCTCGGGCTCATGCGCCGGCATGATGAAGCACCACTATCCGGAGCTGTTTGCCGGTGACCGCGACAAGGAGCGGGCCTTTCGCTTTTCAGGCCGTGTCTTTGAACTGGGCCAGTTTTTGACAGACGTCTTAAAGATCCGACTCGCCGATCATGGAAACCCCCTGAAAGTCGCCTGGCACTCTTCCTGCCACGCCATGCGTGAAATGGGGGTAATAAAGAATGCCAAGGCCCTTTTGGCCCAACTGGCCAATGTGCAGCTGACCGAGCTCGAACGGGAGTATGAATGCTGCGGTTTCGGCGGAACATTTGCCGTCAAGCACCCGCTGATCTCGGGCGCGATGGTGCGCGACAAGATCGACGACATCGTTCAAACCGGCGCCAAGCGGGTCATCTCCGGGGACTGCGGCTGCCTGCTGCACATTCGCGGCGCTTTGGATAAATGCGGCCTGGACGTCGAAACCCAGCACCTCGCCGAATTTTTATGGGAGCGAACCAATGGCTGAACCCGCACGCTTCGATTTCAAACAGAATATCGCCAAGGCCCTCAAAGACAACCAGCTGCGCAACAACCTGCGCTCGGCCATGGACGGCCTTCGGGTCAAACGCCAGGACGTTTTCGACGATGCCCTGGAACTTGAAGAACTGCGCCGCTACGGCAATGCCGTCAAGGAACGCGCTTTGAGCCGGCTGCCCCAACTGCTGGAGCAGTTGGAGCAAAAATGCACCCAAAACGGCATCCAGGTGCATTGGGCCGAGACCACCGACGAGGCCAACCATATCGTCCTTGAGATCCTTCAGCGGCACAAGGCCACCCTGCTGGTCAAAGGCAAATCCATGGTATCCGAGGAGATGCACCTCAACCGGTTTCTGGCCCGCCACGGTATCGAAGCCCTTGAGACCGATCTGGGAGAATTCATTATTCAACTGGATGGCGAGACCCCCTCGCACATCATCGTGCCGGCCGTGCATAAAAATAAAGACCAGATCGCCCGCACCTTCCATGCCAAAATCCCGGGCGCCCCTTACACCGAAGATGTTGAAGCCCTCAACCGCATCGCCCGCGCCACATTGCGGGAAAAATTCAAGGCCGGCCATGCGGGCCTCAGCGGCGTCAACTTTGCCGTAGCCGAAACCGGCACTCTGTGCCTGGTGGAAAACGAGGGCAACGGCCGCATGTGCACCACGGTACCGCCCGTGCACATCGCCGTCATGGGCATCGAGAAAGTGGTGGAAAAGCTGGAAGAGATCCCGCCCCTGCTGCGGCTGCTCACCGGCTCGGCCACGGGCCAGCGCATCACGACCTATTTCAACATGATCACTTCGCCGCGCAACTCGGGTGAAAAGGACGGGCCCTTGGAAGTCCATCTGATACTTTTGGACAACGGCCGTTCCCGCATCTATGCCGATCCCAAACTGCGCCAGACCCTGTATTGCATCCGCTGCGGCACTTGCCTGAATCACTGCCCAGTATACACCCGGCTGGGCGGACACGCTTACGGATTTCTCTACCCCGGCCCCATCGGCAAGATCCTGATGCCCCAGATCGAAGGGCTCCCGGCCGCCGGCGATCTGGCCACTGCCTCTACCCTGTGCAACGCCTGCGAGGAAGTCTGCCCGGTTCGGATTCCCATACCCACTCTCATTCGTCGGGTCCGCAACGAAAGTTACGACGCCTCGGACGCCGCGGCGATGCCGGGACATGGTTATCGCCGAAATTTGATGGAAATCATAACATGGAAAACCTGGGCCCTGGTCAACAGCCGGCCGGCCCTGAACCGGCTGATCATAAAACTGGCCGGGCGGCTTGGGCGTCTGATGCCGGCGATTGGCCCCTTAAAAGCATGGACACAGGTTCGCAGCCGGCCGCGGTTTGCGCCCAAAAGCCTGCATCAACTGATCCGTGAGAAAGGAGTGCCCAATGACTGATATTGGCCGCGACCGCATTCTCCAGCGGCTCCACAAGGCCGCAGCCCAGGCGCCGGACCTACCACCGACCGCCTGCCTGCCCATTGCCGCATACGACCGCGCACAGCGTCTGGAAAGGCTGACGACATTGATGAGCGCCATGCGCACCCAAATCGAGGTGACCACCGCCCGGGATTGGCTGGACCGGCTCCGGGAGATACTCAAGAACCGCAACCTCAGAAGCCTGCTGTATTCTCCGGAAACCGACTTGGGCCGTGAATTGAAAGCTGCCTGGCCGACGGACCCTCAGGGGCTTCCGGCCCTTTGTACCTGGAAAGGCCCAATCGAGGAATTCAAAGACGAATTGTTTCAAATCGATGCGTCCATCACCACCACCCTGGGCGCCATTGCCGAAACCGGCGCCATCGTGCTCTGGCCCGATGATAAGGAACCGCGTCTCATGTCTCTGGTGCCGCCGGTGCACATTGCCGTATTGGGTTCGGACAGGATCTACAACTCATTTTGCGAAATCATCCAGGCCGAGAAGTGGGCGGATCATATGCCCACCAATGCCCTGCTGATCTCCGGTCCTTCCAAAACCGCCGACATCGAAATGACCCTGGCCTTCGGCGTCCACGGCCCCCGGGAGCTGATCGTCCTGATCATCGATGAAACGTAAGGGGTTACTCTTCGATTTCAATGGCTTCGGGCACGCACTCTTTCGCCGCCTGACGCACCAGGTCGTGGTACTGTTCCGGTATGACCTCGAATTTGACGATGGACAACAGCTGGTCTTCATCGTATTCAAACACTTCCGGGCAAAGCTTGTTGCAGTTGCGGTCCCCCATGCAATTACGGTTGATGCGAACTTTCATGAGTTCCTCCTCTATGGGTGTTCAATGTTCAGAGTTCGGAGTTCAGGAGAATCAGCAGTTGAGCGAACATTGAAGACGGATATGGTGTTTCCCGTTCAGATCCGAGATGATCTTATACCAAGATAAGCCGATCCTTGAATCATTGGCAAGCATATTTCCTGCGGCTGTCAAAAAATATAGGATTAAAACGGGTTGTTTAAAACGATTTCAGGACGTATTTTGTAAATTATTTAGTTGAAAGGATTGTGAAATGGCGGCCTTCAGATACAAAATGGTTTTGTCTGTAGTGATCTTTTCTGCCCTTGCGACATCCAATGCCTTTGCCGACGGCAAAGCTTATGTGGAAGGCCAATTCTCATTTCCATTTCCATCGAAAAAGACGGCGAAAGATACAAGAACCTGGAGCGGTCTGGTCGTGGGGGTCTCGGACGGCGATCGAATCACGGTATTGCATAAAGACAAGGGAAAAAAGATCCGGCTGTACGGCATAGATGCGCCCGACGTCGGGCAGGCCTTCAGCGAAAGGGCAAAGCAATTTACTTTCGATACGGTGTATGGCAAAACCGTTCATGTTGAAACCATGGGTAAAGACCCCAACGACCGAACGGTTGGGATCGTCACGGTCGATGGTCAATCGCTCAACGAATCCCTTATCCAAAACGGATTGGCCTGGGTCTACCAGAAATATTGCAGAGCAACATTTTGCGAGGATTGGCTTAACCTTGAAATCGTTGCCAGATACAACAAAATCGGCTTATGGAGCCAACCGAATCCTACCCCGCCCTGGGAATTTGGGAAAGGAAAGTAATTTTTGATTTTTAATGCAACACCAACGGCAGCAAGCAAGCACCATCAACAATCAGGAGGTATTGTATTGTGTCCATCTTCCTTACCATCACCGGCATATTTGTCATCCTGGCCGTACTCTGGGACGGCTTCGAGACGATGGTCCTCCCACGCCGGATTACCCGCCGGTTTCGCTTTGCGCGCTTCTTTTACCGGACGGCCTGGCGCCTGTGGTCCCTTTTGCTGAAAACAATCCCTTCACAAGGGGCGCGGGGTACGTATCGTGCGCTTTTCGGCCCCCTGTCGCTGCTGTTGCTGCTATGTACCTGGGCCTTAAGTCTCGTCGTGGGATTCTCTCTCCTTTACCTGTCCACGGGAAGCGGGCTCATTGCGGACGGAAGCCATTTGGGTTTTGGCGAAGCCCTCTACATGAGCGGCACCACCTTTTTCACCCTCGGTCTGGGCGACGTCATTCCCGCCGGCAGCTTTGCCAGGGCCCTTACCGTCATCGAAGCGGGAATGGGTTACGGCTTTCTTGCGGTCTTGATCGGCCATCTCCCGTCGCTCAACCAGTCTTTTTCGAATCGGGAAGTGAATATTTCGCTATTGGATGCGCGGGCAGGTTCTCCGCCCACCGCTTTTGAAATCCTGTACCGGCACTCCCACGATTACGGCATAGAAACGCTCCGTCAATTGCTTTACGACTGGGAACGGTGGTCCGCGGAATTGCTGGAGAGTCATCTCTCATTTCCGGTGCTGGCCTACTATCGCTCACAGCACGACAACCAGTCCTGGCTTTCGGCGCTGACGGCTGTCCTGGATGTGAGCGCCCTTGTCATCACCGGTATCAAGGGGGCCTGCGAACACCAGGCTCAGTTGACCTTCGCCATGGCAAGGCATGCGGTGGTGGACCTTGCATTCATTTTCAAAACCCCGCCGCGCACACCCATAGAGGACCGGCTTTCGAATGACGACTTGCTGTACCTGCGCAATGCGCTGGCCGCCGAAAACGTGAAGCTTAAAAGCGGCGAGGAAATGAAAGAAAAACTCAGGGAGCTGCGTCGTATGTATGAACCCTACGTCTATGCCCTCTCCCGATATCTGTATCTTGCGCTTCCCCCGTGGATCTCCGATGCCGACCGAAAGGATGACTGGCAGAAAAGCGCCTGGGATCGGGTCAGGGGCGTCCAAAGGGGAGAGGGGCAGCTGGGAATCAAGAAAGATCACTTCTAACGCCCGATTGCCCCGTTCCTGGCCGCTTGAAAAACTCACCCGCCACCCCATATATGCGCTGCTTTTTCATCGGTGCAGATCCCGGATTGCGGCATGACTCAAGGCTCGGTTTTCCTTGAACGAAATTTATATTTTTGAGATTACTTTCAATAGGGAACGTCTGTACAGAAAGCCCTTGACGTTCAGTATCGAATATGAAAGCTTCAAGCATGGAGGTCTCTGTAGTTTGTGATAAGGAGGCATAACAGAGTTCACAGGGAATATTTTTTTTCACCCTTCGGGAGGTGCCGATGGGTGAAAAAAAATCTGTCTTATTCTTGTAAAGCCTTTACCACGAGGCGGTTGATTGTAATGTATTTGCCGGTTCCGTCCGGCAAATACATTCTCTCAAAAAAACGCCATGTCCTCTTTGCCTCTGAGGTGAAACAATATAAAAATACTTGATCGAACTTAAGAATCAGAGGACTAAGCGCCGATACCCCGGTCAGCGCCTTGAAAATTCCTTGGATGGCGCGAAAATATATGTTATCTAATATTGATAAAAGTTATTATGGTCAGGGAGGGAGGCAATGCTGTTTAAAAAGGAAAATGATTTTGTAGAAATTACACAAGCGATATCTGCCGATACTAATGATACGGTATGGTATGTGCATACCAACCTCGCTTTTGAGACGCTGCCGGTTGATTTCCGGGTCCGAGTCCCTGAAACGGATCAAAAAGGACTTGAAAAGCTTAAAAATGCCTTGGTAAAATGGGCGGATCGAGAAGGATTTGACCTCGTATTGAAAATATAACGGCAAGCCATTCCAAAAATTCATACAACGCCCCATGAAGATGTTGCCCCGCACGGCGGGACCCGCCGTTGACTAATATTCGAGGATACGATGAATAGCCAAATACTGAAATCATTACCGGATTTTCTTGCAGTATTGGATCTCGACGAGGAGCCTGTCGGACTTTTTTACACGGATAAAAGACCCGCCGAAGGTTTTTCTCCCAAGCCCAACGACCTGCCCACCCGGGAAAGGGAAATTTAAAACGAAATCGACTGGGAAAAGGTGTTCGGTCAATTTTCCTGCGTGATGGGTCATATCTGGCGGGCCCGCAGAAAAAAGACCGCCGCCTATTTTTCCAATAAACAGTTCGGATGCCCCGGAGGGTCGTTCTTTTTGGGGTTTAACAAGCCCCAGACCGAAACCATCATCCATTACGTTTCCACAGGCATCCCCAATTGGACGGCCGGTGAACGGTATTGCGATTCACCGGACGCCCTCAGACGAATTTTTGAATATCTCGACCCCCGGCCGGCCCCCCGCAAATTCTGTGTCGTAAAACCCATCAGCCAATTTTCAGATGTTTCAAGTGATGCTTGCCCGCTATCGGGAATCCTTTCTGACCACAAAGACCTGGAAAACGTCTCGGAAAAAAATCCTGCGAAACAAAAAAGCTTGGGGGGAAACTTCTCGCCTTGAATGATCATCAGCGTGATCCTCAAATATTTTCTTTCAACCAGTCGGAGATATGCTGAACGATCTCTTCCCATTAAATCGGGCTTTACGACAATTCTTTAACCGCTTCTTTTATGAGTTTGCCGATGGTCATCTTTTGCGGGCATTTTTGCTCGGCTAACGAATAGTCCAGGTCGGACATTTTCAGCCGGATATTTTCGGGAATTGTTTTAAACCGAACAGCGGCATAATCGTATTCACCGTAACTTCGATAATACATAAGATACCGCATCACGTCACCGATGGGCACGTCCGGTTCAACAGCGGATTCGCAAACAGCCGAGCAGCCGGCGCAATAATCCGAATGGGTTTTTCGGGCATAGCGATGCAGCCATCCCATGTCCCCCCGGGAGAGATCGGTCCGGTTCAACGCCGCAGCGACATTGGCCTTAAGGATTGTCATGTTCGGCATCTGGGAACAAATACTGGCGATATCCGGATTTTGCCAAACCGCCATTAACTTGGCCTGGGCGTCTGTGAATCCTTTTCGCAAAAACCGGCCGGCCATTTGAAGTTCGATATCCGTGTCCGTCCTCACGGATCCGCCGCCCTGTGTTTTCATGGCGGTCAAGCCGATACCCGCTTTCCTGCAGGCATCGACGGCTCGCTTCATGGGGTCGGTATGCATCAGGCGAAAGTTGTAGGTCATCATAATCCCGTCGATCCAGCCAAGCTTTGCAGCCGCCAGCATACATTCTTCCATATTGCTGTGGGTACTGAATCCGAAAAAACGGATTTTTCCCGCTTTTTTGGCTTGTTCCGCCCAGGTTCTGGTTCGTTCATTCAGTTCATCGATACCGTAGATACCGTGAACAAAATAAAGATCGATATAGCCGGTACGCATTCTTTCAAGGGATCGATCAAGGAGCCGAGTCATGCCTTTTGGGTCCCTGGCGCAGGATTTGCTCACCAGGAAAATCTTATTTCGATCTTCGGGATATTTATCAAAATATTTTCCGATGCCCCTTTCGCTGCCGTGTTGATAACAGTCCGCGGTATCCCAGTAGGTCACGCCCCATTTCAGAGCCTGTTTCATCATGATCTGGTTGGAAGCGATGTCGAACATCCCGCCCATTGAAAGGATGGAAACCGTTGCGCCTGTTTTTCCGAAGGGTCTCACCGGTACGGTTTCGGATCCTTGGGCGGCTTCGGCCGAAGGATTTAAAGCCGCAATTACCGACCCCACCCCCACTGCGCCGGCGGCTTTCAGAAAGTCTCTTCGTGATGGATTGTTTTTTCTTGTCAACATAAAAAGCACTCCTCTTTTAAATTGAGCGATTGCCGAATATCGTCATCGTTTAAGCAGCAATGCATGCTCGGGATCTCTTGACTCGTTGTCCGCCGTCACCCGGATCGCTCGCTCTCCCGGAACCGGGCATTCATGCTCACAAACGCCGCAGCCGATGCATCGGTTTGGATCGACATGGGGCTGTTGAAGCCGAACCTGAATGTCGATGCGGCTTCCCGGTTTGGGCAACGGGTCAAAGGGAAGTCCTTCGGCAACCCGCAGCCCCCTTTCCCAATTACTGACGATTCTCCGCGGCCGATGATCGGCTGACGACTGAACCACGGCAAAATAATCGCCGGTGGCCAATTGATTCATGCCGGGACCGGTGCCCTGAAACTCAATATATACTGTTTCGGCTTTGGCCACCGTCAGCTTGGAACCCGTATCGATGGTGTTGAAAACCTCACGGGTCTGGATGGCTTTGGGACTCACCGGGCAATTTTCCTGGCAAACGATACAGGGTCTGTCCATAGCCCAGGCCAAACAGCGGCCCCGATCCACAAAGGCGGTTCCGATTTTAATGGGCCCATGATCGGCAAAACGGTTTCTTCCCAGCCGTTCATCCAGGGTAATGGGCCGTATTGCGGCCGTGGGACAAAGATTGCCGCAGGCAATGCAATTGAACTGACACCCGCTGGTACCGATTCGAAAATTGAGTACCGGGGACCACAATCCTTCGAGGCCGCCCTGAAGCCCGGCCGGGTGGATGACATTGGTGGGACAAATGCGCATGCACTGGCCGCATTTGATGCACCGGGAAAGAAACGCTTTTTCCGGCAGGGCGCCGGGAGGACGCACCAAAGCAGGATCCCAGTTTTTCCCCAGATGACCGCTGATCCGCAGCATGGGAACGACTGCGGCGCCGGATACCGCCGAAGCGATAAATTGTCTGCGGGACAGATCCGGTCCGGGCATTTCACCCGAAGCAGAAGCAGCGATCTGATAGGTCAATAAATGGTGGCGGCAGTCGTTCAGGCAGTTCATGCACAGAACGCATTCGTTGATCCGGATTTGGGACGTGGGCGAGCATGCGCCTTCGCAATTCTTTTCACAAAGACCGCATGCCACACATTCATCTTTTGTTTTGCCCACTCGCCAGACGGCAAAGCGGCTCAAAATACCGAAAAGTGCACCTGCCGGACAGATGAATCGGCAATAAAATCGCGGCACCGACAGATTCAACAATATGGCCGACAGAAATACGGCCGCGATCGGGAAAATCCCGTCGTAGGCCCGCGGTAAGGTCGAAACAGATACAAAAGACCGGCCCACAAGGGGAAGGATAACAAGGTTTACGGATCGGTATACCAGCGCAATGGGATCCAGCAATCCGATTTGAAGGGATGCCGCCGATGTTTGGTCGCCGTTTAAGACGGCGCTGAGCAGCAGCCAGACGGTGATGACGACCAAAAACATGATGCCTGCTTTTTTGGGTTTCGCCGATGTTTGGCGAGCGGCTTTGAAAATCATCCATGCCAGCGCGGCCAGCATCAGTATCCCGAAAAGCAATCCATGGGTGCCGGGCAAACGAATCAGATCGGCGAGCACCTCCAGCGCCGACATCGTGAGCAGAAAGATCAAAATCCAGTATTTGACGGATTGTCCGGGGTGGTATTGATTGAGGTTTATTTTTACGGCGGTCGATCTGTTTCGCCTGGCCAGAAATCCCACAAACTGATGAAGGGCGCCAAAAGGGCATAACCAGCCGCAAAAAAATCTTCCCAAAAGTATGGTCAGGACGATGGTTGCCAGTCCCCATAAAAGTCCGGCATATACAGTCCGGGTAGTCAGCAGGGTTCCCAGTCCCACCAGCGGATCCAGTTGAATCAACCAGTTAACCGGCCAGCCGCGCAACTGCCGCATTTGCCCCCCGAGAGTGGTGACCGTACAAAACCAGATAAACAGGACAAAAAAGAACACCTGGCAGATTCGTCGGGTGGTTACGATATTCATAATTATATCTAAATCGATCCCATAACGGGATTCAGCTTCATATAGTCCGCGGTCCCGATGCCGGCGGCCTGGGCTTTCCCGATGTACGGCAGTTTGTCCAAAGATCTTCCCAGCAAAGATATGCCGAAGGCATCCGCGGCAACCTGGTCCGTGCCGGCGATCATGGTATTGGTATGTTTAAGGTCCGACAGAGAACCGCCGGTGGGACCATTGGTCATCATTGCCGTGGTTGCATCCAGTATCACCAGGGACGGCTTTACCATCATGGCAAGTTCCGTGATGATGCCGTTTATATCCTGGTGAAAGATGTTGCGGCGTCCCCCCAAAAGACCGTACCAGTTTTTCATGGTCATGGATGCGCCGCTTCGATGGTGATCTTTAAGGGGGGCCATACCGATCACTTTGTCGATATCCGTAAAGGGTTTGTAAAGCACCGGCCAATTTCGAATCAATGCGGCGCCTTTGACCGTTATGGGGCAAAACAGGTCATCGCTCGGCAAAACCACCCGGGCGCCGGCTTTGCGGGCGGCATCGGCAATGCCGGTCAGGGTAAAACAGGCGGCCGGATCATTGATGGGGTTATCCGTCACCACGACGGATGCGGCCCCCGCGTGAAAACAAAGCCGCGTCATTTCGGTGATGATCGCAGGATGTGTGGTCGCCGACAGCATGGCCGGAGATGCAAAAGCGGCATTGACTTTCAGTAGAACCCGGTCCCCTTTTTTGACAAATTTTTCAATACCTCCCAGGGATTTTAACGCCATCCCCAGGGTGGCCGCCCTGTCCGCTCCCCGGATAATGCTCATTTTCTGCCGGGGAAGACCGATGGAAAAATCCTTTAGGGTCAAATTCGACGGCTGAGGCGCCGATGATAAGGGACCTTTGGAATCGTAAAACCAGAAACCAGCGGCGCCGGCGGCAGCAATGCAAATGCCGGCCTTGGCCAGTCGATCCAGAAATTGACGCCGGTTTACGTCATCTCTGTTCGGATCAGGATCCATTATCCGCCTCCTTTACTCGATCATATAGCCGGTCGGCCATCATTTTCGCATCTTGAACCGTTGCCGCTTCCCGAACACCGGCCAAATACGAACCATGGGAAAAAATGATTTCATAGGTGTCTAAAATTTTTATTATTCGAGCACCCTGTATCGAAAGTTTTTCTTCAATATTTTCGCCGCCGTAGGTCAACAAAAACGCTGTGTAAGCCGATGCCAGTTTTTCGGCTTCCGCAGGAGAGCTGCGATGGGAGAGATAGGCCGTGAGACGTTGACCGCTTGATGTATATTCGGCTGAGTATATTTTGTCGAAACCCTCATAACCAAATGCATTGGCGGCGATTAAGACGATACTGTTTTTAACCAGATTTTGTTTCGGAAACAGCGCGGTTTCATCCACGGCTGGCCCTTCGGCAGGGGTATTGTGAATGAAGGTCTCGGCCAGCAATTTTACGGGCTGCGGTACCTTTTCGGATGCTTTGGATGCGATGATCTCCGCATAATAGCGGCCGTGGGTTAGAAATAGGGCGTTGGGCGTCCGGTAGGCGTTTCGCGTCAAATCGATCGGTACGGCATCCTCCCGGCGCTGGGCGCTGAACACGGAAAAAGCATTTTGACTGTTGCCCATGTCATACACAAAGGCTTCCATCCACAGATCGGCGCTGCGTTCATCCTTGAAGCGCTGGCTCACCAAACGAGTAAAACCGGCGGACAAATAGAGTTCCGCTTTACCGTCTATTTTATCGGAAAGCGTTCGGGCATCAAATATCTCCGTTGACGTGAGCGGCTGTATGCCGCCCGGCAACGGGGCAAAGTATGCGTTGGGAGATATTTGCACAGATGCTGTGTTCTGATCCGGCTCCGGCAAAAATGCATTTTTTGGCAAAATCCCGGCGTTAAAGCGGGATTGGGTGATCAATATACCCGCCCCGATCACCAGGAGAACGGATAAAATAACCATACTCAATACCGTTTGCCGCCGGCTGCTGTTTTTATCCTCTCGAATCATCGAATACTCGAACATTGACAAGAATGTCGAACGCCCCCTTCACATCGTTCAGGCCAAAAGGTGCGTTGCCTCCTGCATCATCCGGCCGATGGGCAGGTTTCGCGGGCACGATTGTTCCGCCTTTTTGAAGTCCAATTGCGTTAAAAGCACCCGTGTCTGCACCGGCAGCATTTCGAAAGCGGATCGCGCCAGTGTTAAATCCTGGTAAGAATGAATATACATGAGACAGCGCATGATATCGTTGATCGGCACTGAGTTGCCGAGTGCCTGCGAACAGAGACGGCCGCATCCGGCGCAATAGTCGCTGTAGGTTTCATCGGCGTATTGGGCCAGCAAGGCACGATCGGACCGTGAAAGCCGGGGGTGATCCACTGCCGCCGCTGCATTGGTCGCCATAATGGTGAGATTGGGCATTTGGGAGCAGATGCTGGCAATACGGTTATCTTCCCAAACCGCCATGAGCTTTGCCTGGTGGTCGGTAAAGCCTTTTTGCATAAAGCGGCCCGCCATTTTTATTTCGGACTCGGAATCGCTCTTGATCGGCCCACCGCCCTGGGTTTTCATGGCCGTAAGACCGATGCCGGCCCGATAGCAGGCTTCAACAGCCGCTTTCATTCGCGGTTCATGCATCAGGCGGAAGTTGTAGCTGAACATGATGCCGTCGATCCACGGCAGCCGGGCCGCACCATCGAGGCAGTCTTCCATGTTGGCATGGGTGCTGAAACCGAACAATCTCAACTTGCCGGCCTTTTTCATGGCCCGGGACCAGGATTCGAGACCGGGATCCATCTCATCGACAGCGCTGATGCCGTGCACAAAAAGCAGGTCGATGTAATCGGTATGCAACCGCTTCAAGCACGCTTCAAGCCGGGGCGTAAAATCGGTGCCTCTCCTCAGGGAAAGCTTGCTCACCAGAAACACGCGTTTGCGGGTTTCGGGATTTCTGGCGAACCAGCGGCCGATGCCCTCTTCGCTGCGGCCGCCGCCGTATCCTTCGGCGGTATCCCAATAGTCGATTCCCCACTCCAGCGCCTTGGCAAGCATCAACCGGTTGTTTAAAATATCGAACATCCCGCCCAGCGACAGTGTGGAGACCAATATGTCCGACCGGCCGAAGGGCCTGCGGGGTATCTGCCCTTTAGGAAGGGTGATCTGGGCTGAAGCCCGTCCGGGCCGCCCGAGGGCGGCGCCGCTCACCGCTGTCCCCAATCCCATGGCCGCCGCTTTTTTCAGAAAATCGCGGCGACTGGATTTATCATTGTTATTTTCACCAAAAGACATGATTCATACCTCCTTAAATATCGCGCTAATCGCTCTTGGCGGCCGGATCCGGCCGGCGGCCCCTATCGAGGTCGAAAACCGGCCGGACATTGTATCGGCTCATGATCACATCCTCGGGAACCTTTAGGCTGGTCTCCCCGTTTTCGATCCAAAAGCGAAGCTCAGCGCTGATGTGAAGCCCCTGATCCAGCGCGCGTTGAAGCTCATCCCGGGTTTTCCCGTAATAGTCTTTTGCTTTTCTTCCGTGATAGGCCCGCCTGGCATCGTACCACATCTGTGCATTGTCATAAGGCAGCGCCACGAAAACCCAATATTCCGTGCGATCCGATGAAACAGCCTCAAGATAAAGTGAATATTCGATTTTCTTTCCTTCTGCATGGGCTGCTTCGAGACGTTTCAACTCCATATTCTCGATCAACCATGTGGTGGTGCCGCCAAGGGCCCTGACAAACTTGCGAACCGGTCCGAAAACATAACCCGGGTTTTTCTCACGGGCAATGAAGTACCCGTTTAAAAACCAATCCGGCGGAACATAAATTTGAAGCTCGTTTTTCTGCCTGAAATCCCGGGAAGACGCCCCTGAAATGACCGGCGCCGACATCACCAGGCTTGTCGCCATCACCATGGATACGACCAGCCACCATCTTTTCAGTTTCATGGCATTGCTTTCCTTTTAAAGGTTGGCCTTAAAATTCAGGGCTTGCAGAGGATCCATCGCCGGCCCCCTGCAAACCGGCGATGGAATGATTCTAAAACAGCTTCCGGGTTCACATGACATATGCGCAGCCATCTCAAAAAAGTCTTTTCGTCCGATATCGGCGTTGAGCCCTCGTATCAAGTCCTCGACATACTTGAGTATGACTGTAGGTTGATCCTCGGCCTCGTCTTGATCTCAACCGAAAATCCTAATTTTGAGATCGCTTCGAGAAAGTTGCAGCGTTTTCAATGGTCGCCCGATATTACTTTGTACCGACGAATTTTTCAACTTTTTTGTTGATCAGAAGCCAAAAATATTATTATAAGTTATTGATTGTATTAATTTTTCATTTTTTTCACCATGTTATTCCATCTCTTATTCTTATTGACTTAGCCAAATCGATGGTAATTCTTCTATAAAAGCGAGTATCTGAATTTTCTTTCAAAGGCAAGCCGGAGGATCTCATCTGCAGCATTATCGAGAACTTTAAATCCCTCCCAGGACGGGATGGCTTCGGCCCCCAGCGTCTTCCATCTGAAAGCCTCGAATTCCTTCGAAATTTAGAAAATGTCACAATCTTGCATAAAAGTTAATGAAAATTTTTATGATACCACATGCTGCACACCATGGCAGATTTACAAAAAGGCATTGTCAAACCGCATATTCATGATTTGAGAAATTAAGGTTTTTAGAGCTGTGAATAAATGCACTTGCATAGAAGACGAGTGAGATGTAATATATTTTTAATTCGCGCTATGAAAGCGATGCGAGATGCCCCTTTAGCCGGCGAATCCATTAAAAGGAGCTGTCATGAAACATCTGTTATCATATGCAAAAAAAATGGCGAAATACTTGCCGATATTGGTTTTGCCGCTTTTTTTCCTGTTTGCCTGCGCAACCCGCCCTTACATCAAAGTCAATTACCAACTACCGGATAAAATCCAAAGCACGCCGGCAGCAAAAAAGATCCGTCTGAGCGTGGTGGATCATCGGGCCAACCCGGATCCGCTCAGCGTCAGCGCCCGGGAAAAGCTGAATAATTTTCACAACAGCTATATGCTGATCCTGGCGCCCAAGGGCCAAGACAAGCCTATCGAGGGGATTTACGATCTAAAAACCTTGTTCGAAACGGTCTTTCGAAAACGTCTGGATCAAATGGGAATTCAGGTAGTTGAATCCGCCTCTCCCCAAATCCCGAAACTGGAGGTTGCGCTGACCGATTTTCATCTCGATCTAAAAGATTACAAATGGCATTTTAAGATGGCCTATGCCACCACACTGTCTCAAGACGGAAAAATTTTTGTAAAGCAAAATTTCAGCGGAGATACAGAACGGGTCGATGTTCCGGGCATGGATGACGCCGGCACCACGGTCAGCCAGATTTATTCCGATTTGATCAATGAAATGGATATAGAAGCGCTGTTGAGCAAACTGCCTCAGGAGTAAGTATAGCTGCTATTTTAATTTTCCCAGTAATGCACTGGCAATGGTGTTCTTCTGGATCTCCTTGGTTCCCTCATAGATCTCCGTAATCTTGGCGTCGCGATAAAACCGCTCCACATCGTATTCGGCCATGTACCCATAACCCCCGAGCAATTGGATCGCCTCGTCAGCCACCTCCACGGCGGTTCGGGCGGCATACATCTTGGCCATGGATGTCAGCTTGGGATCGATGCGCCCCTGGTCGAAATTCCAGGCGGCCTTGTAAGTGACGAGGCGCGCCAGTTCGATCTTGGTGGCCATGTCGGCCAGCTTGTGCTGGTTGATCTGGAACGCAGCGATTTTCCGTCCGAATTGTTCGCGCTGCTTAACGTAGGCGACGGCACGGTCAAAGGCGCCTTGGGCTGTTCCCAGGGCCTGTGCGGCGACCAGTATCCGGCTTTCGTCGAAAAACTCCAGCACATGGTAGAACCCCCGGTTCTCCTCTCCCACGAGGTTGGACAGGGGCACCCGCACATCCTTGAAGTTGACCTCGGCCGTGTGGGTCAGGGTAATGCCCATCTTTTCCCCGATGTCGGTGCTGGAAACGCCGGGTCGATCGGACTCCACCAGAATAACGCTCAGCCCCCGATGGGGAGGGCTGGCTTCCGAGTCCGTCCGGCACAGGACATTGTAAAACCCCGCATACGGACCGCTGTTGGTGATGAATGTCTTTGTGCCGTTGACGACCCACTCATCACCCGCCTTGACAGCCGTGGTTTCCACCGACGTGATATCCGACCCGTGATCCGGTTCGGTGAACGCCCCGCAGGACAACACCTCTCCCTCGGCGACCTTGGGCAGCCATTTTTGCCGCTGGTCCTCACTGCCGAAGTGCAAAATGAGCTCGGAGGCAAAATCCGCGATGGCCACGCAAAGCCCCACCGTGGAATCCCCGCGGCACAGCTCCTCGCAGACCAGGATGTTTTCCATGACCCCCAGGCCCTGGCCGGAATATTCTTCCGGAAAGTGAATACCGATGAATCCCAGATCCGCCGCCTTCTTCCAGATGGCTTCTGGAAACGCATGCATTTTTATCAAATCGTGGATCACGTCCTTTTTGAACTCTCCCTTGACGAAATCCCGAACGGCTTTTTGAATCTCCTGTTGTTCCTTTGTCAGCTCGAACTCCATTGATCCTCCTTTTAATCTATTTTTACTTTAATGAACCATCGAGGAGTTTTTCTCCAAAATCCTTAATATGAGCGGAATGGATAATCTTTTTTTTAAATCGGATGCTGTTTGAGCGGCTTAGAGATTGTTAGAAAGAATAAGCGCATTCCTAAATTATATTTTTAAAAGAATTTAAAATAACGAATTGAACCTGTTGATATCTTAAAGATAGTTTCCTGTTCTTTCTATACAATCCCTTGCCGCGAGTTCATGCGGTTTAAAAAAAAGATTATCCATGTAGCGGTTGCTCGGGAAACACCCCAATCCCTCACTTTAATAGGCGGCTGTCTTTTTCAGGTTATCTCCAGGGCGCAGGCCATGGAAACTCCGCCGCCCCCGCACAAAGTGGCAAGGCCCAGGGATTTGCCTTGTCGCATCATCGAATGAATAAGGGTTACCATGATGCGGCAGCCCGTGGCGCCCACCGGGTGTCCCAGCCCGATGCCGGATCCGTTCACGTTGGTGATCTCCCGGTTCAGGTCCAGTTCCCGCTCGCAGCCGATATACTGGGCGGCAAAGGCTTCGTTGACTTCCACGAGTTCGAAGTCGGCGATTTTAAGGCCGCTGCGATCCATCAGGTTGTGTACCGCGGGCACCGGAGACAGTCCCATAACCGCCGGGTGGCACCCTCCCCGACCCACAGCCCGGATCCGGGCCAGCGGACGAAGCCCCAGATCCTTGGCTTTTTCTTCGGACATGATGACCATTGCGGCCGACCCGTCGTTGATGCCGCTGGAGTTGCCGGCCGTAACCGTTCCTGTTTTGGGAATAAACGCCGACGGCAGTTTTTTCAGGTCTTCCATGGTCAAACCGGGACGAAAGTGCTCGTCCTTGTCGAAAATAAGCGGCGGTTTCTTGCGCCGGGGAATTTCCATGGGCACGATTTCTTCGGCAAAAAGCCCCTCTTTTGTGGATCGTTCGACGTTGTTGTGGCTGCGCAGGGCCACTTCGTCCATTTCTGCCCGGCCGATGCCCAGACGATGGGCCACGAACTCGGCCGTGTGACCCATGATATAGGGTTTTCCGAGAAAAAGATTCGCCGGCGCGCAATCGGTGTCAAGGGGCGCCTTGTCGTCCAGGGGAAGGATGTAAGACCCGCAGTAAAGCGCATGGATCATGGCGTCCACGAAAACCTGGTCCTGGAGGCGACAGCCCCACCGGGCGCCGGGGACCTGGTAGGCCACGCCCGACATGTGCTCCACCCCGCCGGCCAGGATGACTTCCGCCATGCCGGCCTGGATCATGGCCATACCCGAGATTACCGCTTCCATGCCCGAAATGCAGACCCGGTTGATGGTGACCGCGGTGATGCTTTCCGGTATACCTGCGAGAAGTGCGCTCACCCGGGCCACGTTCAGGGCGTCACAGGGCTCCAGGCAGTTGCCGAAGCGCACGTCGTCGATGATCGCCGGATCGATGCCGGCGCGCTGGACGGCCGCTTTCATGACTGCGGCGCCGATGTTCGCCGCATCCAACTCCTTCAATGTACCGCCGAAGGCCCCGATGGGGGTCCGGCAGGCCGATACAATCACCACATCCTTCATGAAATCCTCCTATTATGTCTCCTAAAAATGATAAATCTGTAAGAAGACACATTGATTTAAATACGTATTCGACCTCTTCGTGGTTGAAGACGGGCATCCGGTCCATGGCTGTCAGCCGGGTTAGAGGAGATTGAGAAGTTTTGCAGCGTTCGTGCCGCAAATGGATTCGATTTGGGCTTTTGACAATCCGGATGTCTTTTTAAGTTCCTCAAAATACCGCGCCGGCTGTATGAGCGGAAAGTCACTGCCGAACAGGATTTTATCCCCGCCGGCAATCTCCACGGCGTATCGGTAGATTTCCGGATGATACAAAAAAGGAGACGCGGCCGTATCGAAATATACGTTTTTAAGATGGTCTTTGACGTCTTTTTTTAACAAATTGAAAAAGAATATCCCCGCACCCCAATGGGCCAGTACGATCTTATTTCTCGAAAACCTGGCCGCCAGTGCATCAATCTGTTTCAGGGTATTGGGTGTCTTTCCGGGATACATGTGACCCACCGGCTCATTGGTGTGGATCAAAAACGGCCGGTCTTTGTCCAGGCATATCTCCATGAGCGGCGCCAGTTTGTCCAAAGCCGCATCATCGATACCGGATTGGTAAAAAGCAATCTCTCCAATCCCGGCAAGACCGCCTTCCAGACACCGCCGCGCCTCGGAAGCAGCCGCTTTACTGAAGGGATCAAAACAGCAAAGCCCGATCAGACGGTCGGGGAACCGGGCAACCGCCGCCATAATATAATCGTTTTGAGGTTTAAATATGTCCGAATTTTTCCAGGGAAAACCAAAAACCACGGACCGGTCAACCCCTTGATCGTCCATGGCGGCAACGATCTCTTTTGCCCCGACGAGTTTTGATTTCGGCGAATCATATAAAAGCCTGAAAGCAGGTTCGGATGGAAAATATTTTTCCCGGTTCTCACGGATGTCTTTGGGAAAAATGTGGGTATGAAAATCGATGATCATATTTGAGGCAATGGCAATTTGATAAGGCTTGTTCAGCACATCTACGAATTTGGATCCATAGATTTCCCATTTATAATAAGTTTGAAGTGACGAAAGTGATCTAAAGCGGCTAAAGTGAATGTGTCGCTCGCACCGCGCAGGCGCTTGCGCCACGTGCTGCTCTACCAATTCGTATAAAACTGAAAGAATACCTTAACTTTAGGCACTTTTATGATCTCCATACATGATGACTGCGCTTCCAGTTCGAAATGACAGCGTATCTACAGAACGACGCCCCTTATTTTCGCAAACGATCACATGGACAACGCGCCTTTGATTTGGGCATAAATCTGATTGTTGTCAAAACCCATGAGCAGCGGCGCTTCCGATGGACAAACCGCTGCGCAGGCGCCGCATCCCTTGCATAGCGCGGGGTTGATTTCCGCGACGAACTTCTCATTGTCGAAGGTAATGGCACCGAAGGGGCACACATTGATGCATCCCAGACATCCCGAACACAGTTCGGGTCGAATCTGGGAGATAATCCCGCCCAGCTTGATGTTCTTCATGGCCAGCACCGTCACCGCTCTGGCCACCGCAGCCTGGGCCTGGGTAATGGATTCATCGATGGGTTTGGGCGCATGGGCCAGTCCGCACACAAAAACACCGTCCGTGGCAAAATCCACCGGCCGGAGCTTTACGTGGGCCTCGGCAAAAAATCCGTCGGCGTTCACCGGCACC